>NZ_PJIW01000029.1:0-27491 GCF_002929755.1 Arthrobacter sp. 4R501 | reverse complement strand
GAAGCCCCTGTTGCCTCATTGCAATACCTCCGGGAAGACTGATTCGTTGCCTCATCTGAAAACCTCCGGTTGAGGGTTTCGTTGCCTCATTGAAAAACCTCCGGTTCTTCAGTTGTTCCAGGCCTTGTTGACGGGCTTGATGGCGGCGGGTTGTTTTGCCCGGGAGAGTGTTTCCAGCTGACCGGTCAGCGCCAGGATCTGGCGTGAGAGTGCGGCGGGTTTGATCTGTTTGAAGGCGGCGTTCATCCGGATGATCGGGCGTTTGCGCATGGTTTCGTGGCGGATCGCCCGCTGGTGGGGTGTGGTTGGCGCGTCGTGTTTCTTGGTCACTTTCGCGCCGTGCCGCTGCTTCTCGATGAGTTTCTGTTGGGGCAGCAGGTAGTTGGTGAAGACCCGGTCCCGTGCCCAGATTTCGTTGAGTTTCTCGAGTTCCGCGGCGGTGTCATAGCGGAGGTAGCCGACCAGTTCCCGGACCCTTGCCCAGTTCTTCTGCTCCACGTGGGCGCCGTCGTTCTTGTTCCCGGGCCGGGACCGGGTGAAGGTGATCCGGTTTGCGTGGCAGTACGCGAGCAGGTGGTCATTGATGAACTCGGAGCCGTTGTCCGAATCGATCCCGATGATCGGGAAGGGGAACACTCCGGTGACCTGTTCGAGGGCTTCGAAGACCCATTTGGCGGCCTTGTTCCGCACGGACCGGTTCACCGTCCATCCGGTGGAAATGTCGGTCACTGTCAGGGTGAAGCAGAATTCCCCGAAGCTGTTGCCGCCCTCGTGGCCGACCAGATCGATCTCCACGAAACCCGGGACAGCGTCGTCCCACTCGGCCCAGGTCCGGATCGGGATCTGGGATTTCAAGAGCGTGCCGGGCTTGGTGTGGGACCGGCCGCGCGGGAATAGTTTCGCCCGTTCGCCGGCGAGTTTACGGTCGATGGTCGCCGCGCTCATCCGCATCAGCAGATCCGCCTGCGCATCGGTGATCTCCAGTTCCTTGTCGCGGCGCAGCAGCGGCACCAGGACCGGCAGCATCGGGGCCAGCAGCCTGCCGGCAGGGGCGCGCAGCACCGCCCAGCACGTGATCAGCGGGGACAGCAGATCCGGGCCGTAGACCGGCGTCCGGCCCGGTCTGGGCCTGACGACCTTCAGGACCAGGGCCTGGCGCAGGGCGGCCCGGGCGTAATCGCGGTGCCAGCCGGTCAGCTCGACCAGCTCGTTCAGGATCCGGGACTTCCCTGCACGATCCGCTCCCTTGTAGGCGAGGGCTTTCTTCTTTGTCACAGCCTGCCGCTGGACCATCGTGAGCTCCATGAAAACGGGCATAGCCTGCATGCGCTTCCACCATGTTGAGCCACGCCGCTACGCGGAGGTTTTCAAATGAGGCAACGTATCCGGCTACGCGGAGGTTTTCTATGAGTCAACGCGAAGCCCCTGTTGCCTCATTGCAATACCTCCGGGAAGACTGATTCGTTGCCTCATCTGAAAACCTCCGGTTGAGGGTTTCGTTGCCTCATTGAAAAACCTCCGGTTCTTCAGTTGTTCCAGGCCTTGTTGACGGGCTTGATGGCGGCGGGTTGTTTTGCCCGGGAGAGTGTTTCCAGCTGACCGGTCAGCGCCAGGATCTGGCGTGAGAGTGCGGCGGGTTTGATCTGTTTGAAGGCGGCGTTCATCCGGATGATCGGGCGTTTGCGCATGGTTTCGTGGCGGATCGCCCGCTGGTGGGGTGTGGTTGGCGCGTCGTGTTTCTTGGTCACTTTCGCGCCGTGCCGCTGCTTCTCGATGAGTTTCTGTTGGGGCAGCAGGTAGTTGGTGAAGACCCGGTCCCGTGCCCAGATTTCGTTGAGTTTCTCGAGTTCCGCGGCGGTGTCATAGCGGAGGTAGCCGACCAGTTCCCGGACCCTTGCCCAGTTCTTCTGCTCCACGTGGGCGCCGTCGTTCTTGTTCCCGGGCCGGGACCGGGTGAAGGTGATCCGGTTTGCGTGGCAGTACGCGAGCAGGTGGTCATTGATGAACTCGGAGCCGTTGTCCGAATCGATCCCGATGATCGGGAAGGGGAACACTCCGGTGACCTGTTCGAGGGCTTCGAAGACCCATTTGGCGGCCTTGTTCCGCACGGACCGGTTCACCGTCCATCCGGTGGAAATGTCGGTCACTGTCAGGGTGAAGCAGAATTCCCCGAAGCTGTTGCCGCCCTCGTGGCCGACCAGATCGATCTCCACGAAACCCGGGACAGCGTCGTCCCACTCGGCCCAGGTCCGGATCGGGATCTGGGATTTCAAGAGCGTGCCGGGCTTGGTGTGGGACCGGCCGCGCGGGAATAGTTTCGCCCGTTCGCCGGCGAGTTTACGGTCGATGGTCGCCGCGCTCATCCGCATCAGCAGATCCGCCTGCGCATCGGTGATCTCCAGTTCCTTGTCGCGGCGCAGCAGCGGCACCAGGACCGGCAGCATCGGGGCCAGCAGCCTGCCGGCAGGGGCGCGCAGCACCGCCCAGCACGTGATCAGCGGGGACAGCAGATCCGGGCCGTAGACCGGCGTCCGGCCCGGTCTGGGCCTGACGACCTTCAGGACCAGGGCCTGGCGCAGGGCGGCCCGGGCGTAATCGCGGTGCCAGCCGGTCAGCTCGACCAGCTCGTTCAGGATCCGGGACTTCCCTGCACGATCCGCTCCCTTGTAGGCGAGGGCTTTCTTCTTTGTCACAGCCTGCCGCTGGACCATCGTGAGCTCCATGAAAACGGGCATAGCCTGCATGCGCTTCCACCATGTTGAGCCACGCCGCTACGCGGAGGTTTTCAAATGAGGCAACGTATCCGGCTACGCGGAGGTTTTCTATGAGTCAACGCGAAGCCTTGACTGTGACCTGACCCACGGATATCGTGTCCGCGGCACCAGTTCCCGTCCACAACGCTCCGCACCCGCAACGCCCTCTCCGCCACACGGAGGTCTATATGTCCCACCAACACGGTCATGCTTCGCCCGACGATCACCGGCACCCGGATCTGACTGACCCGGAGCCGTGGGGCACCGGCGATCCCGCGGTCGAGGAGATTGTGAGGGGCAGGTCAGCCACACCGGTCCAGGTGCCCGCGGGCGTGAGCCCCCGACTCTACAACGAAGACCTGGCGCCCACCACGCGCAAGGGCCGCACCTGGCATGCCTACAGCATTTTCACGCTCTGGGCCAATGACGTGCACTCGCTGGGCAACTACGTGTTCGCCATCGGACTGTTCGCCCTGGGATTGGGCGGCTGGCAGATCATACTCGCTTTCCTGCTCGGCGCCGCCCTGCTGTTCCTTCTCCTCAACCTTTCGGGGTTCATGGGCGAGCGGACGGGCGTGCCGTTCCCGGTCATGAGCCGGATTGCGTTCGGCATCCGCGGCTCCAATATCCCCGCCATCATCCGTGGTTCCGTGGCCGTGGCCTGGTTCGGCATCCAGACCTACCTGGCCTCGGTGGTGCTCCGGGTCCTCATTTTGGCCCTCGCCCCGGCCGTGGCGCCGCTCGATACAGACTCGTTCCTCGGACTCTCGACTCTGGGCTGGATCTCGTTCGTTGCGCTATGGGCGTTGCAGACCGTGATCGTGAGCTTCGGCATGGAGATGATCCGCAAGTACGAGGCCTTCGCCGGCCCCATCATCCTGGTCACCATGCTCGCGCTGGCCGTCTGGATGTTGATGGAAGCCGGCGGGACCATTGCCTGGTCCACCGCCGACTCGCTGACGGGCCCGGTCATGTGGGTGCGGATTTTCCAGTCGGCGGCGCTCTGGGTGGTCGTTTACGGTACGTTCGTGCTGAACTTCTGCGACTTCACCCGGGGCGCGCCCTCCCGGCGGTCGGTGGTGCGGGGCAACTTCTTCGGCATCCCCATCAACATGCTCTTCTTCGCCGCCATCGTCGTCGTTCTCGCCGGCGCCCAGTACAAGATCGACGGAACGGTCATCGAGTCGCCCACGGACATCGTCAACGCCATCCCGAACACGTTCCTGCTGGTGCTGGCTTGCCTGGCCCTGATCATCCTGACGGTGGCCGTAAATCTTATGGCCAACTTCGTGGCGCCCATCTACACCTTGGCCCACCTTTTCCCACGGACGTTGAACTTCCGCCGCGCAGCCATTATCTCCGCGGTGATCGGCCTGGTGATCCTGCCGTGGAACCTGTACAACTCGCCGGTGGTTATCGTCTACTTCCTGGGCGGGCTGGGCGCGCTCCTGGGGCCGCTGTTCGGCGTGATCATGGCTGACTATTGGCTGGTCCGGAAGGGCAGGGTCAACGTTCCGGATTTGTACTCGGATTCCCCCGACGGGGACTATGCCTACACCCGTGGCGTCAACCGGAAGGCCGTCATCGCGGGCACTCCGGCGGCGATCGTCGCTCTGGTGCTGGCGCTCGTCCCTGCGTTCACGTATATCTCCGGCTTCTCCTGGTTCGTCGGCGCGATCGTGGCAGCTTTCACCTACCTGCTGATCATGGATCGCCACACGCCGTTCAACGCCGTTGACGGCGAGGATATCGCTGTCGCACCGAAGCACTGACCGTCCCGGCAAGGGCAAAGAGTCCCCCAACGAAGGAGTTCCAATGCCACAGGCTTTGACCTCGCGGTTCCTGTTCGGTCCGGGACCGAGCAACTGCTACCCGGAAGTGACCGCTGCGTTGGCGCATCCGGTGATTGGGCACCTGGATCCGGTCTTTATTGAACGGCTGGACAACACCTGCGAGGGCCTCCGCACGGTCTGGGGGACCCAGAATGCCCGCACGCTGCCTTTGAGCGTCACCGGTTCCGGCGGCATGGAAGCGGCTTTTGTGAACACCGTGGACGACGGCGATGTGGCAGTGATCGCCGTCAATGGGTTCTTTGGTGAGCGCATGTGTGAGGTGGCCCGCCGCTGCGGCGCGACCGTGGTTCGGGTGGACCACGAATGGGGCACGCCTATCGACGTCGAACGCGTCCTGGCGGCTCACCCGCGGCCGAAGGTGATTGCGGCAGTCCACGCCGAAACGTCAACGGGCGTCCTGTCCGACGTCGCATCGCTCGGGCAGAACAAGGGTGATGCGCTGCTCATTGTCGACGCCGTGACATCCATCGGCGGGCTGGAACTCCGCGCAGACGACTGGGGAATCGACGTCGGCTATGCGGGCACTCAGAAATGCCTCGGCGTGCCGCCGGGGCTGTCGCCCTTCACAATGTCGGGCAGGGCCTTCGAGCGAAGGATCAAGGATCCCCGCTCCTGGTACCTGGACGTCGGACTGCTGGGCGGTTACGTCGGGGCCGCCAGTGGCAGCGGTCGAACTTACCATCACACGCCGCCGGTCACCATGATCGCCGGCCTGCAGGCGGGCTTGCAAAGAATCCTGGTTGAGGGACTGGACGCGGTCCAGGCGCGCCACCGCGCGGCAGGTGCCGCGTTGCAGGCGGGGCTCCAGGAGATGGGTCTTGAGCTGTTCGCGGCCGAGGGCCACCGGCTGCCCAGCCTTACCACTGTTAAGGTCCCGGACGGCGTCGACTCCGCGGCCGTACGCCGCCATCTTCTGGAGCACTTCAGCATCGAGATTGGCTCAGGGGCGGGCAAGTATGAGGCCAGCATCTGGCGGATCGGAATGATGGGCCCCAACGCAAACGCCGCATCAGTGACTCTGGTGCTGGGGGCCCTCAAGGAAGCCATCTCCTCTGCCTAGCCTCGGGCTCTCCGGGAAACAGGGCTGTGGTGTCAGGGCCGCTTCCAGCCGTACTCGTTTTCCGGCCGGCCGGGCGTGCCGTACCGGGGCGCACGGGAGGCGATGCCGGCGTCGGCGAGGTATTCGAGGTAGCGGCGGGCCGTCACGCGGGACATTCCCAGCGCCACCATGACCTCTGTGGCCGAAACGGATCCCGAATGCTGTTTCAGGTAGTCCCGGACCGAGTCCAGCGTGGAGACGGAAAGGCCTTTCGGGAGGGGCATCTCCGACGGCGCCCGGAGGCTTGCGAAGGCCTGGTCAACCTCGCTCTGGGATGCGCCGGACCTCCCGGCTCCGGACCCGGGGGAGGCCAGTTGCTGCCGGAACAGCCGGTAGCTGGAGAGCTTGTCCTCGAACGTGGCAAAGGTGAAGGGCTTGATCAGGTACTGGACCACGCCGATGGCCACGGCGCTCCGGACAATCGCCACTTCTCGGACCGCCGTGATGGCAATAATGTCCGCCAGGATTCCTGACGCACGCATCCGGCGGGCGATGTCCAGACCATGCAGGTCCGGAAGGTTCATGTCGAGCAGGACCAGTTCCGCCGGCTCGCCGGCAGCCGCAAGTTCCCCCAGCAGCCTGAGCGCTGACTGGCCGTCAGGGGCCGTCCCGGCCAGCATGAATCCTGCCATCCTGCCCACGTAGGCTGCGTGCGCGGCCGACGCCACCGGCTCGTCTTCCACCACGAGGACGCGGATATCGCTCACTGGAACTGCTCCTCTTTGTCGGTTCCGGCGGCCATGGCCGGCAGGAAGACCTGGAAGCGTGCGCCGTCCGTGCCTGTGATGGTCATCGTACCGTCCAGGCGCTGCACGGCCTGGCGGACGAGGGCCAGGCCAATGCCGCGTCCGAACGGGCCGGACGCCTTGGTACTGAAGCCGTGCCGGAAAATATCCTCCACCGCTGCAGGGTCCACGCCCGATCCGGAATCCTCCACAGTGATGTCCAGCCCTTCGGCGTCGGACTCCACTGTCAGTTCCACAGTTCTGGGAGCCGCGCCATCTGCGGCGGCGTCGATCGCGTTGTCCAGGAGGTTTCCCAGGATGGTGACAAGGTCCTGGACAGCCAGGCCCGCAATGGACGCGGACCCCTCCGTGGAGAGCGTCAGCTTTACTCCGCGCTCATTGGCTTCCGCAGCCTTGCCCATGATCAGGGCGCTCAGGACAGGCTCGTCCACGGAGCTCACCATCTCGTCGGTCAGCTGCTGGCTCAGTTCGAGATCCTTGGTGGCGAATTCCAGGGCCTCCCGGGTCCGCCCCAGCTCCAGCAGGGAAACCATGGTGTGAAGCCGGTTGGCGTGCTCGTGGGTCTGGGCGCGGAGGGCGTCGGACAGCGTCCGCATCGTTTCCAGTTCGCTGCCCAGCGATTCGATCTCTGTCCGGTCGCGGATGGTGGCCACGGTGCCGAACACTGCCGGCCGGCGGAGGCCGGGGGAGTCGGGCCCGACGGCCGGGCCCTGGTTCACCACCACGATCCGCGGGCCCGTCAGGTGGATTTCATCGTGGGCCGTGCGGCCGGATTCAAAGAGTTCCTTCAGGCTGCGAGCCAGCGGGAGGTCCTTCAGGAAGGGCGGCCGCGACGGATCACCGTCCGAATCGCGCGGTTCCAGGCCCAGCAGATCGGCGGCCTGGTCGTTGTACATCACCACACGGCCCTTGGTGTCGATCAGGATCAGCCCCTCACGCACGGAATGCAGGACTGATTCGTAGTAGGCGAAGAGCTGCGCCAGCTGCTCCGGCCCCCACCCCCTGGTCACCCGGCGCAGGTAGCGGCCCAGCAGCCAGGACGCCAAGGATCCGCCCACGAGCAGGGCCAGGCCGAGGACCAGGAGTGCGGGCAGCCGGCTGGAAAGTGCCACGTCCACCGTCCGGACTGTGACGCCGGCGGCAACCAGCGCCTTGATGTTGCCCGCGTCATCCTTGACCGGAACAACAGTCCGCACCGACGGCCCCAGCGTTCCTGCGGTGACCTCGGTGAACACCTCGCCACGCAGCGACGCCTCGATGGAGCCGATGTACGGCCTGCCAAGCTCTTCGTCCCGGGGATGCGTCCAGCGCGTTCTGTCCGGCGCCATGATGGTGACAAAATCTGCGCCGGAACCAGCCATGACGTCCAGCGCGTAGGGCTGGAGCAACGCCGTCGGTTCCGGGGCGTCGGCCGCTTGGAGAACCAGGGGATTGGCGGCTACTGCGGCAGCCACACCGGTCATCCGCCGGCCGGCTTCCTCGTAGCTTCGGTCCCGGGCGTCGACGAACGTAGCGGTACCCACGATCGCAATGAAGGCCAGCACAATCAGTAGATTCGCCACGAACAGCCTGCGGGCGATACTCCAGCGGTGGATCATCAAGCACCTCCCATGACCAATATGAACGCAACCGTGAGCCATGTCACGGTGTGCCTAATGATGGATATCACACCGGACCGACGCATAGAGCCCAGAGGCTGAGTCGAAGCGTCTACCAAATTATCCATAAGGAGACACATTATGGCTTCTCAACGAGGAGAGTCAGCAGCGCCTGTGAAGGCCGCCCGCAAGGGGCTGGACAAATCCCACTACCTTTACATTGCCGTTATTGCCGCCGTGATCCTGGGCGCTATCGTCGGTCTGCTGTTCCCCGAGGTCGGCAAAGCGATGAAGCCGCTTGGCGACGGCTTTATCAAGCTCATCAAGATGATGATCGCGCCGATCATCTTCTGCACCATTGTCCTTGGTATTGGCTCCATCGCTAAGGCTGCCACCGTAGGGAAGGTGGGCGGACTGGCCCTGGGCTACTTTGTTCTTATGTCCACCTTCGCCTTGGGCATCGGCCTTGTCGTCGGTAACCTGATCCACCCAGGTGAGGGTTTGAAGCTGGCGCCGTATGACCCCAATAAGAAGGCCGAAGTAGACAGCACCGTTGCCTTCCTCCTGGGCATTATCCCGGGCGACATTCCAGTCCTGCCCACACTCTTCGCCGCCATCCTCGTGGGCTTCGCCCTCCAGAAGATGGGCGCGCAGGGCGCTCCTGTCCTGAAGGCTATCGGCCACGGCCAGGTATTGGTGTTCAGGATCCTCATCATGATCATGTGGCTTGCTCCGGTGGGCGCCTTCGGTGCCATCGCAGCTGTTGTCGGCGCCACAGGCGTCGCGGCAATCGTGAGCATGTTCACACTCATGGCCGCCTTCTACATCACCTGCGCCCTCTTCATTGTGGTGATCCTCGGCGGTCTGCTCCAGGTAGTGACCGGAGTGAACATCTTCAAGCTGATGAAGTACCTGGCCCGCGAATACCTCCTCATCTTCTCCACCTCCTCCTCCGAGGCAGCACTGCCCCGCCTGATCGCCAAGATGGAGCACCTGGGTGTTTCCAAGCCGGTCGTCGGCGTCACCGTGCCCACCGGATACTCCTTCAACCTGGACGGGACGGCCATCTACCTGACCATGGCCTCGCTGTTCGTGGCCAACGCCATGGGCACCCCGCTGGACCTCGGCGCGCAGGTTTCACTCCTGATCTTCATGATCATCGCCTCCAAGGGTGCCGCCGGTGTCACCGGTGCAGGCCTCGCCACGCTGGCCGCCGGCCTGCAGGCACACAAGCCCGAGCTCCTCGGCGGAGTGGGCATGATCGTCGGGATCGACCGCTTTATGTCTGAAGCCCGCGCCCTGACCAACTTCACGGGCAACGCTGTGGCCACCCTCCTGATCGGCACCTGGGTCAAGGAGATCGACAACAAGCAGGTTGGCGAAGTTCTCTCGGGACGGGCTCCCTTCGACGAGCAGACCATGATCGCAGGACATGGCGAGCCGGTGGACGATTCCGCCAAGGCGCCGGCCCTGGCCAACGCCTAGGCGCGGCCGGCACTGAATCCTGGACAAATCGCGAACCGCCCGCACAGCCCCGGCTGTGCGGGCGGTTCCTGCGTGCGGAAGGCTAACCTTCGACCTCTACCAGAAGGTAAAGGCTCAGAATCCACCCAAAGTCAAGTTCCCTCGAATACCGTGTCGGGGCCTGTAGCCTAGGTGGAAAGCAGGATCGGCGCTGGAGTTCCAGCGGCAGGAAATCACCGTCATCGAAAGTGTGGATAGATACGTGAGCAGCGAACAGGGTTCGGCAACTCTGGAAGGCACGGAACTCGATCTGGAAGACGCCGTGATGGGTCCCACCGGGCGCCCCCACCGCGAATTTCCGGAACCTGCCCCGCTGTCGTCCCACGGTCCCGCGCGCGTGATCGCCATGGTTAACCAAAAGGGCGGCGTTGGCAAGACGACGTCCACCATCAACCTGGCAGCGGCCCTTGCCGAGTACGGCCGCAGGGTGCTGCTGGTTGACTTCGACCCGCAGGGCGCACTGTCCGCGGGCCTCGGCATCAACCCCCACGAACTGGACCTGACGGTCTACAACGTCCTCATGGACCGCAAGGTGGACATCCGCGACGCCATCCACCAGACCGGCGTCGAAAACGTGGACCTGCTGCCGGCCAACATCGACCTCTCCGCCGCAGAAGTGCAGCTGGTCAATGAAGTAGCCCGTGAGCAAGTCCTGGACCGGGCGCTGAAGAAAGTCGAAGACGATTACGACGTCGTCCTGATTGACTGCCAGCCCTCACTGGGCCTGCTGACGGTCAACGCCCTGACCGCCGCCCACGGCGTGATCATCCCGCTGATCTGCGAATTTTTCGCCCTCCGTGCGGTAGCACTCCTGGTGGAAACCATCGACAAGGTCCAGGACCGGCTGAACCCCGGCCTGCAGGTTGATGGTGTCCTGGCCACTATGTACGACGCCCGTACGCTCCACAGCCGCGAAGTCATCACCCGCCTGGTGGAAGCCTTCGGTGACAAAGTCTTCGAGACCGTCATCAAACGCTCCATCAAGTTCGCGGACGCCACCGTCGCGGCAGAGCCGATCACCAGCTACGCTGGCAGCCACATCGGCGCCGATGCCTACCGCCGCCTGGCCAAAGAGCTGATTTCGCGCGGCGGCGCACCCTAAATACGCCGTGGCCGAGTCCAAACCCGGCTTTGAAGTTCGGCTGGCCAACTTCACCGGCCCTTTCGACCTCCTGCTGGGCCTGATCGCCAAGCACCAGCTGGACATTATCGAGGTGGCCATTGCCACCGTCACGGATGAGTTCATCAAGTACACCAGGAAGCTCCAGAAGCTCGGCGAGGAATGGGCGCTGGATGAAGCCAGCGAATTCCTGGTCATCGCCGCCACCCTCCTGGACCTCAAGGCGGCGAGGCTCCTGCCCGCCGGCGAAGTCGAGGACGACGAAGACATCGCCCTGCTGGAAGCGCGGGACCTCCTTTTTGCGAGGCTCCTCCAATACAAGGCGTTCAAGCAGGTGGCAGCCCTGATGGCTGGAACCCTGGAACAGGAAGCCAGCCGGTTTCCGCGTCAGGTTGCCTTGGAGGAGCATTTTGCCGCCATGCTTCCGGAACTCGTGTGGAAGCACACACCGGACCAGTTCGCCCGCCTGGCCGAGTCTGCCCTGAAGCCCAAAACGCCCAGGCCCAAAGAAGTGGGCCTTGCCCACCTGCACGGCAGTGCCGTCAGCGTGAAGGAACAGGCCGAGATCCTGGGGCTCCGGCTCCAGTTGGGGAAGCCCCTGACTTTCCGCGCGTTGATCGCCGACGCCGATTCCACACTGGTGGTGGTGGCCAGGTTCCTGGCCTTGCTGGAGATGTTCCGGGACAGGGCAGTGTCCTTCGACCAGGTGTCGCCGCTGGGCGATCTCACCGTGCACTGGACGGTGGACGGCCGGGACTGGTCAACAGAAAACCTAAGCGAAGAATACGAGGAACTGTCGTGAGTCAAGAACTTCCGGAGCCTGGGTCGGAGCCGGTCCTGGACGTCCGGGATCTTCCCGGCGGTGCCAAGGCTGCACTCGAGGCGGTCCTGATGGTCCTGGACCAACCGGCCAGCGCTACTGAGCTGGCCGCCGGGCTTAACCTGACCGTCGCCGTCGTCGAGCAGTTACTGGCGGACCTGCAGCGGGAGTATAGCGGCTATACTGTTAAAGCCCCGGACATGGACCGTGCCAGCGACGCTGGTTTCAGCGCCAGCCCCCGGGGTTTCGAATTGCGGAACATCGCCGGTGGCTGGCGGATCTACTCCCGCGCAGACTTCGCCGAGATCGTCGGACGGTTTGTGCTTGAGGGTCAGACGGCCAGGCTCACGCAGGCAGCCTTGGAAACACTGGCTGTCATCGCATACCGCCAGCCTGTCTCCAGGGCCAGGGTGTCTGCAATTCGAGGAGTCAATGTCGATTCTGTCGTACGGACATTGACCCAGCGCGGGCTGATCGAAGATTCGGGACACGATCCTGAGTCGGGAGCCATCCTCTACCGGACCACGTCGTATTTCCTGGAACGGATGGGAATCAGCTCCGCAGCGGAACTGCCCCAGCTCTCACCCCATCTTCCGGGGCTCGAGGGCATTGCGGAGTTCTATGACGCCGACAGAATGTAGGCGGGAAATCCCGCATGCACACACGAATATTCATAAGGGCAGATAATTTCTGCATGGCTGGCTAGGGTTGTTCTTGGACAACCAGCCGGCCAAATAACGAAGGACGGGTCATGACACAGGCGGGACGCCAGGGTTCACCACGTAACAGTTCGGGACGCAACAGTTCAGAACGCAATGCCGGACAGGGCGGCGCCAGCCGCAATCCAGCGGCCAGCCGTAATCCGGCGCAGGGCGGCGCAAGCCGGAATCCTGCACAGGGCGGCAGCGGCCGCCCCAGCGCGGCGGGCGGCGGATTCCGCGCCGGCGCAGGCAAGCGTAACGCCGGATTTGGCGGCGGCGACCGGCCGTACAAGGCCCCGAGGCCTCGCGAGGAGCCATTTGTGGATCCCGGCGACGCCCCGGCGTCGCCACCGGCCGGCCGCGGTGCCTCGGACTGGAAGCCGGCCGGCAGCACATCGGCGCGCAAGCCTGCTGCCCGCAAACCGGGCGCCAACAAGGCTCCCGGCACCCCCGGCGCACTCAAGCCCAAGCCGCGCACCGGAAGGCCCGGGGCGGCGGCGTCACGCGCCTTCGGCAGCGAACGGTTTGGCCAGAACCTTGGCCCCGTCCGGAAGCCTGCCCGCAAGCGCGGAGCCCGCGGTGACGTTCCGCAGTCGGAAATGCACGACGCCGACGGCACCCGCCTGCAGAAGGTCATGGCCCAGGCCGGCGTGGCTTCGCGCCGCGTCTGCGAAGAGATGATCGCCGAAGGCCGTGTTGAGGTCGACGGCCAGGTTGTCACTGAGCTTGGTGTCCGCGTGGACCCCAAGACAGCAGTCATCCACGTTGATGGCCTGCGCATCCAGCTGGATGAAAACCTCGTATACATGGTCTTCAACAAGCCCAAGGGCGTGGTGTCCACCATGGAAGACCCCGATGGCCGTCCCTGCATCAGCGATTTTGTGCGGAAGACCCACCTGGGCGAACGCCTGTTCCACGTGGGCCGGCTGGACGTCGCCACCGAAGGGCTGCTGCTGCTGACCAACGACGGCGAACTGGCCAACCGGCTGACGCACCCGTCCTACGAGGTCCCGAAGACCTATCTGGTCCAGGTCCGCGGCCCGTTCCCGCAGGGAGTCGGCGCCCAGCTCCGCGAAGGCGTGGAACTCGAGGATGGCTTTGCCTCCGTTGACTCCTTCAAGCTGGTGGACTCCACTCCGGGCCATGTGCTGATCGAAGTGGTTCTGCACTCCGGCAAGAACCGGATTGTCCGTCGCCTGTTCGACGCCGTCGGGTTCCCGGTCCTGCGCCTGGTGCGCGTCAAGGTGGGTCCCATTGGCCTGGGCGACCAGCGCCAGGGCAGCATCCGCAACCTTGGCAAGCAGGAAGTCGGCCACCTGCTGGCATCCGTAGGACTCTGAGGCATGTCCGCATTTCGCTCCCACGGGCGGGGGCACCTCAACGGGCCGGTCGTGGTGATTGGCACCGGCCTGCTCGGTGCCAGCATCGGGCTGGGCCTGCGTGGGCGCGGCGTGCCCGTGTTCCTGTCTGACCCGTCGCCGACCAACCAGGCTGTGGCCGTCGACATCGGTGCCGGCCAGCCCCTGGGCCAGCTGGGGGACGAGGCGCCCGAGTTGGTGGTGGTGGCAGCACCGCCGGACGTGACCGCCGACGTCGTGGCCCGTGCGCTTGCCGACTACCCGGATTCCGTGGTGGTTGACATCGCCAGCGTCAAGGCCGCCATCCTGGCGGAGTTGGGCGGCCGCGGCGCGGACCTCGCCCGCTATGTGGGGATGCATCCGATGGCAGGGCGCGAAAAGTCAGGGCCGGTTGCGGCCCGCGGCGAGCTCTTCACGTCTATGCCGTGGGTGGTTTGTCCGGGCCCGGAGTCATCCGCGGCTGCCGTGCAGACTGCGCGTTCCCTGGCCACGGACCTGGGAGCCGTGGTTTCCCAGTTCACTGCCGACGAACACGACGAAGCCGTGGCCTTGGTATCGCACCTGCCCCAGATCATGTCCTCCCTGCTGGCCAGCCGGCTGCAGGGGACGCCGCTTCACGCGCTGTCCCTCGCCGGCAACGGGCTGCGGGACGTCACGCGGATCGCCGCCAGCGATCCCACGCTGTGGGTCCAGATCCTGGGCGGCAACGCGGGAAAGGTCGTGGAGATCCTTTACGGGGTCCGCGAGGACCTGAACCGGCTCATCGGGACGCTGGAGGAACCGCTTGCGCCCGGCGCCAGGCTGGACCTGGCCCAGCTCATCAGCGAAGGCAATGCCGGGCAGGCCCGTATTCCGGGTAAGCACGGTGGCCCGCCGCAGGCATACTCCTGGCTGACGGTCCTCGTGGATGACCGGCCGGGACAGATCGCGCAGCTCCTCACCGAAATCGGTGAGATCGGCGTGAACGTGGAGGACCTTCGGCTGGACCACTCCTCGGGCCAGAACGTGGGCATGGTGGAACTGTCCGTGCTGCCGAACAAGCATGACCATCTGATCGAAGCACTCAACGACCGCGGATGGCGGGTATTGCAGTAATGACACAAGAACTTCTTGACACCCTTCCGGCCTTGCGCGTCGGCAGGCCTTTGGTGGTCGCCATCGACGGGCCGTCAGGCTCCGGCAAGTCCAGCGTGAGCAAGGAAGTGGCCCGCCGGCTGCACCTTGCCTACCTGGACACCGGCGCCATGTACCGTGCCCTGACCTGGTTCTGCGTCACCGGCGGAATTGACCTCAGCGACGCCGCCGCCGTGGAGCAGGCCTCCCGTGACCTGGTCCTGGAACTGAGCACCACACCGCGGGAGGAATACGTCCGCGTGGGCGGCACCGACGTCACGGACGCCATCCGGGAACCGGCAATTTCGTCGGCGGTCAGTGCGGTGGCCACCACCCTGGGTGCGCGGACCGAACTGATCCGCCGGCAGCGTGAGGTCATTGAAAAGCACCACCGCCGCATCGTGGTGGAGGGCCGGGACATCACGACCGTCGTGGCCCCGGGCGCGGAAGTCCGCATGCTGCTGACCGCCACTGAGGAGGCCCGGCTTCGCCGCCGCGGCATCCAACTGGGCGGCACGCAGGATGCGGAGCAGCTCGCCGCCCAGGTCACCCGCCGTGACGCCAAGGATTCCACGGTGGTGAACTTCACCCAGGCTGCCGACGGTGTTGTCACCCTGGATTCTTCCGATCTGGACTTCGCCGAGACCGTGGACGCGGCGCTCGTGATCGTCACGAAGGTGCTTAACCGTGACTGACCGCGACGTGCGGCTTCCCTCCGGCCTGACCATGATATGGAGCCGGCCCGTCGGCTGGCTCCTGGACCACATGGTGTACCGCACGTCCGTCACAGGCCGGGACAACGTGCCTACAGGCGGGCCGGTGATTTTTGCCGGCAACCACATCAGTTTCCTGGACGGGCCGGTGATGTTTGGCGCGTCGCCGCGTCCCATGCACATCCTGGTCAAGAAGGAGATGTTCAAGGGCTTGCTGGGTCGGGTCCTTCGGGCCTCCGGCCAGCTGCCGGTTGACCGCTCCGGGGACCGGGCTGCGCTGCTGCTGGGCAAGAACATGCTCGACGCCGGCCGCTGCATCGGGATTCTTCCGGAAGGAACTCGGGGGAGCGGCCAGGCAACAGACATCAGCAACGGGGTGGCCTGGCTGGCGCTGAACTCGGGCGCCCCCGTGGTTCCCGTGGCGATCCTCGGCACCCGGACGGGCAACGAACACCTCGACACAGTACCCAGGCCAGGGCGGCGGTTCCACGTCAGCTTCGGCAACGCACTGACCCTCAGCCGCAACCCCGGCGAAACGGGCCGTGCTTCAATGGACAGGGCGGGAATGGAAATCCGCGCTGCGCTTGCGGGGCACGTCCAGGAGACCATCCAACACAGTGGGCAGCCTTTGCCCCACGCGGATTTCCGCACGAACTTCACAGCAGTAGCCGGGACGCCGGCAGATGACCACTAAGGAAAGTGCAATGAGCGATACGACTCAAACCTCCAGCCACTCCGGCGCCGGCGAAGATGAATACACGCCCACCGGCACGGACCAGGTGGCCGAGCGGCTGGCCGCGATCGACGACGACGAAGCGGAGATGCGTGCCGCGTCGCTCCGCGCCGGTTTGGACGACTACGAGCTCGACGAGGAAGACGCCGCCCTGCTGAGCGGGAACTACGACGACGAGGACTTCGACGGTCCGGTCAAGCTCGATCCCGTGCTTGCCATCATCGGCCGTCCCAACGTGGGCAAATCCACCCTGGTGAACCGCATCCTGGGCCGCCGCGAAGCCGTGGTCGAGGATACTCCCGGCGTGACGCGGGACCGCGTGATGTACTCGGCACACTGGAACGGGCGCAACTTCATTTTGGTGGACACCGGCGGCTGGGAGCACGATGCCCGCGGCATCCACGCACGGGTGGCCGAACAGGCGGAAATGGCTGTGGAAATGGCCGACGCCGTGCTCTTTGTCGTCGACTCCGCGGTGGGCGCCACCGCAACGGACGAGGGCGTTATGAAGATGCTCCGCCGCAGCAAGAAGCCAGTCATCATGGTGGCCAACAAGGTGGACGACTTCGCCCAGGAAGCGGACTCTGCCACCCTGTGGGGCCTCGGCTTCGGCGAGCCATACCCCGTCTCGGCCCTGCACGGACGCGGCGTGGCCGACCTCCTGGACCACGTGATGGACACCCTGCCGGAGTTCTCCACCATTGAGGGCCTGGAACGCTCGGGCGGACCCCGCCGCATCGCACTGATCGGCCGCCCGAACGTGGGCAAGTCATCACTGCTGAACAAGCTGGCAGGGTCAGAACGTGTCGTCGTGGACAACACCGCCGGCACCACGCGTGATCCGGTGGATGAGTTCATTGAACTCGGTGACCGCACGTGGCGTTTTGTGGACACGGCAGGCATCCGCCGCCGCCAGCACATGGCGCAGGGCGCCGACTACTACGCCTCCCTCCGGACGCAGGCCGCGCTCGAAAAGGCGGAGGTCGCCGTCGTTCTTCTCGCGGTGGATGAGGTCCTCAGCGAGCAGGACGTCCGCATCCTGCAGCTGGCCATCGAGTCGGGCCGCGCCCTTGTGCTGGCTTTCAACAAGTGGGACCTGCTCGACGACGAACGCCGCACCTACCTGGAGCGCGAAATCGAGCAGGACCTGGCCCACGTGGCCTGGGCGCCCCGGGTCAACATCTCCGCGCTGACGGGCTGGCACAAGGACCGCCTGGTTCCCGCCCTGGACCTGGCCCTGGAGAACTGGGACAGGCGCATCCCCACCGGTAAGCTCAATGCCTTCCTTGGCGAGCTTGTGGCGGCGCACCCGCACCCGGTCCGCGGCGGCAAGCAACCGCGCATCCTGTACGGCACGCAGGCGTCCAGCCGGCCGCCGAAGTTTGTGCTGTTCACCACCGGATTCCTGGACCCGGGCTACCGCCGCTTCATCACCCGCAGGCTCCGCGAAACGTTCGGTTTCGAGGGCACGCCCATCGAGGTCAACATGCGCGTCCGCGAAAAGCGCGGCAAGAAGCGTTAATTAGGACACGCCGGGGGCGTGCAAGCGGCAAAGTGTCACTTGCACCCTCCGGAATCGTGTAAGCTTTTCAAGGTGGTTCGGCCGGACTGCTGAGTTGAAATCCTGGCTAACATCGGGAGTAAACGCAGCGGAGAACGGCGGAACTAACGGGCTGTAGCGCAGCTTGGTAGCGCACTTGACTGGGGGTCAAGGGGTCGCAGGTTCAAATCCTGTCAGCCCGACCAAAACAGAAGCGTCCCGGAGAAAATTCTCCGGGACGCTTTTGTTTTGTGCCGTCCTTTTCGGATGTTTCACGGCCTGGCTTATTTCAGGAACTTCGACGTCCTGCGGTCCGCCAGAATCTTTCCCTTGGTCTGGCACGTGGGGCAGTACTGCAGGGAAGTATCCGCGAAAGACACCTCCCGGACTGTGTCACCGCACACCGGGCAAGCTTCGCCGGTGCGGGCATGGACCCGCATGTGGCTGCGTTTGACGTCCTTGAGCTCGCTGGGCGGCTTGCCCTCGGCTTCGGCCAGGGCCGTTCCGAGCACGCTGTGGATGGCGTCATAAAGCACCTGCACCGTGCCGCGGTCCAAGGACTTGGCGGTGGCAAAGGGGGAGATCCTCGCAGCATGCAGGATCTCGTCGCTGTAGGCGTTCCCGATCCCCGCGATCACGCTCTGGCTCCGCAGGACGCCCTTGATCTGCTGGGAAGTGGAGCCGAGAATCTCCGCCAGCATGTCGGCGTCGAACGCTGCGCTGAACGGGTCCGGCCCGAGCGCCGCGACGCCCGGCACATCCTGGGGGTCGCGCACCACGTACACGGCAAGGCTCTTCTTGGTCCCCGCCTCGGTGAGATCCATGCCATGGGCACCGTCCGGCCCGGTGAACGCCAGCCGCATGGCGATGTGGCCCTTTCCCATCCGGAGCTGGGTGTCTGTGGGCGAGTCCGTGAAGCGGACCCAGCCCGCCCGGGCGAGGTGGAAGACAAAGGACGGCCCGTCGGTGTCAATGCTGACAAACTTTCCAAACCGCCGCACGCCGGCGACCGTGCAGTTCTCCAGCGCTGTGAACGGCGGATCCGCTGTCTTCAGCACGGCAAAGGAAACGATCTGGACCTTCCGCACCACCGCTCCGCGCAGGTGCTCGTCCAGGAAACCGGCCAGGCCTGCAACCTCGGGAAGCTCCGGCATGGCTTTACCTGTGGTCAGCCTGGCTGTCGGGTGCGGCCGGAGCCTCAGGAACAGCTGACGCCTCGGGAGCAGGTGAGCTGGCCGCGGAGTCATTGGCCGCCTTCGCAGCCAGGGAACGCTCGGCACCTGCCTTCTTGAGCACCTTCATCTTTTTGCCGCGCTGCCGCCAGACCCTCCACAGGATCAGGCCAACCACAAAGACCACGACGGCGGCGATGGCTGAGATCTGTGTCCACAGCGGGAACCAGGTTGCCTCCGTGCCAAGGATCCGCTGTCCGTTATGGGCGGCCTGCGAGCTGCCGAACATGATCCCGGCGGTCAGCAGATTCGGGGAGGCGAGAGCCACAGCGGCGACGAGGATGGTCAGCTTCCAGGGCCAGCTTACGGATTTGCGTGTGGCCTGCCAGGCCACCAGGAGGGGGACGAACGTGAAAACGAACCCGTAAAACATCCCCACCAGGATGCCCGCCCCAAGATTGCCCTGGACCTGGTTGCGGATAACATTCGCCCACCAGACCGGGAGGATGGCCGCTAAGGCAAAGTAAGCGATTGTGAGGACCACCAACGCCACCGCAACGAGGATGATCCGTGCAGCCCAGTTCGCCTTTTTCGCGGGCGCTTCCTGTGCATGTGATCTCATGAGTCTCATCATGTCAGAATCCTCCTCGAACGCCCGTGGAGTTGTGCCTATACTTTCAGCGGCGGCTTGTTTTCCAGGCCCCGTTGACATTGGTGATTGACCCGATGAAAGGCCCCTGATGAGCAACATTCCCGAAGACCTGTCCTACACTGCCGAGCACGAGTGGGTATCCGCACCGAGCGCCGACGGCGTGGTTCGGGTGGGCATCACCGACTTCGCGCAGGACGCACTCGGAGATGTTGTCTATGCCCAGATGCCGGAAGCCGGCACCAAAGTCACCGCAAACGAAGTCGTGGGCGAGGTCGAATCCACCAAGAGCGTCAGTGACATCTATGCTCCGGTCAGCGGCGAGGTCGTGGCACGCAACGAATCCCTCGATACCGATTCGGCGTTGATCAACTCCGATCCGTACGGCGACGGCTGGCTGATCGAGATCCGGCTGGCAGAAGCGGACGCTGTGGAATCCTTGCTCAGTGCATCCGAGTACGAACAGCAGGTAGGCTGAAGCTTACGGGTTCATCCGGTCCGGCCAACTGGCGTCTTCGCACGTCAGTGGCCGGATCGGGGCCCGGCATCGGATCCGCGAGGCGGATCCGTCAGGGCAAAAGTTGATTGCAGGCGTGAGAGCTGCAGCGAAAGAGGAGGAATCCATGGTTGGCCACGAACAGGACCCTGCCGAAGGCGAGCACGGCACAGGTGCGGCCAGGGCTTCGGAGACCACCTCGATCCATCTCACCCCCGTCTCCGACGAACCCACCATCGCCCCCAAGCTGTCCACGGACGAGCGTTCATCCGTGGAGGCGCTGCCGGCCGGTTCCGCGCTCCTGGTGGCCCACAGCGGCCCGAACGCGGGTGCCCGCTTCCTGCTTGACACGGACACCACCACGGCCGGCCGTCATCCGGATGCCGACATCTTCCTGGATGACGTCACCGTCTCGCGGCGTCACGTCGAGTTCCGCCGCACTCCGCGGAGCTTTGAAGTGGTGGATACCGGCAGCCTCAACGGCACTTACGTCAACCACGACCGCGTGGACAGTGTTGAGCTAAAGTCCGGGAACGAAGTCCAGATCGGCAAGTTCCGACTCACCTTCTACCTGAGCCCTGCCCGCGCAGCAGGCCGCGCCTGATCCCGGGACACTTGCCTGTGGCAATGGCACAACCGGAACGCCGGGGGCCCCAAGTTTTGAACATCGGGGAAGTCCTCGCGCAACTCAGCGGCGACTTTCCGGGTATGACCGCGTCGAAAATCAGGTTCCTCGAGGAAAAGGGACTGATTAATCCGCGCCGTACTCCGGCCGGATACCGGCAGTACTCGGACAGTGACGTCGAACGTCTCCGTTTTGTGCTGGCGCTGCAGCGGGACCAGTACCTTCCACTGAAAGTCATCAAGGACTACCTTGATGCGATCGACAGGGGAGAGCGGCCCGAGAACCTGCCGCCCGGCGTCGTGGTTTCGCCGCGGATCGTTTCGGATGAATTGGCCGTGGAGCTTCAGAACCGCGGCCGGAAATTCAGCGAGGAACAGCTGCGGACCGAGTCCGGCGCCAGCCTTCCGTTACTCCAATCGCTGCTGAGCTTCGGGCTGATCAGCCACAGCAACGGCAAGTTCGACGAGCACGCCCTCCAAGTGGCCCGTGCCTGCGTGCAGCTGGAGAGCCACGGCCTTGAGCCGCGCCACCTGCGGCCGTTCCAGGCCGCCGCGGAACGTGAATTCGGACTCGTGGAGCGCGCAGTTGCGCCGCTCGCGTCCCGGCGCGATTCCGCGTCACAGGCGCGGGCTGCCGAAGCGGCCCGCGAAATCAGCGACCTCTGCCTGGTCCTGCACCGGGCACTGGTCCAGGACCGTATCTCACGTATGGACATCTGATGATCGAAGTGGAGATCGTAGGCGTTCGTATCGAACTGCCGTCCAACCAGCCGCTCGTCCTGCTGCGCGAGATCCACGGCGAACGGCACGTGCCCATCTGGATCGGGACTCCAGAGGCAAGTGCCATCGCCCTGGCCCAGCAAGGGGTAGTGCCTCCGCGCCCGATGACCCACGACCTCCTGGTGGACGTGGTGGAGTCCTTGGGCCATTCGGTTGTCAGCGTCAACATTGTGGCCGTTGAGGACAACATCTTTTATGGCCAGCTCCAGTTCGAGAACGGCACCACCGTTAGCTCGCGGGCATCGGACGCCCTCGCGATCGCGTTGCGGGCCAAGTGCCGCATCTGGTGTGCCGACTCGGTAATGGATGAAGCCGGAGTTCGTATTACCGAGCATGACGAGGGGGAGGACACTGACCCGGGCCCCACCGTGGACGAGGAGCGCGAACTGCGGCGCTTCCGTGAGTTCCTGGACGATGTGGAGCCCGAAGACTTCGACGGCTGAGGTCACGTTAAGGTTAAAGTTGAGCCTGAAAGTTCCGACACGCCTGCGCCAAGCGGCCTAGATCTTTGACCTTGGGGCGCAGCGGGCCTAACGTCGAAGGTATCAAGCTCCCATTGCTTACAGCAGCCGCGCAAGTCACACTGTAAAAGTACGACCCCCGCGAAATTACATGCATGAACTTCATGTGTGAACCGGCTGATGCAGTGGTCCCCGGGAGCTTATTACAAGGAGGATCCAGGTGAGTCCCAAAGGCGAAGCAGGCGGGCTGAAGCAGCCCACAACGGCTGGTGTGGCTGTGCCCGCGAGCGGTGCCCAGGGCCTCCTGTTTACCGAAGACCTTCCCGTCCTGGACGAGGACGCCGGCTACCGCGGCCCCACGGCCTGTAAGGCGGCCGGCATCACGTACCGCCAGCTGGACTACTGGGCACGCACCGGGCTGGTTGAGCCCGCAGTCCGCGGCGCCGCAGGCTCTGGCTCGCAGCGACTCTACGGCTTCCGGGACATTCTCGTCCTCAAGGTAGTCAAGCGGCTTCTGGACACCGGTGTTTCCCTTCAGCAGATCCGCACGGCAGTGGAACATCTGCGCGAACGCGGCGTGGAGGATCTGGCACAGATCACGCTCATGAGCGACGGCGCGAGCGTCTACGAATGCACCTCCGCAGACGAGGTCATCGATCTTGTACAGGGTGGACAAGGCGTTTTCGGCATCGCGGTGGGCCGGGTCTGGCGCGAAGTCGAGGGCAGCCTGGCTGCCCTGCCGAGCGAACACGCCGTCGAACATTCCTTTCCCGACGACGAGCTGAGCAAGCGGCGGTCTGCCCGCAAGATCGGCTGACAGCAGGCTGGCGCAACACCAACAAGAAGAGGCCACCCCCGGCGGGGATGGCCTCTTCTTGTTGTCCGCGGAACCCTTGGCTGCAGCGGCGCTGCAGCCAAGGGGTTAACGCTGGGTTCGGTTTCGCAGGCCGCTTCGGGTCGCCAGGAGGTTGACGAGGAGGGCGTCGAACAACGCAGCGGATGTCTTCGCGGATTCGCCGGGCCAGTGGTGCACCGGGTGGGCCGCGCCCTGGATCTGCTGCCAGTTCGCCTGTTCGGGGATGCGTGGGCTCAGTAGCAGGTCACCGAACATCGATTCCATTTCCGCGAGCCGGTAAGTGTGTTCGGAGGAGCCGGTGCGAACGCGGTTGGCCACGATGCCTGCGGGGGATAGGTTCGGCGCGAATTCTTGCTTGAATAGCTGGATGGCGCGCATGGTCCGTTCCGTTCCCGCCACCGAGAAAAGTCCAGGCTCGGCCACGAGCGCCACTTTGTCACTTGCGGACCAGGCCATCCGGGTCAGCCCGTTCAGCGACGGCGGGCAGTCAATGAGGACCAGCTCGTAGCGGTCGGCGCCAGCCAGGACCGCGGAAAGCCTGCGAAGATCCCTGCGGCCAAGGTCGGGGCGGTCGTAGATGCCGGTGTACGCCGAACCCACGGCGACGTCCAGGATGGCCGGTCCGGATCCGTTGGTATGCGCCCGTGCCGTCCAGGAGCTGCCCGCGACATTGTCCGCGAGCTTGGCCCGGCGGGGGCTTTTGAGCATCCTGCCGATGTCCAGCTGGTCGCCGGACTGGACGCCCAGGGCAGTGGTCGCGTCCGCGTGGGGATCGAGGTCCACCACCAGTGTGGGGATGCCGGCGGCAAGCGCCGCAGACGCCAATCCTGTGGTGACGGACGTCTTGCCGACTCCGCCCTTGAGGCTGCTGATGCTGACTACTTGCACTTGTGAGACCAAAACCTAACGCCGGCTGCCGTGTTGGGGGTAATGTTTGCTCCGGCACTGCCGAAGCAGGCGGCTCGAGCCGCCTTACTCATCATATGTGGCTGCGCCGGTGAATCCCGTCTTATGGGGATGCGGCATGGCACGGCGATGGTATGGGTGGCCGGTTCTGCCAACCTCCGTCGATGCACGCGGGACATGACGGAAGTTTCTGTGACTGTGGCCACAAGGATTTGTATTTCTAGGCGCGGGTCTTAGACACTGTGACCACTTACCGATACACCCGCAATGATGCAGGAGAATTATGTTTTCCAAGATTCTGGTGGCCAACCGCGGCGAAATCGCGATCAGGGCCTTCCGTGCCAGCTACGAGCTGGGCGCCAAGACCGTTGCTGTTTTCCCCAATGAGGACCGAAATTCGATCCACCGCCAGAAGGCCGATGAGGCATATCTGATTGGCGAAGTGGGGCATCCCGTCCGGGCCTACCTGGATGTTGCCGAGGTGGTCCGGGTCGCCAAGGAATCCGGCGCCGACGCCATCTACCCCGGCTACGGCTTTCTTTCGGAAAACCCCGATCTGGCCCGCGCCGCCCAGGAAGCGGGCATCACCTTCGTTGGCCCTCCGGCTGAGGTGCTTGAGCTTGCCGGCAACAAGGTGGCAGCACTGAAGGCTGCCCGTGAGGCCGGTGTTCCGGTCCTGAAATCGAGTGAACCCTCGAAGGACATGGATGAGCTGATCGCGGCAGCCGACGAGATCGGTTTCCCCATCTTCGCCAAGGCCGTCGCCGGCGGCGGCGGACGTGGCATGCGACGCGTCGACACGAGGGAAGCCCTTCCCGAGGCCCTGCAGGCTGCCATGCGCGAAGCCGATGCGGCATTCGGTGACCCCACCATGTTCCTGGAGCAGGCAGTGCTCCGCCCGCGCCACATCGAGGTGCAGATCCTGGCCGACGCCGAGGGTAACGTCATCCACCTCTTCGAACGTGACTGCTCCATCCAGCGCCGTCACCAGAAGGTCATTGAGATCGCCCCCGCGCCCAACCTGGACGAAGGCATCCGCCAAGCCCTTTACCGTGACGCGGTGAAGTTCGCCAAGGCCCTGAACTACGTCAACGCCGGAACCGTGGAGTTCCTGGTGGACACCGTCGGCGAACGCGCCGGACAGCACGTCTTCATCGAAATGAACCCCCGCATCCAGGTCGAACACACCGTCACTGAGGAAGTGACGGACGTTGACCTGGTGCAGGCACAGCTTCGGATCGCTTCCGGCGAGACCCTCGCGGACCTTGGCCTCTCCCAGGAGACGGTCCAGCTTAAGGGCGCAGCGCTGCAGTGCCGCATCACCACCGAGGACCCGGCCAACGGGTTCCGGCCCGACGTCGGGAAGATCACCGGCTACCGCTCCGCCGGCGGCGCCGGTGTAAGGCTCGACGGCGGCACCGTGTACTCGGGTGCCGAAATCAGTCCCCACTTCGACTCCTTGCTCGTGAAGCTGAGCTGCCGCGGCCGCGACTACCCGGCCGCCGTGGCCCGCGCCCGCCGGGCCCTCGCGGAGTTCCGCATCCGGGGTGTGTCCACCAACATTTCCTTCCTCCAGGCCGTGCTCGACGATGCTGACTTCATTGCCGGCAACGTCGCCACCAACTTCATCGACGAGCGCCCCCAGCTGCTGAAGGCCCGGGTCTCCGCCGACCGCGGCACCAAGCTCCTGACCTGGCTGGCCGAAGTCACAGTCAACAAGCCCAACGGTGAGCTGAAAGTGCACTCGGATCCGGCCGCCAAACTCCCCGCCGTTGGGGATCGGCAGGCCGCACCGGGATCGCGCCAGCGCCTGCTGGAGCTTGGCCCCGAAGGCTTCGCCAAGGCCCTGCGTGAGCAGACCGCCGTGGCTGTCACCGACACCACCTTCCGCGACGCCCACCAGTCCCTGCTGGCCACCCGCGTGCGTACCCGGGACCTCGTGGCCGCCGGTCCCGCGGTCACAGCCCTCCTGCCGGAACTCCTGTCCGTTGAGGCCTGGGGCGGCGCCACCTACGATGTGGCCCTGCGCTTCCTCGGCGAGGACCCCTGGGACCGCCTGGCCGCCCTGCGGAAGGCGCTGCCCAACGTCTGCCTGCAGATGCTGCTGCGTGGCCGGAATACAGTGGGCTACACGCCGTACCCGGAAGAGGTGACCGTGGCTTTCGTCAACGAGGCCGCTGCCACCGGTATCGACATATTCCGCATCTTCGATGCCCTGAACGACGTGAACCAGATGGCCCCGGCCATCCGCGCCGTCCGGGCCACCGGCACTGCGGTAGCCGAGGTAGCCCTGTGTTACACCGGCGACATGCTGAACCCGGACGAGAAGCTGTACACGCTGGACTACTACCTGGAACTGGCCCAGCGGATTGTGGATGCCGGCGCGCACATCCTGGCCATCAAGGACATGGCCGGGCTGCTCCGCCCGGCAGCGGCGGCCAAGCTCGTGGCCGCACTGCGCGAACGCTTCGACCTCCCGGTCCACCTTCACACGCATGACACGGCCGGCGGCCAGTTGGCCACCTTGCTGGCGGCAGTGGACGCCGGCGTGGACGCTGTTGATGTTGCCTCCGCTTCGCTGGCCGGGACCACCAGCCAGCCGTCCGCCTCCGCCCTGGTGGCGGCGCTGGCGCACACCCCGCGTGACACCGGCTTGAGCCTTGACGCAGTCAGCTCCCTTGAGCCGTACTGGGAAGCCGTGCGCCGCGTCTACGCGCCGTTCGAGTCAGGCCTGCCAGGCCCCACCGGCCGTGTCTACCAGCACGAAATCCCGGGCGGCCAGCTGTCAAACCTGCGCCAGCAGGCCATGGCGCTGGGTCTGGGGGAGCGCTTCGAGGCGATCGAGGACATGTACACCGCGGCCGACCGGATCCTGGGCCGCCTGGTGAAGGTCACTCCATCGTCCAAGGTGGTGGGCGACCTCGCCCTGCACCTCGTTGGCCTCAACGCAGATCCCGCGGACTTCAACGAAAACCCGCAGAACTACGACATCCCGGACTCCGTCATCGGCTTTCTGTCCGGCGAACTTGGCGACCCGCCCGGAGGATGGCCGGAACCTTTCCGCACCAAGGCGCTCCAGGGTCGCAGCATCAAGATCCGCGACGTTGACCTCAGTCCCGAGGACAGCGCTGCGCTCCATGGTGATTCCAAGACCCGCCAGAGCACGCTGAACCGTCTGCTCTTCGAAGGCCCCACCAAGGATTACCTCAAGAGCGTGGAAACGTACGGCAACATTTCCGTCCTCGACACCCGTGATTACCTTTACGGCCTGCAGCGCGGCGCCGAGCACGAGATCCAGCTGGAGAAGGGTGTCCGGCTGATCGCCTCGCTGGAAGCTGTTTCCGAGCCCGACGAAAAGGGCATGCGGACGGTCATGTGCACCCTGAACGGCCAGTCCCGCCCCGTTGTGGTCCGTGACCGCTCCGTGGTGAGCAACGTCAAGGCTGCCGAGAAGGCAGACCCGGCCCAGCCGGGCCACGTCGCCGCGCCGTTCGCCGGCGCCGTCACCGTGACCGTCAAGGCCGGCGACACGGTCAACGCCGGTGACACGGTGGCCACCATCGAAGCGATGAAGATGGAAGCCTCCATCACGACGCCGACGGCAGGGAAAGTCTCGCGGCTCGCCATTTCAGCGGTGGAGCAGGTGCAGGGCGGGGACCTCCTCCTGGTCGTGGAGTAGGGCTAAGCAGTCCAACCACAAAAGGAAGGGCCCTCCCGGCTTGGAAGATTGGCGGGTTCTAGCGGTCGTTGCAACACCCAGAATTTTTGGGAGTTGCAACGACCGTGTCGTCTTTAACGAAAGAAGCTGCCAGCAGGAGGAAATACACGCCGGAGCAGAAGGTTCAGTTCTTTTCGGTGTTGGACCGGTGTGGGAGT
>NZ_PJIW01000028.1:0-47246 GCF_002929755.1 Arthrobacter sp. 4R501 | reverse complement strand
AGCCAAAACAACCAATCAATAAAACAATTGGTATCAACAAACTTGGCACACTATTGAGTTCTCAAACAACAGACACACCCGGCACCACCACAACCAATCGGCCGTGGATCGCTCCGGAGCAACTTTTCAAACTTACCCGTTTTCCCGCCCCGACGCAAATCCATATTCCAGGACCCACACCAGCAGAAAACACATCCCCACCAAACAAAGGCGCTCAAAAGAACAACCAACATTTGGTCTTGAATTAGGGGGTTTGGCCGCCCGCGGTAACCAGCTCTTCGCTGTTCCCCTCGCGGCGACTTAGAAAACAATACACCCACCCAACCCCCACCGCAAATCCACCCCCACAACAGGCCCCAACCCCGCCATTCCGGGCCCAAAGCCGGTATCGGCACCCAAACCCGGGCGCCGCCGTCGTACATAGCTTCTGTGTGCTGCAGCACAAAGGCCAACACTGCGCGGGATCTCGACAAGCTCGATCACCAGACGGGGCTCTATCAACAGGAAGAGCACGATCACTGGAAGCCTTAAACGCAGAAGGGCCGGCAACCAAATGGTTGCCGGCCCTTCTCAAGCAGCTGGAATCAGCGGTGCTGGATTACCAGGAAGACTTGGTGATGCCCGGGAGCTCACCGCGGTGAGCCATGTCGCGGAAGCGAACACGGGAGATACCGAACTTCTGGAAGGTACCGCGGGGACGGCCGTCGATGATGTCGCGGTTACGCAGACGGACGGGCGACGCGTTGCGGGGAAGCTTCTGCAGGCCGAGGCGTGCAGCTTCGCGAACTTCGTCGGTCGAGTTGGGGTCAACCAGAGCCTTCTTCAGTTCGAGGCGCTTTGCAGCGTAACGCTCAACGATGACTTTACGCTGTTCGTTCTTTGCGATCATTGACTTCTTAGCCATGTGTTTAGCGCTCCTCTCGGAATTCGACGTGCTGACGGATCTTGGGATCGTACTTCTTCAGAACCATACGGTCCGGGTCGTTACGACGGTTCTTCCGCGTCACGTAGGTGTAACCCGTGCCCGCAGTCGACTTGAGCTTGATGATCGGACGTACGTCCTTGTCCTTAGCCATTAGAGCTTCACTCCCCGAGCAAGGATGGCGGCGACGACAACGTCGATGCCGCGTACGTCGATGGTCTTGATGCCCTTTGCAGAAAGCTGCAGAGTGACGTTACGGCGCAGGGACGGAACCCAGTAGCGCTTCTTCTGGATGTTCGGATCGAACCGACGCTTGTTGCGACGGTGCGAGTGCGAAATGCTGTGCCCAAAGCCCGGCTCGGCTCCGGTCACTTGGCAGTGTGCTGCCATGACTTCTCCTCAAGAATTGAATGTAATGATCCGCATATCTGCTGCAGGATCATGCGGCTAAGTGCGACCCAAAGTGATCAGGGTGAACGGTTAGTCACGCAACTTGAGCCCCTAACTACCGGCTACCCTGGAGAAAATTACCGGGCCACCGGAGCAATTGCGCACGCTCCGCGCACTTAGCGCTCACCAAGTCTACGAGTTCACGCAATTAAAGACCAATCCGGGCTCGGACGGTGTATAAGGGCGCCGCTTCAGAGGCGCGTGAGCTGGGCGTACTTGGGCGCCAGTCCGTCGCCCGAGGACTTGCCGGTGACACGGCGGACCACCCAGGGGCCGGCGAATTCGCGGACCCAGCGGGCGTTGGCGCGGAGGGCTTCGGCCCGGTTCAGCTCGGGCACCGGGGTCATGGGCGGGACTTCGATCGAGTGGTCGTGCTCCAGGACGGTAAGGACGCGTTTGGCCATGTTGGCGTGCCCGGCGGCGGACATGTGCATCCGGTCCTGGGCCCACATGCCCCAGTCGTAGTACTCGTTGAAGCGCCAGTAGTCCACCAGCAACGCTCCGTGGTCCCCGGCAATGCCGCGGACCAGTTCGTTGTAGATGGCGGTGCGGCCGCGCATGGTGCTGAAGACCTTGGAGCCGCGCGCGTCGAAGCCGGTGAACATCACCACTGTGGCGCCGGTGGCCGCCAGCTTGCGGATGCCGGCGTCGTACTCCGCCAGCAGATCGTCGATGTCGATCTTGGGCCGCAGAATGTCGTTGGCACCTGCGTAAATGGTCACCAGGGTGGGGTTAAGTTCGACGGCGGCGTCCACCTGTTCTGCCATGATCTGGAGGAGCTTCCTGCCGCGGATGGCCAGATTGGCGTAGCCGAAGCCGGGATCCGCCGCGCCCAGCTGCTCCGCCACGCGATCCGCCCAGCCGCGGACGCCGTTGGGGCGGCTGGGATCGTCATCCCCGACCCCTTCCGTGAAGGAATCGCCGAGCGCTACATACCGGGTCGAAAAGTCCATGGCGTCAGTCTTTCATCTGTTGCCGGGAGCAACCAAGGCGGGCCTGTCCGGACGGTGTCCATCAGGGCGACGGCTTATGGCCGGCTTTCGGTCTCGCGGAGGATCCAGTGGTCATCGTCCAGCCGGGCCACGATCTTTTCGCCGATGCGGGCGAGGTCATTGACGTCGCGTTCCGTCAGCGCGTCCAGGAACTTGGTGCGCACCGCCTCCACGTGCCCCGGTGCGAGTGCCTCCAAAGTGGCCATCCCGACGTCGGACAAGTGTGCGGTGGTGACCCGTGCATCGCGGGGGTGCGGACGCCGCTCCAGCCATCCGCGCTTCTCCAGCTTGGCAACCACATGCGAGAGCCGGGACAGCGACGAACTCGTACGGGCGGCCAGTTGGCTCATCGGCAGGAAGCGGCCCTCGGCTTCGGACAGCATGGCCATGACGTTGTAATCGAACAGGGACACCTTGCCAGCGGTGTGGAGCTGGTTGTCCAGGGCAGCCGGCAGGAGCGTGTTGATGCTCAGGAGTGCCAGCCAGGCACGGCGTTCGTCGGCGTTGAGCCAGCGCGGTTCGGTCATGCGTCCATTCTAGAAGCAGAGCGTGGTTGAGCGTTCAAGTGACGCACCCGTTCCCGTGGACCCATCCGGGTAGGCTGACTTTATGTTTGTTGTATCGCTGACCTACAAGGTGCCCGAAGACATCGTGGACTATCACCGCCCTGCGCACATGGCGTGGGTTAAGCAGGCGTTCGACGACGGCGTGTTCCTTGCGTCCGGACGCCAGGTTCCCGCGGTGGGCGGTGTGCTGTTGTCCAAGGCCGACCGAACCACACTGGATGCTGCGTTGGCCAAGGACCCTTTCTACAGCAACGGCGTGGCCGAGTTCGAAGTTATCGAATTCACCGCCACGACCGTGGCGGAGGGTTACGAAAACCTGCTGGACACCTAGGCCCCTGCCCCTGCGCCAGCAGGCACCGGGGAACTGCCCGGCATCCCCGGCAGCTCCCCGGAAGGACCTACTGCTCCAGAACCAGCAGCTGCGCCTTGTCCGGCTCCCAGGTCACGAACAGCTCCGCGCCTGGCGCGGGCCGACCCGTCGCATCTGAACTGAGTTCGCGCACCTGGAGCTCGTGGCCGCCGGCCGTGAGGCGGTGGCGCACCGTGGCGCCCAGGTTGGTCGAGGAGACCAGCGCCGCCTTGCCGCAGTTGTCCGGGCCTGCTTCGGAGCTGAACTTGAGGTGTTCGGGACGGATGGACACGGCGTAGTTCTCGCCGGTGACGCCGCGGTCGCGCACACGGCCCAGGCCCAGGCCGCCGAGGTCAACCAGCGCCTCGCCGTCCTTGCGTTCCAGGACGGTGCACGGGATGAGGTTGGTGTCGCCCAGGAAGCTGGCCACCCAGTCCGTGAGCGGGTGGTTGTAGACCTCTTCGGGCGGGCCCGACTGGACGATCCTGCCATCCTTCATCACCACGATCCGGTCGGACATGGCCATCGCCTCGTCCTGGTCGTGCGTGACGAAAAGGACGGAGATGCCGAGGCTCTTTTGCAGCGTCTTGATCTCCTCCTGCATGTGTTCGCGGAGCCGCTTGTCGAGGGCGGCCATGGGCTCGTCCAGGAGCAGCGCGGCCGGGTTGAACACCAGCGCGCGGGCCAGGGCCACGCGCTGCTGCTGTCCGCCGGAGAGCTGGCGGGGCTTGCGGTCGCCCATCTTGCCCAGACCCACGCGTTCCAGCGCGCTATCGGCGCGTTGACGCCGTTCGGCCTTGGGCACCTTGCGCATCCGGAGCGCGAACTCCACGTTTTCGCGGGCGCTCATGTGCGGGAAGAGGGCGTAGTTCTGGAACACGACGCCCAGGTTCCGGTCCCGGGGCGGGAGCGAATCCACGGGCTTTCCGTCGATCAGGACGCTCCCGGACGTGTGCTCCTCGAAGCCGGCCACCATCATCATGGTGGTGGTCTTGCCGGATCCGCTCGGTCCCAGCAGGGTGACGAATTCGCCGGGTTCCACCACCAGGTCCAGCTCGTCGACGGCAACTACGTCGCCGTACGTCTTGCGGACCTGCCGGAGTTCAATGGAACCCTGCCTGGACGCCGTCGTCCGGGTGCTTGCTGCTGCGGAAATCACTGAAGTAGTCATGGGCCTTCCTTAGTTTGGTGCGGACACGGCCAGCGGCAGCATCCTGGCGGTGGAACGCCGTTTGAGAACGAACATGACCTGGAACAACAGCCCCAGGGTGGCCACAGTGACCAACAGGGCCGAGGACACCGCGATCTTGGGGGTCAGGTTGAACTGGATGTCGGTGAACATCTTCACGGGCAGGGTGGTGGCGCTGGGCGACTGCATGAACAGCGACATCACGGTCTCGTCGATGGATACCGAGAAGGCGAACAGCGCCCCGGAAACCAGCCCGGGCAGGATGACCGGCAGGTAGACGTGCCGGAACACGGACAGCCATCCGGCGCCCAGGCTCTGCGCCGAATTGACCAGCGCCGGGTTCAGTCCGGCAAGGCTGGCACGCGTGGTCAAGTACACGTAAGGGGTGGCGATGACGGCATGCGCCAGGCCGATGGGGAGGATGCTGCCCAGCACGCCGAGCGAGATGAAGAACTGGTAGAACGCCAGCGCCAGCACCACGGTGGGGACGATCATCGGCGCCAGGATCAGCCCGACGACAGCCTGCTGGCCCGGGAACTTGCGTCCGTGCAGGCCAATTGCCGCGGTCGCGCCGAGAATCACACCGATCACGACGGCGATCACTGCAGATTGGAGGCTGGCCGTCAGGGCCGAGGTCCAAGCCTTATCAGCGAAGAACCCGGCGACGGCGGCGAACGAGATCCCTTCAGGCGGGAACGTGATGTAGCGGCTGTCGTTCAGCGCGACCGGGACCACGATCGCCGTCGGGACCACCAGGAACAGGAACACCGGAATGGAAAGCAGCGTCAGCAGTCGCTGCCGGGGATTAGTTGTCTGCATGTTGGCCTCCCGCCTTGAGCACTCGCTGGTAGATGGCAACGAGGATGCTGACCAGCACTGTCAGGATCACGGCCAGGGCCGCGGCCCCGGAGAAGTCGGTGAGCTGGCGCGCGTAGTAGTCGATCTGGTTGGCGATCATCATGTCGCCGGGTCCGCCCATGACCACCGGGGTGATGAAGAAGCCGGTGCTGATGATGAACACGAGCAAGCCTGCCGCGGAGATGCCCGGCGTGCTGAGCGGCAGGGTGATCCGGCGGAAGATCGAGGCTTCCTTGGCCCCGAGCGAACGCGCCGCCAGGGCAAGCCGGTCATCGATGGAGGTCAGCGAGGAGAAAATCGGGAACACCGCATACGGGAGCAGGCAGTGAACCATGCCGATGATCACGGCCAGCCGGTTGTGCAGCAGCTCAATGGGAGCATCGGTGAGGCCCACCGTCTGGAGGAAGGAGTTCACGATGCCGTTGTCCTGCAGGAGCACGGCCCACGCGAAGTTCTTCACCAGGATGCCGGTCCAGAAGGGCAGCAGCACCACGGCGAACAGGATCACGCGGGTCACCGTGCCGGAGCGCCACAGCACCAGGGCAATGACGTAGCCCAGGACCACGGTGACGACGGTGGATGCCAGGCTGATGCTCAGGGTGTTGATCAGGGAACGGACCACCAGCGGGTCTTCGAGGACGCGCTGGTAGGCGTTGCCGGTGAAGCTCGAGCCCACCAGTTTGCCCAGCGGACTGAGGAACAGTACGACGTCGAAGGCCAGGATCGGGGCCAGCAGCAGCCACCAGGTGGTGCGCCGCCGTCGGGGTTTCTCCTGCTCCGGTGCCAGGGCGCGTCCCTCCGGACGCGCGCGTTGCAAGGTTGCGTTGCTCATGTCAGCTGGCCTGCCACAGCTTGAACTGCTGCTCGGTCTTCTTCAGGTTCTCCGACCACCATTTGTCGTCACGGACCAGGATCTTGTCGGCCAGGCGCGGGCTGGTGGGCAGGGTGTCTGCGACCTCCTTGGGCAGCTTGGACAGCGCCGCGGTGTTGGCCAGGGTCAGGTTGGTGACCGTGTCGAAGGCAGCGCCGGCCTCGGCGTCGTTGGACATGAAGTTCATCAGTTTGAAGGCGGCTTCCTTGTTCTTGGCCCCCTTCGGCACCACGAAGTAGTCGCCGGCCAGGACTGCGTTTTCCGCGCTGAAGTTCAGCTTGGCGCCGTCATTGCGGGCCGCGTTGATGCGGTTGTTGAAGCTCGTGGACAGCGAGACCTCGCCCGAGGTGAGCTGCTGGATGGGCTCCTGGTTGGCCGCGTGGTAAAGCAGGCGGTCCTTGCCGGGGTGGTGGCCCAGCACGCGCAGGGCCCGGTCGACGTCGAGCGGGTAGATCTGGTCGAACGGCACGCCGTCGGCCAGGAGTGCGGCCTCCAGCACGGAGCTGTCCGAGAGCTGGTTGTAGACCGAGCGCTTGGTATCGTACTTGCCCTGGTCGAAGAACTGCGCCCAGTCCTTGGGGGCCTGCGCATCGGGGATGGCCTTCTGGTCCCAGGCCATCACGAACAGGAAGCTCAGGTACTTGATGCCGTACTCCGCCTTGGCGTACCCGGGCAGGCCCTTGTCGCTGATGATGTCGTAGTCGAACGGCTCCAGGAGGCCTTCTGCCACGGCCGTTTCGTACTCCGGGGCGGTGATTTCCACGAGGTCCCACTGCACGTCCCCGGACTGCACCTGGGCCTTGAGTGCGGCCAGGCTGGTGTTGGCCAGCAGCGTGGTCTGGATCCCCGACTGCTTGGAGAAGGGGTCCAGAATCGTCTGGGTCAGCTGGTCATTGTAGGAGCCGCCGTAGGAGGTGACCGTGACTGTCTTGTTGGCTGCCGCGCTATCGGCGGGCTTTGCCCCGCAGCCGGACAGTGCCAGGCCTGCAAATGGGGTCAACGCTGCTGCTTTCAGGAGTTTCCTGCGGTCAAAATGAAGGGAACTGTCAGTCATCGCGGTGGTGCCTCTCAAGGCTGGGGCCCTCCCGGCGCACGCCAAAGGACGCCGTGTGCCGAAGGGGCAGGTTGGGGATTCCGCGTTCACGCTGGCATCCCGACGGCGGCGGTTCACGCCCCGAACGGCCCACACAGCGCTGAGCGGACTAGAGCTGACGCGTTGAGTCGTCGTCAGTGCCGCAACAGTATCTGTGATGTTGCACACAAGTCAACAGCTGTTTACAAACCACTTGCTTTCGGGCTGTTCTTGAGCACCGCGTCCCGGTCCATCAGCTTCTTCAGCCCGCGCTTCCGCGGCACCCTGACGGGTTCCGGCCAGCGCGGCGCCAGTGCATCCCCGAGGGTGACGCCCCTGATTTTGCGGCCAAAAAGCGGCAGCACCCAGTCGTTAACCCAACGCCGCTGCCGCTGTTCCCACTCCCGGAGGCTGAGCCGCTCCGGTGGGTCCCAGTCCTTGAGCCGGATTTTGTGGGGCACCCCGAGCTGGTCCAGCACCTGCCCGGCCAGGTACTTGTGGCCCGCTTTGGACATGTGGAGGCGGTCCGAGTCCCACATCCGCCGGTCATGGAAGGCATCCAGGCACCAGTAATCCACCAGGACCGTCCCGTATTTCACAGAGACCTCGCGGACGCGCTGGTTGTAGACCGTGTTCCGCTTCTTCAGCAGCTCCAGAACGGCCGAGACTTTGACGTCGAAGCCGGTGAAAAGGACCACCGTGGCCCCGGTCCCGGCCAGTCGCGCCACGAGGTCCTCGTACTCGTCCATCAGGGCAGCCATGTCCGTTCCGATGTCCAGGATGTCGTTTCCGCCGGCGTACAGCGTGATCAGCGTGGGCTTCATGGCCAGCGCCGGTTCCAGCTGCTCGGTGATGACGTGACGCAGGCGCTTGCTCCTGATGGCAAGGTTGGCATATTCCCACCCCGGCTCAGCCTTGGCCAGTTTCTCCGCCACCCGGTCAGCCCACCCCCGGACGCCGTTGGGCAGCCGCTCATCCCGGTCCCCAACACCTTCTGTAAACGAGTCCCCCAAAGCAACAAACACCCGCCGGCCCTCACGGTCCGAGAGTAAAGGATTAGAACCCATCCACTGAAAGTAACCGGCCAAAGAAACGCCAAGGTAAACGGACAGCAACAGGACGTGCAGAAAGGTTGCGACCCAGGGGCAGAGTGTGGGGGCGCGTTTGCAGTGCCGCGTGCTAGGCGTGTCCATCAAGCCGCCGCCTCTGATCATCGGCAGCTGCTCAGCCTTTGTCACATTTTTGCGACCTATGGTCACGATCAGGTAACGTTGGCGGCTGGCCCCAATGCAGGGCCCCGGGCGCCCGATCACTGGACCCCCGATGCGCCCCTTCGGCGCCTGCTAGCTCCGGCCCTGCCAAGGGGCCCAAGGATGCTTTCCGCACTTTCATCGTCTCAAGTGCATCAGTAGTTTCTTCCAGTCCTAGCCCGGAGGTATCTTGTTCAAGAAAATAGCCATCATAACCACCATGGGTGCTTTGTCCCTGACAGGATGCAGCCTAGCCCCTACGACCAATGGGGCCTCTGCCCCATCCTCGGCTGGCCGCGCGTCCACTCCAGCCCCCACTGCCGCAGCCACGGCGTCTTCAGCCGCAGCGTCTCCGGCGCCCACGGCTTCGAGCAGCGGCCAGACCCCCGCTTCGGCGGAGGCAGCCCCGGCGGCAGCCGTAGCGCCGCCGGCGCCCGCGCTTGCCGCTGCCCCGGCCCCGGCCCAGCCGGGGCCCGCAGCCGGCCAGGCTCTCGCCACGACGGGTGACGGTGCGCAGGCAGCTGCCGCCTTCGGTTGGGGCCCGGTCCTGACGGGCGACGAATTCTCCTACACCGGCGCACCGGACCGGACAAAATGGAGTGTCTATAACAGTGCTGGGCATGCCGGCAAAGGCCTGCGCAGTCCCCAGGCTTGGTCGGTTGCCAACGGCGTGGCCACCGTCAGCGGAGACGCAGCCGGCACCACGGGCGGGATGTCGGCAAAGTTCGCGGAACAAAGGTATGGCCGCTGGGAAACGCGCATGAAAACCAATTCACGGGACCCGAAATACCACCCGGTCCTGATCCTTAACAACAACGCTGCCCCGAACTGTGCCGAGATCGATTATGCCGAGGGCAGCTCAGTCACCTCCGTGATGAGGTTCTTCCTGCACTACGCCTGTGGTGGAGCGGATTTCCAGACCACAGCGGCGACGCCCGTCGATAGCACACAGTGGCACAACTACGCGGTGGAGTGGACCCCGGCCGGCATCAGCGGATACGTCGACGGAGTAAAGACCTTCACTGACCCGAACCCTGCGCACCAGCCCTCTGTCGCCATGAAGCAGACATTGCAGCTGGATTGGTTCCCGGACGGCTCCGCCACCAAGCCCTCGCAGATGCAGGTCGACTGGGTCCGCGTCTACAAGTAAGACAGACCCACCGGGACCTGGCGAGTTCCAGCGGTCGTTGCAACACCCTGACTTTTCGGGAGTGGCAACGACCGTGGTTCGTTAAGGTGATGATTCATCAAGATCCCGGTGGCAGGGGAAGGGCCAGAAGCGCTCGGCTAGACCTCGGCCTTACCCTGGCGCCAGTACCCCATGAAGGCAACCTGCTTCCGGTCGATCCCCACGTCCCGCACCAGGTACCGCCGCATGTCCTTGATGACTGCAGCCTCACCGGCGATCCAGGCGTAGAAAGGCATGGCGCCGGCAGGCATGTCGGGGTTCTTGGTGGCCTCGATTTCGGCTGTCTCCATCCGCGCGGGGGTCTCCCAGAGGATGTCCACGTCCACATTGACGTCTTCGGGCTCCGGGCCCGCGCCGGCGTCGGACGCTTTGATGCCCACCCAGCCGGGAACGGGAATTGCAGTGCGCACTGCCTGCTGCAGCAGCTCGCCGTGCGGGCGTGAGCGGCCAATGGCGGCGCCGCGGGCAAGCCAGGTGATGTCGATGTCGGCGTCCGTCTTGAGGTCGAGGAAGTCGCCCGCTTCCGGTACTTCCAGGAGGGCGTGGCCGGTCATGTAGGACGGCAGGCTATCGAGGATGGCGGAGATAGCGGGGATGGCGGTTTCATCGCCGGCGAGAAGGACACGCTGGGCCATTCCGGGCCGCCACTCGATGCCACCGTAGACCTCGGCGGTGTAGCACTGGGCGGCTCGGCTGTTGGGGCCGATGATAGTGATGGCGTCGCCCGGCTGGGCGTTCTGGGCCCAGTTCGCGGCGGGACCGCCGTGGCCGTCGGCGTCGAAGTGCATCACGAAGTCGACGTCAATTTCCGGATAAACGGCATCAAGCCGGGACTGGCGGACCGTGTACGTGCGCATGGAGCCGCGTACGGCGGGGTCCATGGCCAGCCATTCCCGGTACCAGCCGGCCTGCGCCATTTCGAAGACCGGCAGGGGCAGCTTTGTGCCGTCGGACGCCAGGGAAGGGATCATCAGTTTGATCCGCAGGTCGAGCGTATCTCCGTTCACGCCGAAGTCCCGCAGCGAGTAGCCGCCGAAGGTGATCCGGCGGAAGTTGGGGCTCAGCTCCTGCACCGAGGAAACGGTCACCTCGAAAGCCAGGGTCATGGGCTCGGTGGCGGCGATGTCGCGGGTCTTCATGAAACGAGCTCCAGTTCGGTTGCGGCGGTGTGGTGGCGGCCGATGGGGATGATCAGGGGTGTGCCCGAGACGGGATCGGGAATCACCCGGGACTCAAGGCCGAAAACGTCGCGGACCAGCTTTTCGGTGACAACAGTTATGGGGTCACCCAGGGCCACGATCTCGCCGCCCTTCATGGCGATGACATGGTCCGCGTAGCGTGCCGCCAGGTTCAGGTCGTGCAGGACGATGGCCACGGTGGTGCCGCGCTTGCGGTTCAGATCCGTGACCAGGTCCAGGACTTCCACCTGGTGCGCCAGGTCCAGATATGTGGTGGGTTCGTCCAGCAGGAGCACGTCGGTTTCCTGGGCGAGCGCCATGGCGATCCAGACGCGCTGGCGCTGGCCGCCGGACAGTTCATCGACGTTCCGCTCAGCGAGTTCCAGCGTTTCCGTCGCTTCGAGCGCGCGCTGCACGGCGGCGTCGTCCTCGGTGCTCCAGCTGCGGAAGAAGCCCTGGTGCGGATACCGGCCGCGGCCCACGAGGTCGCGGACAGCGATGCCGTCCGGCGCCGTGGGGTGCTGCGGGAGGAGCCCCAGGGTGCGCGCCAATTCACGGGCCGGGCGGGCGTGGATGTCCTTGCCGTCCAGGGTCACCGTGCCGGAGGCGGGCTTAAGGAGGCGGGACAGGCCACGGAGGAGCGTGGACTTGCCGCAGGCGTTGGCGCCCACAATCATAGTCACCTTGCCCTCGGGGATTTCCGCCGTGAGGCCGTCCACCACGCAGCGCTGGTCGTATTTGAGGGTGAGGTCCTGGGCGCTGAGAACGGCCATGTCAGGCATCCTTTCGGTTGGCCGTGACCAGAAGCCACAGCAGGAACGGGGCACCGAGCGCGCCGGTGATAACACCGACGGGCAGCACGGTGCCGTCCAGCAGCAAGGGGGCGAGGTTGGCCGCGACGTAGTCGGCGGTGAGGACAATCAGCGCACCCACCAGGGCCGACGCCGGGAGGCTGGCTTTACGGGTGAAGCGCCGGGCGATGGGACCGGCCAGGAAGGCGACGAACGAGACCGGCCCGGCAGCCGCCGTCGCCACTGCGGCCAGTGCGACGGCGGTGACCACCACGGCGAGGCGCGTGAACCCGACGCGGATGCCCAGCCCGGCCGCGGCGTCGTCGCCGAGTTCCAGGATGCGCAGCGGCCCGGCAAGGGCGATGACGGCGGGGACCAGGACCAGCAGCGCCAAGGAGAGCATGCCCGCCCGGTCCCAGTTGGCGGAGTTGAGGGAGCCGTTGAGCCAGACGAGTGCGTCGGCTGCCGTGCGGATGTCCGCACGGGTCATCATGAAGTTGACCACCGCATGCAGGGCGGCGGCGATGCCCACACCGGCCAGAATCAGCCGGTTACCCGCGGCGTTCCCCCGGGTGCCGCCGCCGGAGCCCAATGACGGACCGCGGGAGATGGCGTAGATCAGCGCTGCGATGCCCAGCGCGCCGCCAAGTGCCGCCCCGGACACGGCGGGACCGGTGGCGCCGAAGATCACGATGGCGGTGACCGCGGCCGCGCTGGCTCCGTAGCTGATGCCGATCACGTCCGGGCTGGCCAGCGGGTTGCGGAGCATGGTCTGGAACAGGCCGCCGGACAGGCCGAACGCGGCGCCGATCATCACGCCGATGACGGCCCGCGGCAGCTTGTTCTCCATGACAATGAAGCTTGCGCCCGGGATTCTCTCGCCGCCGGTCAGATGTCCGATGAGGATCTTGAAAAAGTCCGGGACGGTCACGGTGTAGCTGCCCAGCAGCACATAGATGGCGAACATAACCACGACGCCGAGGGCGAGGAAGGCGGTCCGCCAGTGTTGCGCTATCAGTTTTGGTCGCTTAGACCCGGTTTTGGCAACCGGAAGTGATAGGTCAACGGGGGGTTTGGTTTCGACGAGGTTCACAATCCGGCTCCCTTGCCACGGCGGATGAGCCAGACGAAGACGGGCGCACCCACGAGTGCGGTCATGATGCCGGCCGGGACCTCGCCGGGAAGCAGCACAACGCGGCCGATAATGTCCGCGCCAAGCAAAAGTGCCGGCGCGAGGACCAGGGAGAACGGCAGGATCCAGCGGTAGTCGGGGCCGGTGAGTGAGCGGACCGCGTGCGGAATGACCAGGCCAACAAATCCGATGGGCCCTGCCAATGCAGTCGCGGAGCCGCACAGCAGCACGATGCCCAAAGCTGTCACTGCACGCGTCAGGCCCACACGCTGGCCGAGGCCGCGGGCGATGTCATCGCCGAGAGCCAGGCTGTTCAGGATGCGGCCGGTGGCCAGGATGATGAGCGCACCTACGGCCAGGAACGGCAGGCCCGGGAGCACAACGGCCCAGTCGCGGCCGGAGATTCCGCCCACCTGCCAGAAGCGGAAGCGGTCCAGGGTGTCCTGGCTGGAGACGAGGATGACGCTCATCAGGGAATAGAGCCCGGCGCTGAGCGCGGCGCCGGCGAGGGCGAGCTTGACCGGCGTCGCACCGTCCCTGCCCATGGACGCAACAAGGTAAACCACGACGGCGGCGGCGCCGGCGCCGATGAAGGCGAACCAGATGTAGCCGCTGAGGGAGGTGACGCCGAAAAGATAGATGCCGGTCACCACGGCCAGCGCGGCCCCGGCGTTGACGCCCATGATGCCCGGATCTGCCAGCGGATTGCGGGCAACGCCCTGCATGGCGGCGCCGGCCAGGCCCAGGGCACCGCCAACGAGGATTCCCAGGACAGTGCGGGGGATGCGCGCGTGGACCACAGCGTGGTCGCCGTTGGCGGGATCGAACTGGGTGATGGCCTGCCACACGGTGGCCACGGAAAGCCCGCGGGCGCCGATGGCCAGGGAAGCGGCGGCTAACAAAGAAAGTACGACGACGGCGGCCAGCAGCCAGGCAACCTGCCTGGTTCTGAAGCGCGGGCGGGCGGCGTCAGGGCTCCGAGGGGTGAGCTCTCGGCCCCTTCGCGTCACCAAAGCGCCGAGACGTCGTTCCTCGGTGCCCGCCGTCGTCGTACTTTCCGTCATGGAGCGGTGCCTACTTCACTGCATCTGCGGCGGTGGCGAGCTGCGGGAGGAACGTGTCCAGCGCCCACGGCAGGCTCAGCGGCGAGGAGGCGGAGATTGCCAGGACCAGGCTCTTGTCCGCATCGGCAACGAACGCGCCGTTCTTGATGGCCGGAACCTGGCCCAGCAGGGGGTCGGCCTTGACGGCATCAGCGGTCGCGGCATCCTCAACCGAGCTTAGGAAGATATCGGCCTCAAGTTCGTTGGCCTTCTCGGCAGCCCACGGCACGAAGAAGTCCTTGGAGCCGGCGGAAGCCTTCTCCGCGACCGGGGCCAGTTTCATCCCGATGGCTGACAGGAACTTCGGACGGTTGTCATTGGCGGTGTAGAAGCCCGTGGCGGTGAGGTCTGCGGGATCGGTGTAACCGTAGATGAAGCTCTTGCCGGCGATCTGCGGGTACTTGGCAGCTTCCGTCTTGACTGTGGCCTCAGTGTCGGCGATGAGCTTGGTCGCCTCAGCCTCCTTGCCCAGGGCCTTGCCGATGATGGAGGTGGAATCCTGCCATGAGGTTCCATAGGCAACCTCGGGGTGCGCCACCACGGGGGCGATCTCGCTGAGCTTCTTGTAGTCCTCTTCGGTAAGGCCGGAGTAGGCAGCCAGGATGACGTCCGGGGTGAGCTTGGCGATCTCGGTGAAGTTGATGCCGTCGGCCTCGGAGAACTGGACCGGAGCCTTGTCGGAACCGAAGCTCGCGCCGAGTTCCTTCAGCGCCGCGTCCTTCCACGGCGTGGAGCCCTGCTCGTTGCCGCCCCATTCGTTCTTGGGGACTCCCACCGGGACCACGCCGAGGGCAAGGGCAACGTCGTCGTTGACCCAGGAAACGGTGACTACGCGCTTGGGCTGTTCCTTGACGGTGGTTTCACCGAAGGCGTGCTTGATGGTGACCGGGAACTGCGAGCTGCTGGAGCTGGAGCTGCTGGCGTCCGAGGTGGAGGACGCGGGGCCGGTGGAGCAGGCGGACAGTGTGAGTGCCGCGGCGGCCAGAACGGCCGTTGCCTTGCCGGCTGACTTGAACAGCGTGCGGCGGGTGGCTCTCGGGCCGGAGAAGAGGGGGGAAGTCACGGAGCTCCTTAGGTGAATGATGCGAACCTAAGTAAGGGTAGCCTAGCCTGCTCGTAATTAGAAAAGCTTTCTATTGCGTAATTGATCATGTGACGCAATATATAGCGCCAGGTCATTGCCGGCAGGGGGTGAACGATGGTTCACTCTCAAGGGGTAAACACGCGTTCACCTTGCCGCGTGCCCCATCCCAGTCCACACCTGAAAGCACCTGATGCCGCGTTCCAACGCCAACACCAAACGGGGCCCGTCCCCGTCCGCCATCACCGCCGTACTTGCCCTCAGCGGCACGGTGGTGGCCCTCATGCAAACACTCGTAGTGCCGCTCCTGCCGGATTTCCCCCGGATCCTGGGTATCACCGCCGACGACGCCTCCTGGCTGGTGACGGCCACCCTGCTCGCGAGCGCCGTGGCAACACCCATCGTGTCCCGCAGCGCGGACATGTACGGCAAACGCAAGATGATGGTGGTTTGCCTGGCAATCATGGTGGCCGGCTCGGTCATTGCCGCGGTTGGCGGATCCTTCCTGTGGCTGGTCATCGGCAGGACGCTCCAGGGCTTCGCATCTGCCCTGATTCCGGTGGGCATCAGCATCATGCGCGATGAGCTGCCCAAGGAGAAGATGGGCTCCGCCGTTGCCTTGATGAGCGCCACCCTGGGAATCGGCAGCGCCATGGGCCTGCCCCTGGCCGGGGTGCTGTACGAGAGCCTGGGGTGGGCCTCGATCTTCTGGGTGTCCGCTGCCGCGGGCGCACTGCTGCTTGTTGCCGTGGCCCTGGTGGTCCCGGAATCCAAGGTCCGCACACCCGGGCGCTTCGATTACGCAGGGGCGCTGGTGCTCTCCGCAGCCCTGGCTGCCCTGCTGCTGGCGATCTCCAAGGGTGGCGCGTGGGGCTGGGGCTCGGAGCCGGTGCTGCTGCTGTTCCTCACGGCCGCAATACTCCTGGCTGCTTGGGTCCCGTACGAGCTGAAAGTCAGCCAGCCGATGGTTGACCTGCGGACATCGGGCCGCAGGCCGGTGCTCATGACCAACGTGGCCTCGCTGCTCATCGGCTTCGCCATGTTCGCCAACATGCTCCTCACCACCCAGCAGCTCCAGCTGCCTGCCGCCACGGGCTACGGTTTCGGGCTGAACGTCATCACCGCAGGGCTGTGTATGGTCCCCTCCGGGCTCGCGATGGTGATTTTCGCGCCTGTTTCCGGACGTATCATCCGCGTCTTCGGCGGTAAGTCTGCGCTGATCGCCGGCGCCGTCGTGATGATTGTGGGCTACGTGAGCCGCGTCTTCTTCTACGACTCCATCGCATGGGTGATCATCGGTTCAACCGTTGTCAGCGTGGGAACCGCAATCGCCTACGCGGCCATGCCCACACTGATCATGGGCGTGGTGCCGATCACCGAGACGGCCTCGGCCAACGGGCTGAACAGCCTGGTCCGGTCCATCGGCACCTCGACGTCGAGCGCAGCGGTTGCCGCGGTCCTGACCTCGGTCAGCATGACGGTGGGGGCCGTGCAGCTTCCGTCCTTCGATGCCTTCAAGGACGTGTTCTGGCTGGCCGCGCTGGCAGCGGCAGCATCGGTGGCGGCCACGGTCTTCATCCCGAAGGCCACGGCAGCCCGCCGGCCCTCCGCAGCTGACACCGCTGTCTCCGTCAACACCGCCGAAATCGTGGTGCAGGGCCGCGTCCTTGCACCGGACAACCGCCCAGTCACTCCCGCCGTCGTGACCGTACTTCAGACCGCCGGCGAGCCGGTGGACTGGAGCCGGGTGGATACGGAAGGCAATTATTCGGTGGCCCTCCCCGGAGCCGGGAAGTACCTCATGGTGACCAATGCGGCAGGCTGGGCGCCGATGGCCGAGGTCTTCGACTTCGACGGCCGCACCCGGCACCAGAACTTCCTGCTTCGGGACCGGCTGGAGATCAGCGGACTGGTCACGGCCGGAAGCGCGGCTGTGGCCGGCGCCGTGGTGACGCTCCTTGAGGCAAGCGGGGGTTACGTGCACACCACCCTTTCGGACGACGACGGCGCGTATGCGTTTCCGCTGCCCCTCGCCGGCCGCTACGTCGTTAGCATGGTTGATCCGGCGACGCATCAGGCCATGGCGAGGAAGCTCGCGGTGGACAACCGCTCCGTCACCGTTGATCTCGCCGCGCCGCGTGTGGAGGAAAAGTCCATGGAGCCGGTGGGCGCATGAGCAGCCGCAGCCACGACGCGATCTTCAGCGCCGCCGGGCGGCTTTTCGGGGAACGCGGCTACCGCGCCGTCACGGTGCGGGACATAGCCGCGGACGCGGGCGTTTCGGCGACCCTGGTCATGAAACTCTTCGTCTCCAAGGAAAAGCTCTATGCCGCGGTCCGGCCCGACGAGTCGCAGCTCGCCGAACTGCAGGTCCCGACGTCGGAACTCGGCAGGGCCCTGGTGTTCCGCGTGCTGATGCGCCGGGAGCGCGGAACGCAGGAGCCGTGGGCCACCATCCCGTTCGCCGTGCTGGACTCGCCCGACCCCGAGGCTGCCCGGACAGATATCCGCGAACGGTACCTCGCCACCACCGCCCGGCTCATCGGGGATACGACGCCGGAGCGCCGGTTCGCCTCCACCGTGGTGGCCCTGATGACCGGCTTCGGCGAGACAGTCCGCACCCTGGACCTCTTCGACGGCTGGGAATTTGACGAGCTGGTGGGGCACTACGGCGCAATCGTCCAGGCCCAGATCGACGCCTGCACGGCTGCCGGGTAGACGCTCTCTCACTAATGTAGGAAAACGACCAACGCTCTCCCACTTTCTTGAGGAAAGTGAACTGGTCCCGAGAAGTTGGACTGGCCAAATAGGATCCTAAGCTGCGAGGGCCTGGGCACGGTATTGCACCGGGCTTAGGCCCTTGAGCTTTGTTGAGATTCTTTTGGTGTTGTACCAGTGGATGTATTCCTCGATTGCAGCTGCCAGTGCGTCGGTGTTGAGGAATTGGACGCGGTGGAAGAGTTCTTCCTTGAGGTGGCCGAAGAAGTTCTCCATGACGGCGTTGTCGTAGCAATTGCCCTTGCGGGACATTGATTGGACCCCGCCGGCGTCCGCGATCAGGGTCCGCCAAGACGCGTGGCGGTATTGGAAACCTTGGTCCGAGTGCACCAGCGGCTGCTGACCGGGCTGCAGGCAGGTCAGGGCCTCACGGAGGGAATCGTTGGTGAGGGCCAGGTTCGGCGAGAAGCCCAGCGAGTACGAAATGATCTGCCGGTCGAAGAGGTCCATGACCGGTGAGAGGTAGAGTTTCCGGTCGCCGACGCTGAACTCCGTCACATCGGTAACCCACTTCTGGTTCGGTCCGTCAGCGTCGAACTCGCGGTTCAGCACGTTGGGCGCTACCGCGCCCTGTTCGTCCCGGTAGGAGTTGTAGCGCTTCCTGCGCCGGACCTTGCAGGCCAACCCGAGAGCCTGCATCAGCTTCAGCACGGTCTTCTTCGCGACCGTCCATCCTTGCTTGACCAGCTCCATGTGAATGCGGCGGTGCCCGTACCGGCCATGGTTCGTCTCAAAGATCTCCGTGACCGCGGCTTTGAGCTTCTCTTTCGGGTCCGGCGCCTGGAGCCGGGGCTGGTGATAGAAGAACGTGGATCTGGCCAGCCCGGCAACGTCCAGCAGGACCGGGAGGGGATAGTCGGCCTTGAGGGAAACGACGGCTTGAACCTTTACCGTCGTTCCTGTTCCCTCAAGGCCCGCAGTTTTCCCAGGTACGCCACCTCAGCGCGCAGCCGTTCGTTCTCCCGCCGCAAGCGCTCAAGCTCGGGCAGTTCCGCTGGTGGCGGGGAATCGGGTTTCCGCGGTCTGCCTTTGGGCTTTGGCCGCAACCCGTCCTGACCCTCGAGCCGATACGCCCGGACCCACTTTTGCAGCAGCTCACGCGAGGACAAGCCGGCCTCCACCGCCAGATCCGGGCCGGACTCGCCGGCGAGGAACCGCTCGACCAAGGCGAGCTTGAACTCGAACGAGTATGACCTCAGCGGCCTGCTCACCAGCACTCCTTGCCCATGAATCCTCCACCGCCCATACAGTGCCCTGACCGGTACCCACGGCGCATCGAGCGACTTAGTCGCCGCCCGGTACCCGACGCCCTTCTCAAACAACGCTACAGCCGCCTCGCGCTGAGCCTCAGACAATGAACTACGTGCATGCATAAAAACTGCTCCCCGGAAGTCGGAACTGAATTTCTCAGTCCAACTTCCGGGGAGCAGTTCACTTTTCTTGAGGAAAGTGAGAGAGCGTTCGGGGAAAACGTGCAGTAAGTGAGAGAGCGTCCGGGTCAGCGGAGCACGATGTCCACGGGGTTCGCCTCGGACCGCCACTGGCCTTCCGCGCCGGGCCTGGGCCGGATCACCGGGGCGGTGAGCACGCCGGAGCGGTTGGTGCGCTTGTCCCGCAGGATCTCCGTCACCGAGCCCAGATGCCGGGACAGGTCGATCACGTTCTCCGGAGCGGCCAGCAGCAGCTGGAATCCGAATTCGTGCAGCGCCTTGATCCCGGCGCCGGCGAACTCCTCCGAGGCCAGCACGAACGCCTCGTCCATCATCACGGTGCCGTAAGTAGTGAACCCCTGCTCGGCGATGCCCAGCTGGTAGCTCAGCGCCGCGGCCATGATGAACGCGGTGAAACGCTGCCGCTCGCCGCCGGACATGGAGCCGGTGTCGGCGTGCATGTAAACGTCGGTCCGCTTGCCGCCGCCCTTCCTGCCCGACGCCGGCCCGGTCACCTCCCGGTGCTCCTTGCACTGGATAAACAGGTGCCCGCGGACGTCCAGCACTTCGGCGCGCCAGCGCCGGTCTTCCGGGGTGGGCGAGCCCAGCCGCTTTACGAGCGTTTCGAGGGTCTTGTACCGGGCAGTGAGCTCGGCGTCGTCGCCTCCCCCGCTTTCCGGGCCGGAACCCGGGCCGGATCCGGCGCGGGCGGGGCGCGCGTGCCGGGCCTTCAGCGCGTTCTGGATGGCGTCCTTGAACTGCTTGGCCGTGGCCGGCAGGGTCTGCTTGATGTCCAGTTCCAGGAAGCTGCCCTCATGGAAGTTGACCTCGGACAGGATGCCGTTGAGCGGCAGGATGCGGCTGGTGATGGACCGCCGCTCCTCGTCCAGCAGGTGCAGCAGCGTGCTGAACGATTCATGCGTGCGCTGGTTGAAAAACTGCCGAAACTCGGACTCCTGGGCGGGCAGGCCGTCGCTGATGATGGCGTGGTAGCGGCCTTCGAACTCCCCGGCCGCACCGATGGAGGTGCCGTGGTCCGCGGAGATCGCGGAGCCCCACTCGCGCACAAAGCCCTCGAAGATCCGGGTCAGCCGCTCGGAGGTTGCCTGACCGCGCGTCTCGGCGGCGTGCAGCTCCCCGAGCAGCGCCGTCCTGACGCGGTTGCCCAGGTTGTCCAGCTCATGCATCTCGCTGACGTCGCCGAAGTCGGTGAAGTACGGTTCCAGCGCGGTCACGGTGGCGTCCGACGGCGGCGCCTGCTCGAGGCGGGCACGCGCGGCTTCCAGCAGCGAATCGGCAGCGCTCAGCTGCCGGTCCAGGGCCTTGTATTCGCTCTGCAGGACTGCTGCGGCTTCGGTGCTGGCTTGGTGTTTCTGCCGCGCCGTTTCGATGTTGGCCCGCAGCGGTTCCAGGTCGGCCTGGGCCGCGAGGGCATCCTTGAGCCGCTGTTCAATCCGGGTGAGTTCATCGGCGGCGACGGCAGCGGACACCTGTTCCCAGGGCCGGTGGTCCTCCGCGATCCGGCGGAGGGCATCGAGCTGCCGGCTCATGCCCTGGTGCGACTCTTCACGGCTCTGCGCCAGCTCGGCGGCCTTGGCGAGTTCCTGCTGCAGGTCCTCCACCTGGGCAGCCACAAGTTCCAGCTTGGCGGCGTTGTCGAACCCGAGCACGTAGTCCTGGCGGCTGGTGAAACGGTCGTCCTTCTCCACCGTGTGCCGGTTGCGTTTGACCACACCTCCCAGGCTCAGGCCCTTGTCCAGTGTGGCCAGCTCGTTGGGGTCCTCGACGCACGGGTAGGCGAAATCGAGGGCGATCCGCTCCCGGATCCATTCCCCGGCGTCCGCCACCGCGCCGCTGGCGAGGATGTCCAGCTTGGTGAGCAGATCGCCGTCGCGCGCGTCCTCCACGGCGAGGGCGCCGCCCGCGAGCGGCTTGGATACGTCCACCGCGCGCAGGGCGCCACGTACTTTGTTGTCGTTCAGGTACCGGGTCACCGCGGCGAAATGTTCGCCGGGGACCAGCAACGTGGTGGCGAGGTTCCGGAGGGCACGCTCCGCGGCCGGCCGCCAGCGTTCCTCCCCCTCGGCGAGGTCCATCAGCTCGCCGCCGAACGGCATCCGGTCCTCAGGAACGCCGGTGGCCGCGGCGATGGCCGCACGGTTTTCAATGCTCGACGGCGGCAGCAGGGACTTGCGCGTCTTCAGGGACAGCAGCTCCTGCTGGGCTGCCGCCAGCTCACGCTTCTTGGTGGCGTGGCCGTCGAAGGCTTCGAAGCGGAGCTCCTGCAGGGCCTGCGAGTCGTCTTTGAGCTCGGCCGACCTGGCGGCAGCCTGCTCATGGGCCTGTTCCCAACCGTCAGCGGTCCACTCCAGCTGCAGGCCAGCGTCGGACAGGGCCTTGCGGGCCGCTTCCTCCACCTGCTCGCGCAGCCGCAGACCCACCTTGGCGTTGTCCAGCGACTGCTCGATCGCGGAGATCGCGTTGCCGCCCTGGTTGTTGTACTCGGTCTCCAGCTGGCGCAGTTCCTTGGCCAGCCCGTCGCGGACCGAGCGTTCCGCGCCCAGCTCCTTGGCTTTCGCCTGGGCCAGCTCCTTGAACCGGGCCAGCGTCTTCCGGTGCACGGTGACGGCGAGCTGCTGCTTGTACGCTTCGAACTCCTCGCCGGACAGCTCACGGAGCCGGTTTGCGTCCAGGAGCGACTGCGCGTATTCCTTGTTCAGGCCGGGCACGGGGGCCAGCTGGTCCCGCTGCTGCCGCACGTCCTCCAGCCGCTGCCGGATGGACATGAGGTTGCTGAATTCCTCCACCACGTCATCGGCCGCGGCGAGGGTGGCGGGGGCGTCCAGGACCTGGTCGCGGAAGAAGGTGTTGACGCTGCCGCCCAGGCCCTTGCCGGCCTGGATCACGCGCAGCAGGGGCAGAGCCTGGTCCGAACTGATGCCCAGGAGGCGGCGGAAACGCTCCGCGAAGGCCTTGTGGACATCGAAGACCTGGGCGTCCGGGAAGAGCGTCTCCAGCGCAGCCCTGGTGAAGCGCTTGTCCGCGATGTCCTCGATGGCCGGCAGGTCCAGCGGCTTGCTGTCGATCACGTAGAAACGCCCAACGCTGGACTCCGTGCCGTTTTTGGGCAGGTCGAACAGTGCGGACACCGTGATCCGGGTGCCCGCGGCGTTATCAAACGTCAGGGCGACGGCGGACCAGGTGGCACCGGGGCGCTGGAACGCGCTGGCCGAGCCTTCGCCCACCGCCTTGTCGCCCACCTTGCCGCGCATATACGTGAAGGTGGTCCTCTTGTCCTCCACAGCACCGCCGGCACGCTGGGCCGCGGCCTCGTTGGAGCGCGGCCGGGCATCGAACACCCGCAGCATGGCGTCAAATAGCGTGGACTTGCCCACACCCGAGTTGCCCGTCAGCAGGGTTCCGTTCCGGTCCACGTGCATCGTGTGCGCCCCATGGAACGTGCCCCAGTTGACCACCTGCACCAACGCCAGGCGCATCTGGCCGGGGTTCGTGAGATCGCCCAGCGGCAGCATTGTTGCGATGCTCACTTGGCTTCCTCCGTTTCGGTGGTCGAGGCTACCGCGGAGTCGTCGGTGTCTTCATCCTCGGTTTCGACAGGCTCAACCACCGGGGCGTCGAGCTCTATCAGTGCTTCTGTGCCTGTTGGGTCTGTGGTGGCTGCTACCAGGGCTTCGATTTGGGCGGGGATGTCGCCGATGTTTTCGAAGGGGAGGGCCAGCGGGAGGGCGTTGGAGATGGTGTAGACGTCATCCAGGCCCGTGGTGAGGAGCAGCTGGCGGGCCAGGAGCTTGGTGATGGCCCGGGTGACCACGTCCGAATCACGCAGCGCGTCCTGCTGGCCGGCGGGCTGGTAGTGGGCCACGAGGTCGGCGATTTCCTCGCGGGTGATGGTGGCATCGGTCTGGGCCGTGACATGGCGGTCCAAGAGCATCCGCAGGCGGAGCAGCACGATGGTCTCCACCCGGCTCAGCGCACGCTGTTGGCGCAGGATGCTCGACCGGCTACTGCCGCCGATGGCCTCAGGATCCACCGGGCGCAGGACGGCGATCTTGCGCTCGTGGTCCAGCTGCAGGGTCAGGAACAGCTCGGACAGGCGGCTGCGCAGGATGATCTGATTGTCCAGCAGCGTGGTCCACAGCTTCTCGTCGCGGCCGCCGTCAACGTACGGGCCCTTAAGCAGCTTGACCAGCGCCTGGCGCACCTTCATCGAGAGCACGCCGGTGTCGCCGGGAAACAGTGCTGCGCCGTCCACAAACGTGTCCCGGGGCGTAACTCCGGCACCCCTGGTGATTGAGCCTGTCGAAATCCCTTGGATCTCGGGCTCAACCGCCGGTGCGGCCTCCTCAACGTCAGGTGCCGCCGTCGTAATTTCTTCAGTCATCGTCAATCCTTCTTGAGGGTGACCACCGGCAGGTACGCCGTGCGGGTGGTGCCGTCGATCTGTTCGTAGTCCAGGCCGTCCCAGGCGTCGCGGTCAAAGGCCGCGCCATCCTGGAGGGCATGCGAGAGGAGTGCGCGGATGGAGTTGATGTGCTGTTCCTCCGGCGGCAGCTGCCCCCAGGCCTCGGCCAGGGTGGACGCGCCGGCCACGGCGGCCCGGATGGCGTCGGGACGTGCTTTGCCCGTCCTTAGCGAGCGCACCCGGTCTGAGTCGCTGAAGGCGATGGGGTCAGCCAGCTTGGGCGGAACGGCGAACTCGTCCGGGTCGTAGAGCTTGACCATGGCCAGCGATTCGAACCCGGCGTTGAACAGCACCGGACCGCGGACCATGCCCGGCCGTTCGCGTTCATACGGCAGGGACCTGATGGCCTGCTCGGCCTCGCGCAGCACCTTCCGGAGACGGACGGACTGGCGGAAGTCGTCGCTCTGGACGTAAGTGTTCAGGCTTTCGCTGAGCTTGCCGTAGATCCGCTGGATCTGGCTGTGCTGGTGGCGGAGCTCGGCCACCAGGTTCTTGAGCGTCTCGCGGTCCTCCGGCGAAAGGTCGTCGGCGAACTGCCGGCTGAGGACCTCACCGATGGCCGACCGGAACCGGAGCTGCTGCTGCGGGTCTTCCAGGAACGCGGTGAAGGAGCGGAAGGTCCTGCCCTCGGGGCTCTGCCGCAGCCGCTTGTCCGCGTCGAGCACCTGCGCCATGGTGGCGCCTTTGCTCAGCGACTCCTCGATGATCTGGTTGCGCAGCTCGCCCACCAGTTCCTCGATGCGGTCGCGCATCTTTTTGTAGTCGGCGGGCAGGCTCGCGGCGAGGTCCAGGATGTTCCCGGCGGCTTCCACCGCTTCATCGTCGTCCAGCAGGCCGTCAAAGTCGCCGGAGCTGATGTCCTGGATCAGCTGCTGCCGTTCCCCGATCTCGTCCTCCAGGGATTCCAGCCGGGCACTCTGGTCCGGATTGGTCTCGTTGGCCAGCTTCTCCACGTCGCCCAGGAGCGTGCCTAGCCGGGAACCGTTCAGCGTGGACCGCTCGCTGGAGAGGCTGTCCAGGAATGCAAGCACGCGGGCGGCCGGCTCGGTCACCTCGTAAACGATCTGCCCCGACTGGTTGCGGCGGGTCAGGAAATGCTTGCGCGTCCACTCGTCCGCATAGTTCCTGCCGGACGACGTGCCGATGGCGGCACCGCCCGGCCCGGGTTCCTGGCGCCGGAGCTGCTCAAGGAAGGAGTCGACGTCGGCGTGGAACTCCTCGAGCGGAAGCTGCGGACGGGTGCGGGTAAAGGATGCCTGCAGCACCGCGATCACCCAGGGCGCCGAGCGCGTCAGGGCCCAGGCGGGTCCCTTCGTGAGGAGTTCGAGGTCCCGGAGCCGGGCACTGATCGCGTCAGCGGATGACCTGGCGGAGCGGGGCACGCGCTCTCCTTCAGCTGCTGGGGGATGGTTGGGCAGCGCGGATCGCGAAAACTGCCAACTACAAGGTTAACGCAGGCCCCGCGACCGAATAATCGTTGTACCTTGCTGGCCGCGGGAGCACACTGTTTAGATCACCTGAGAGGAGTTTGTCATGCGTGAAAAAGCTGTACTGACCACCGGTCTGGCGGTTGCGGCAGTCATTCTGGGTGGCGCGACAGTGGCGGTCGCCGCGAGCACCGGGACCAGCGGAGATCAGCCCTTGAGCAAGATCGGGGTCAACGTCGACCGGTCAGTGCCGGTGTCCACCGTCCCGGGGCCCGAGCGGGACGACGATTCCAATCTGGCACCACTTAACACTGCGGACCATGACCAGGCCGCGAACGCCGCATTGGCCAGGGTGGGCCAGGGCAGTGTCATCGAGGTGGAACGGGAAAATGACGGGAACGTCGCGTACGAGGTTGAAGTCAGGCTGGACAACGGTTCCCAGGTTGAAGTGGGGCTCGGCGCCGACTTCGCGGTCCTGAACCAGGCCGCCCCGGAGTTCGACGACGATTAAACGCAAGCGCGGACAGTGACTTCCGCGACCGCTCCGTGACCTACGTCCCGGTAGCATTGCGATCCCGCATCAACCCGCCGTGACGGCGGGGCAGGTCTGGCTGGGACGCCTAAGCACCCCCTACGCTCATGCTACTGATCTCAACCGAGGCAACGGCGCAGCAGGGGGAACAATGCAGTTCGACTTAAGTGCAGTGGAGACGGCCACCATGGTGTTCATCGGAACCCTGGTGTTTGGCCTGGTCCTGGTGGCCTTCGTCCTGACAGCTGGCTTCCTGGCCCTGGTCCTGGTTGGGGTAGGCAAGTTCGCCTGGTTCCTCGTCTCCACCACGCTGCTGACGGTGGTCCACGGGATCAACAGCGGCTGGGACAGACTGGTCCACCACGCCTCCACCGGATCCCCGGGGGACTTCCAGGGCCAGCCATCCCCTAGCACTGGAAGCTACCCGCGGGTAATGTTGAGAGACAGCTGAAGGGTTCTCCAACCCGGCGGATCCATGGCTTGAGCCGGCCATCCCGGTCAGAGGAGATACCCCATGAGCTTCGCCACTGACAGTCCCGCCACGAACCCACCTGCCGCCGAAGTGCCTGCCACGGATGCCCCGGACGCCGAAGTCCCCGTCGCCGCGGCCAATATCGGGCCCGAAGCCACCGCGGCGGACGCCCGGGCACTTGCTGAAGCCTCCCGCGAACTCGACTGGGACCGGCCCAGCTTCGCCAAGGGACTCTACCTGGGGAATTTCGACCTCAGCCTCATCCACCCCTGGCCGAAGGCAAAAGCCGATGACGTGGAACGCGGTGAGGCCTTCATGGAGCGCCTCACCGCGTACGCCCGCACCATGTCCGGGCGCGTGATCGAACGCGAGGCCCGGATCCCGGACGAGTACCTCCAGGGCCTGGCGGGCCTGGGCGTCTTTGGCATGAAAATCCCGCAGGAGTACGGCGGACTCGGCTTGTCCCTGGTCTACTACGGCCGGGCCCTGGCGCTGCTCGGCAGCGTCCACCCGAGCATTGGCGCCCTGATCTCCGCCCACCAGTCCATCGGCGTCCCCGAGCCCGTGAAGGTCTTTGGCACGGCGGACCAGAAACGCGAGTACCTGCCGCGCTGCGCCGCCGGCGCCATCACGGCTTTCCTCCTGACGGAACCGGACGTGGGCAGCGATCCCGCCCGGATGGGCAGCACCGCCGTTCCCACGGACGACGGCGGGAGTTACGTCCTGGACGGCGTGAAACTTTGGACCACCAACGGTGTGATCGCCGAGCTGGTGGTGGTGATGGCCGTGGTGCCGGCCCACACCGATGCGGACGGCACCGAACATAAGGGCGGTATCAGCGCCTTTGTGGTGGAAATGGACTCCCCCGGCATCACCGTGGAGAACCGCAACACGTTTATGGGGCTGCGTGGGATCGAAAACGGCGTCACCCGCTTCCACCAGGTGCGGGTGCCTGCAGCAAACAGGCTGGGCCGCGAGGGCCAGGGCCTGAAGATCGCCCTCACCACGCTGAACACGGGCCGGCTTTCCCTGCCGGCGTTGTGCGTAGCGTCCGGCCGCTGGAGCCTGAAGATCGCCCGGGAATGGTCCAACGCCCGCACCCAGTGGGGCCAGCCGGTGGGCAAGCACGAGGCCGTGGGCAAGAAGATCGCCTTTATCGCCGCGACCGCCTTCGCCCTGGACGCCGTCTTCGAACTGTCCGCGGAACTCGCCGACGCCGGGCAGAAGGACGTGCGGATCGAGGCTGCCCTGGCCAAGCTGTGGTCCTCCGAGATCAGCTACCGGATCGCCGACGAACTGGTCCAGATCCGCGGCGGCCGTGGCTTCGAGACGGCGGAGTCCTTGGAAGCCCGGGGAGAACGCGCGGTTCCGGCCGAGCAGCAGCTGCGCGACCTCCGGATCAACCGGATCTTCGAGGGCTCCTCGGAGATCATGAAACTCCTCATCGCCCGGGAAGCCGTGGACGCCCACCTGGCCGCCGCGGGCGACCTTGCGTCCGTGGACGCGAGCCTCCAGGACAAGGCGAGGGCCGCCGTCGGGGCTTCAGGTTTTTATGCCCGCTGGCTGCCCAAACTGGTGGCCGGCGCCGGAATGGACCCCCGGTCCTACAGCGACTTCGGCAGGCTGGCCAAGCAGCTGCGCTTCGTGGAGCGGTCCTCGCGCCGGCTGGCCCGCCAGACGTTCTACGGCATGGGGCGCTGGCAGGCGAAGCTGGAGTACAAGCAGGCGTTCCTGGGCCGGGTGGTGGACATCGGCGCCGAGCTGTTTGCCATGGCCGCCTGCTGTTCCCGGGCCGAAATGATCCTTCGCACCACGCCCGAACATGCCGCCAGTGCCTACGAACTGGCAGAGGCATATTGCGAGCAGGCCCGCGTCCGGATTGACGAGTACTTTGACCAGCTGTGGCGGAACACCGACGACGGCGACCATATCCTCTCCCGCAAGGTCCTGGCCGGGGATTACACCTGGCTTGAGGCGGGCGTACTGGATCAGTCGGAGGGCACCGGTCCGTGGATCGCCGATGCCACGCCGGGGGCGTCCACCAAGGAGAACCTGCACCGGAAGTACCGCTAGCAACTCATAAGCAGGCTTGTTATCGCTGGTCACCAGTGGTTGAGTTGACCCATGAGCAACCAAACAGACCCAGAGGACAGGCTTCCGCCGACGACCCGGAACGCGAATCTACGGAATGAAACTGCTCGTGATCAATCCTTCGCCAGTGGCGAGCCCACGCGCGCCTTCGATCAGACGCCGGCGCCCTATGCCGAGCAGGGCTACGCCCCGGCAGCCGAAGCGCCGGTGGCCGACGCTTCGGTGCTGGATCCCCGCCTGACGGATCCGCGCCTGACCGACCAGCAGACGGCCGTAGCCAGGGAGAAGGAACAGTTCGGCGGCATCAAGGTGGGCTCGGCCTTTTTCGGCTGGCTCGCTGCCACCGGCATGGCCGTCCTCCTCACAGCCTTTGTGGCCGCTGCCGGCACCGCGGTGGGCCTGGCGAACAACACCGACGTGAACGAGGCCGTCAACCAGGTGACGACGAACGGCGCCGTCGGGCTGGTGGGCATCATTGTCCTGCTGGTGGTGCTGTTCGTCTCCTACTACTCCGGCGGCTACGTTGCCGGCCGTATGGCCCGATTCAACGGCGCCCGGCAGGGTTTTATGGTGTGGATCTGGGCGCTTATTGCCGCCGTGGTGATTGCCCTGCTGGGCATCATCGCCGGCCAGCAGTTCAACGTCCTTGCCAACCTGAACAGCTTCCCCCGGATCCCCATCAACGAAGGCGAACTGACGCTCACCAGCATCATTGCCGCCGTTGTGGTGGCCCTGGTCGCACTGGTGGGTGCCGTGCTCGGCGGCCTCGCGGGCATGCACTTCCACCGCAAGGTGGACCGGGCCGGCTTCACGCCGGACGAAACGTACAACGGGGGCTAGGCGAGCATCACGGCGTCGACGTAGTACCAGCGGCGGTTCTCGCGGACAAAACGGCTGGTTTCGTGGTGGACTCCGCGTTCGCCGTCGTGCCGGAAGTGGGCCTTGAACTCCACGGTCCCCTCAGTATCCAGCGGGCCGCCGCGGCTCGTGGACAGGATGTCCAGGCGGCGCCACTCCATGGCCGGGTCCAGCTCCAGATCCGAAGGCGCGGTATCCGGGTGCCAGGTTTTCCGGAGGTATTCGGTGTCCAGCAGGACAAACGCGCTGTAGCGGGAGCGCATCAGCTGCTCCGCCGTGGCGGCGTCGGCCCCGCCATTATGGAACCGTCCGCAGCAATCCGCGTAGGCCTCGCCGGACAGGCAAACGCACGGGCCGGCGTGGATCGGGTTCTCGGTCATGGTGCTCCTGTCGCGGTTGTCTGGACCGCTTTCCGGCGGCCTCGAGGGTCCCTTCCGACTATAGGCCGCAGCCGGTGTCGTCATATCCGGTAACAGCTTCGAAACAACCTCGGACGAACCCCGCCCGGAGCCCGCAGGACCGAAAAATAGTCCGTAAGGTGGAGGAGGGCTGTTGCCCGTGGTGATGTGTGCCGGGACGGACTCCGCCGCCGGCAGAGAGGAGAGATGACGTGGGAGATTCAACGACGATCGCTCTCAACCTGACTTTTTTCGGCACACTCGGCCTGGCGCTCCTGATGTTCCTGGGCCTGTTCCTGCTGGTGGTCATCACCTTGCTGCTTGCCGGCGCCGGGCGTCTGTTTGTGCTGACCGTAATGGCCCTCTTTGGGAGGCTCCCCAAACACGAAACCCTCCCCCTGGTCCGCCTGACCGGGGAGTCCGTGCCGCCGTCGGGCGCTCCCGTTGAAACGCACGACGACGGCGCTGCCGCCCCGTCTGCTGGCAGGATAGCGCCGCGCGACTGGCGCAAAGCCCTTCAAGACGCCCGCACCTTCCTGAAACCCTCCGAACTCCGGCCCCGCTTCCACCATGCGGTGGAGCATCACCCGCTGCTCACCGCGGCCCGCATGGAACCCCCGGTGCTTGCCGAGGACTGGGCTACCGCGGTGGCCGAAGCGGATGCCCGGGCCATGGCGCGCGCCCGGGCCGCTGCCCCCGAAATCAAGATCTCGGTCCGCGATCTTCCCGACCCCTCCGTTCCCGCAGCGAAGGTGGAAGCCGTGGCTCCGTTGGTGGAGTCGGCGCTGCACCAGGACAACCCTGCGCGGGACAGTTCCGACCGCGACCCCAGCCGTGAGAGCGCCGGCCTTGGGGCCGCCCGCTCCTTCACGAAGCCGCCCGCCCCCGCGCCCCTGTCGCTGCTGGACACCGGCTCGCTGGTGTCGTTGTCCGGCCACGCGAACGTCCTCAAGGCCAAGCTGCCTGCCGACCGGAGCTGAGGACCGTGCGGCTCCCGGGCCGTCACAAACCGTCACTGCCCCGGCCCGCGTTACCCCGTGCTACGAAAAGCGAAGCACCAAGGCGCTTTCCTGCGGCACAGTGCCGAATTTGTGTAGCGTCGTGACGATCCACAGCAATCCGCGTGGGAAATCGATTGTGAGGAGCCGGGGATGAGCCTCAGCGAACTTCGTGTGTTCGGGCGGTCCGGCACGCCCATCAGCCCGCTCACACTGGGCACCATGAACTTTGGCGAAGGGCCGGGCGGCGCAGCCGGCGGCGCCCAGGCTGGCGGCGCCCCCACCGGCGCGGATGAAAGCATCCGCATCATCCAGACCGCCCTCGACTCCGGCATCACCGCGGTGGACACCGCCGACGTGTACTCCCAGGGTGAGTCCGAACAGGTGGTGGGCCGGGCGCTCCGCGGCCGCCGCGACGACGTCTTCCTGGCCACCAAGTTCCACGGCCAGATGAGTGCCAACCCCGCCCACTCCGGGAACTCCCGGCGCTGGATCATGCAGGCGGTGGAGGGCAGCCTCCGCCGGCTGCAGACGGACCGGATCGATCTGTACCAGGCGCACCGGCCGGACTACAACACCGACGTGCTCGAAACCATCACCGCCCTGAACGACCTCATCCGGCAGGGAAAGATCCTCTACTACGGCACCTCGGTGTTCACCCCGGCGCAGCTCGTGGAGGCCCAGTGGCTGGCCACCACCAACCACCTGATCCCGCCCGTAGCCAACCAGGTCCCCTATTCGATGCTGGTCCGCGGCAACGAACGCGATGTCCTGCCCATCGCGCAGCAGTACGGCCTGGGCGTGCTGGCGTACGGTCCGCTGGCCGGGGGCTGGCTGTCCGGCGAGTTCGTCCTCGACGCCGGGAAACCGCCAACCCGAGTCCATTCACTTCCGGGACGCTACGACATTTCCGGGCCGTCCAGCGAGCGGAAGCTGCTGGCTGCGGACGCGCTGGCCCGGCTGGCCGACAAGCTGGAGATCTCGCTCGTGGAACTGTCCATCGGGTTTGCGCTGAACCACCCCGCCGTCAGCAGCGTGATCATCGGCCCCCGCACCGAAGACCATCTCAAGGCCTATCTCAAGGCCGCGGACACCCTCCTGGGCGAGTCCGTGCTGGATGCGATCGACGAATTGGTGCCGCCCGGGACCAACTTCGTGGAGCGCGACGCCGGGGCGATAGTGCCGTCCCTGGAGTACGCGGAACTCCGCCGCCGCTGATCGCGGGGGCGGCCGCACCGCCGTCGCGCGTTTTCGGAAAGCCCTTTCCCTCAATAGCTATCTCCGCTAGCGTGGAAACCATGGAATTTAGATACCTCGGAAACAGCGGCCTCAAAGTCTCGGAAATCACGTTCGGCAACTGGCTGACGCACGGCTCACAGGTGGAGAACGACGTCGCCACCCAGTGCGTACGGGCAGCGCTCGACGCCGGCATCAGCACGTTCGACACGGCGGATGTCTACGCGAACACCGCCGCGGAGACAGTCCTCGGTGAGGCACTGAAGGGCGAGCGCCGCGAGTCCCTGGAGATCTTCACCAAGGTCTACGGCCCCACCGGGCCCAAGGGCAAGAACGATGTGGGCCTCTCCCGCAAGCACATCATGGAGTCGATCAACGGCTCACTCAGCCGGCTCCAGACGGACTATGTGGACCTCTACCAGGCCCACCGGTACGACTTCGAGACGCCGCTGGAAGAAACCATGCAGGCGTTCGCGGACATTGTGCGCCAGGGCAAGGCGCTGTACATCGGCGTCAGCGAATGGACCGCAGACCAGCTCCGCGACGGCCACGCGCTGTCCAAGGAACTGGGTTTCCAGCTGATCTCCAACCAGCCCCAATACTCCATGTTGTGGCGCGTCATCGAAGCCGACGTTGTGCCGGCGTCGGAAGAACTGGGTGTGTCCCAGATTGTCTGGTCCCCCATGGCGCAGGGCGTGCTGAGCGGCAAGTACCTGCCCGGCCAGCCTGCACCCGCGGGCAGCCGCGCCACGGATGACAAGGGCGGCGCCAGGATGATCGAGCGCTGGATGCGTGACGACGTCCTCGCCGGTGTCCAGGACCTCAGGCCGATCGCCGCGGAAGCCGGGCTCTCCATGCCCCAGCTCGCGGTGGCCTGGGTGCTGCAGAACCCGAACGTTGCCTCGGCCATCGTGGGTGCGTCCCGGCCCGAGCAGCTGGCAGACACCGTGGCTGCCGCGGGCGTGACGCTGGAGCCGCAGACCATGAAGAAGATCGACCACGCCATCGGCTCACTCGCGGAGCGCGATCCGGCGCAGACCAAGTCCCCCGCCACGCGCGAAGCCTAGGAGGCTCCTGCCCGGGGCCACCCATCCCCGCAGCGTTACCCGCGTCCGCCAGGGTGTCGGCGTAGTGCGTTCCGAGAACGCGACGCCGTATACTCGGTGCCAGCCATGACCATCCTTCCGTCCTCCCCCGCCAGCGTCCGCATTGATGCGTGGCTGTGGGCGATCCGCGCCTACAAGACACGCTCTGCCGCCACCGCATCGTGCCGGGCCGGGCACGTGCGGCTGAACGGAAGCCCGGCCAAAGCCTCGGCCACTCTGGTCACGGGCGACACCGTCACGGTGCGGATGTCCGGCTTCGAACGCACCCTCGAAGTCCGCCGCCTGATCGCCAAACGCGTCGGCGCAGAGGTGGCTTCGCACTGCTTCACCGACCACACGCCGCCAAGGCCGGTGGCGCCGGCACTGGGCCTCCCGCAGCGCGACCGTGGTGCTGGGCGTCCCACTAAAAAGGACCGCCGCGAGATGGAACGGCTCAAGGGCCCCGCAACCTAGGCCCTCGAGGCCGGCAGCGTCGGTACGTGGGACTGCTGCGAAACCCTTCATCAATGTCCCGTCGGGTCAGAGTCCTGCTCCGCGACTGAGCTATCAGAATTGGAACTGTGAACAACATCGTCCTGACCTCCGCCAGACAGCCCGGCGAGGACACCGTCTCGGACCTGCACATCGTTGACGGCATGGTGACCCGGATCAGTGCCGGCGCCGGGATCCCGGGCGACGCCCGCGTGGTCAGCCTGGACGGGCGCTACATCATTCCGGGGCTCTGGGACGAGCACGTCCACATGACCCAGTGGGCACTGCACTCAAACAGGCTGGACCTGTCCGCCGCCGCATCCGCACGAGAGGCGGCGGCCGCCGTCGGACTTTCTGTTCACGACGCCGATCCTTCGGTCACCACCGTAGGGGTGGGCTTCCGCGACGCCCTGTGGCCGGACGTCCCCACTCTGGAAATGCTCGACGCCGCCACCGGCAACCAGCCCACCGCCCTGATCAGCCACGACCTGCATTGTGTCTGGCTGAACAGCGCCGCAGCCCGGCGGTACGGAGTGGAGGTGGATGACGGCGGCCTGCTCCGGGAGGAACCTGCGTTTGCACTGACCCGTGAGCTGGGCCAACTTCCGGACTCAGTGGTGGACGGTTGGGTCCGCGATGCCGCAGAAGCAGCATCCGCCCGGGGCATTGTGGGCGTCGTTGATTTTGAAATGACCTGGAACCGTGACGTCTGGCTGCGCCGCATCGCCGGTGGATTCAACAGCCTGAGGGTGGATGCCGGCGTCTACGCCGAAGGCCTGGAGCGGGCCCGTAACGACGGGATGCGCACGGGCCTGGAGCTCGACGGCGGCAAGGGGCTCCTGCGGGCCGGCCCGCTGAAGGTGCTCATTGACGGTTCGCTGAACACCCGGACGGCGTTTTGTGTGGATCCCTACCCCGACGGCGGCTACGGGCTGCTGACGGTCAGCTTTGATGACTTGTTGTCCCTGCTTAGCCAGGCGCGGGCATACGGCTTTGTCCCGGCGGTCCATGCGATCGGGGATGGCGCCAACCAGGTGGCGCTGGATGCCTTCGAGCGAGCAGGGATCGGCGGCCGGATTGAACACGCGCAGTTTGTCCGGACGGAGGATTTGGCCCGCTTTGGGCGTCTGGGGGTTACGGCAAGCGTGCAGCCGGTGCATGCACTGGATGACCGCGACGCCGCAGAGTCAAACTGGGGCGGCCGCACGCAGCGGGCGTTTCCGCTGAGGTCGCTCCTCAACGCCGGAGCCACGTTGGCGCTGGGTTCGGACGCGCCGGTTGCGCCGCTGGATCCGTGGGCTGCGATGTCCGCGGCCAGCACCCGGTCCCGGCAGGACACCCGCGGGCCGTGGCATCCCCAGGAATGCATCAGCCGACGGCAGGCACTTGCCGCTTCAGCTCGGGGCCGGAGCCGGCTCCGGGCCGGGGACCCGGCGGACCTGGTGGTGCTCGACGCCGATCCGCTGGCCTCGCCGGACCCGGAATTCGCCGCCATGCCGGTTGCGGCAACGCTGGTGGCCGGCCGCTTCACGTACGACGGCGGCCTGGCTTAGTTCCGCACCTTGGCCTGCACGAGATTCGCGTACGGCAGCCGGCCATGCTCCGCAATAAAGGCTGCGTGATACGCGGCCTCGGCTTGGTTTACTTCTTCGGCGGGCAGCTCTTTCCACGCCATGATGAGTTCATCCGTGTGGGTCAGCTGCCAGATGAGGCGGCCGTCCCAATGCCCCGGCGGCCTGCCCCGCCCAAAATCCAGGAACTCCTTGATCTGGTTCCGGAGGCCGCGGTTGCCCTTGCTTCCCGGCCCGGCTTTGCCAAGGTAGAGAATATCGGCGCCGTCCACCCATTCCGCCAGAATGGCCGCCGCAGGCAGGGTGGGATTCTTTTTCTTGAAGGTCCCGGCGGTGCTGATCTTCAGGAAATGCGGCTCGAACTCATTCGGCCGAAGAACGGCGAACACCCCGGTCCCCTGCGGAACCCTGATGATCTCAAGGCTGTCGAAGCTCCGGAAGCCGGCAAAGCCGTCGGACTTGAGCGTTTTCCTGTTCATCATCATGACGTTACCCGGCCAGGCGCCGGTCCGGAGCTAACTTGCACTGCGCACCCATACGCCCAAAAGCGTAGAGTGGGTTAAGACGCCTGTTTCTGGACGCCGTGCTGCTGAGGGAGAGATCGTGACGATTGACTGGGACGAAAAAAAGGCCCTGCTACAGGAACCAAACATCGCGGCGGTAACGCAGCTCTGCGATGAACTGATGGAAAAGAAGCCAGGGTCCGTCGTCCCGTACATCGACCCCGTGCACGACGAGGACGAATGCCGGATCGTCAGCCTTCACGTCAGTCCGGGCAAAGGCACAGAATCCGGCTTCGTCTCCCATTTCAACGACGACGAAGCCGCCCGCCGCGCCACCCAGATTTACGAACTTGCCGAGCTTGATCCGCGCTATGTGATGCCGTGGAATGCGTACCCGTGGGTGCGGGATCCGGAGCTTCCATCGGCGCTGAACGTCCAGGAGAAGACTGACGGCCTGCGGCCCTTCCGGCAGTTCCTGAAGATCAACCGCCGTGTCTCCGCAGTCATCGCCCACGGCACGGACGCTTCCACGTTCCTCACCCTCTTCGAGAAGACCTACCATTCTTCCCTGAAGAACAGCGGCATCAAGATCTACAAGGCCAGCGCGCTCGGCGGGCGGGCCTTTGCTGTTTCCGAAGCAAAACAGGAGGATCTCCTCGCCAAGAGCGTGGACGTCTACAAGGACGCCATGCAGCGGGCAGGCATCCAGCACCTCTAACCACGCACGACGGCGGCAGTCACCGCGGTGCCTCAGCCTTCCAGCAAGCGCCTGCGGTGCTTGAGCTCCTTCACCCACGCCCTGGTGACCATGTCCGGGAACGGCGAGCCGCCGTCGTCGTTCTTCTCCGGACCTCCGAGCCCGGCGAACGCGGTACCTGCCTCCAGGTCGGCGATCAGCGGACCTGACGCCTTCAGGGCGAGCTCCAGCACCTGGGCTGCCGTGCGGTCACTCAGTCCCAGGTCCTTGGCCCAGCCAAGAAAGTGCCGGCGCGAGATCCCGCTCCGCTTCCCGTTCAGCGTCAGCGCAAGGGTCTTGTCCCCGTAGACCACGGTGGAGGGAATGTCGTAGACCGGGGCGATGGTCCACTCGCCATGCGGCTGCTGGACCATGGAAACGTTCTTGGCGTGCAGGTCCCCGTTGCCGCTCAGCCACGCAAACGCCCCCTGGACCGCCAGGTTCCGGAGGGCCGGGAGGGGCGCCGAGCAATAATCGGCCAGAGCACGGCAGACCTGCCCATAAGCCACGTTGTACTTGTCCGCCGGGTAGAGCTTCAGGACCTGGGCCCCGTCCTCCACCGCCAGTCGCCGGACGTCGTCCGGCCCGCCACCGGGGATTGGCACCCGGTCGAAGCGTTCTACCAGGAGCCCGGGCCGGCCCGCGACGTCCCGGATCAGCCGGACCCGGCTCAGCGGAATCCGCAGCTTGGCCGCATACCGGAACATCACGAGCTCGTTCTCCACCACATGCGGGAATTCGGGGGCGTTGAGTTTAAGGATGAACCGCCTGCCGGCGCTGGCCACAGGGAGCGAGATCATGCCGGCAGACAGCTTGTCCTGCACACCGGCCAGCGCCACGGGGTCGATCAGGTCCGGATCGCCGAGCAACTTGTCGAAGTCCACCGGCAGCTTGGGATCCAGCTGGACAGCATGCTCGTCGGGATCCAGCGGCTCGCCGTGGCCCACGATCTGGACGTCGCCCACCGGGTTCCCGCCGGCGGCGATCAGCAGGGACAGGTCATCGTCGGCGCTGGTCTTGATGGACCGCCGCAGCGCGTTGAGCCGGCGGCCCTCCGGCAGGAGGCCGGTGAAATAGGGCGGTGCCGCCCCCGCCGCTGAATCGACGGGGGCGGCGGTGAGCGGCAGGGAACTGGCGACGGCGAGTCCCCCGCTTTGGAGGTAGGCCGGCAGGTAGCTGAACCGGGTGCCGCCGTCGTGCCGTTCAAGCCGCGCTGCAAGCACCCCGGCCTTGTAGATGTCTGCGACGCGGTGTTTCATCGCCGTGGTTCCTGGCCGCTGGTATGGCCTGCGAGCGCGCGGGCACCCTTGCTGGTCCTGGTGGTGATCCGGAGCTCCAGGCCCAGCGTGTCCAGGACGGCCAACAGGGCGTCCAGCTGGACGCTGCGCTTGCCCTGCTCAACGAACCTGACGAAGCGTTCCGAGACCCCGGCCAGGTCTGCGAGGTCCTGTTGGGTCAGGCCCAGCGCTAGGCGGCGCGAGCGGACCTCTGAAGGCAACTGATCCCCAAATGCGTCGGCCATGAGCAACTCCAATAGGTACGATCGTTCCGAATCCAGCTTGCAGCCAGCTTAAGCCTTGGCATTTGCTTCTGCATAGGGCTGAACGGCACGTTCGTACCGATCAGCCGTGATGAGTTCGCGAAGTCCCCTGCCCCGATTGCTGGCGCAACACGCAGAACGGCGGGAGAATCTAAGTACCAGGATCAAAGAATCTGAAGGAGCCAGCAGGCATGCATGCTCCGGCGTTTCCGCGCCCGGTGGAGCGTCTCGACGGGTACTTGCCCATCGAGGATCACGGCCTCATCGGCGATGGTTCCACCTGCGCCCTGGTGGGGCGGGACGGCGGAATCTCCTGGCTCTGCCTGCCCGAATTCGACAGCCCGCCCTTCCTGGCAGGCATTCTGGACACGGATGCGGGCGGCCTCCTTGAGATCACGCCGCTGCCGCTCGTGTCCTCCACGCAGCGGTATACAGAAGATTCCGGGGTGCTGGTCACTTCGCTGTTATCTGACCACGGCACGCTCAAGGTGACGGACTGCATGTCCCTCCGTTCCGGCGCTAACCTCGGCGAACCTGTTCCGGCCGGCCGGCATGAACTACTCCGGTACGCGGAGGCAGTTGGCGGCGATATCCGGGTGCGCGTGCGCCTGGCGCCGAAGGTTGGCACTACCTTTGACCAGCTTGCATCCGGGTGGAGGTTCGACTGGCCGGTGAACGGCACAGCGGAGGTCTACCTGTGGTCATCGGTGGAGCTCCGGCCCGACGGGCGTGGACTCAGTACCGAGCTGACGCTGCGCGCCGGCGAAACACTGACAGTCTCCCTGCACTGGTCGGGCCGCTTCCGGCTGCGGCAACGGCCGGACGCGAGGAAGCTCATCGACCAGACCGTGAGGGCCTGGCGGGAGTGGTCCTCGGGCCTGGATTGCGAAGGCTCCCAGGCAGACCTGATGAAGCGCTCGGCCCTGACCTTGAAGCTGCTCGACCATGCGGAGACCGGCGCCATCATGGCAGCGGCCACATCTTCCCTGCCCGAATGGCCAGGCTCGCCGCGCAATTGGGACTACCGCTACACCTGGGTTCGGGACGCGTCCTTCTCCAACTACGTCTTTAGACGGATCGGCGACCCCAGCGACGCGGATGTGTTCCTGGCTTGGGTGCTGACCAATGTAGAGCGCGACGGCGTCCCGCACATTATGTACGCACTGGACGGTTCGCAGCCGCCGGAGGAAGTGGAGGATCCGGTGCTGCGGGGCTACCGCGGTTCCGCACCTGTGCGCTGGGGAAACGGCGCAATCCACCAACTGCAGCATGATGTCTACGGTGAAATCGTGGACATCGCCTACCAGTGGTCCAACAGCGGCCAGCCAGTGGATAAGCATCTATGGGCGGCACTGACCCCCATTGTGGAAGCAGCCATCACCAGCTGGAAAACACCCGACAGCGGCCCCTGGGAAGTACGGAGCGCCGGGCGACCCTTCACATACTCGGCAGCCATGTGCCACGTGGCTTTGGACCGGGCAATCCAGATCGCCCGGAAGCACAGGCTGCCGTATCCGAAGAGGCGGTGGGAGGCCGCCGCCCGGGAGATACATGACGCCACGCTCCGACTCTCTTGGAATCCGGAACGGCGCACCTTCACCGAACAGCTGGGCGGTTCCGGCGGTGTGGACGCCGCGCTGCTGTCCCTCCCCATCCGGAATGTCATTTCATTCAACGATCCGAGGATGGTCTCCACCACCCAGGCCATCGCGGCGAACCTGGACGCCGGGAACGGGCTGCTGTTCCGCTACCTGCCGCAGGAGTCGCCGGACGGACTTCCCGGCGGCGAGGGCGCCTTCCTGCTGTGCAGCTTCTGGCTGGTGGACAACCTGGCCGGGCAAGGGCGGCTTGACGAGGCGCACGAACTGTACGAATCCCTGTGCAGCCGCGCGAATCCCCTGGGGCTGCTCCCCGAACAGATCCATCCGGACACCGGGGAATTCCTCGGCAACTTCCCCCAGGCCTTCAGCCATGTGGGCGTGCTGGCCAGCGGGTTGCGGCTCCTGAAGGCCCAGCGCCGCAACGCCGCGCACTCCTGAACAGCGCCGTCACAAACATTGACACGCACTATGGCCCGTGCCATATTTGTGGCGTGAACCTGTCGGACAGCCGGACAGCAGAACACCCTGCGGCGGCTTGTCCGCAGCTCCAGGAACTTCCCAGCCCCTAACACCTGGCCAACCTCAGCAAAACAGGCCCCAACCGCCCGTCCCTCCGATCACCATCTGATCCGGGGCACATCGTTGTGCCCAAAATCCCCGCCGGGTTCAGAGACTCAAAGACGAGGTCCCTTCCGGGGGCTGAATCCCGGCACTTAGCCAAGGACTGACTTTGAAAATCAAATCAACGGAATGGATTCTGGCCTCGCTCCTGATGGGAATCATCAGCGGCCTGGTGTTCCACAGGCCCGACCCGCCACGCCCGACGCCACCGGCCTCCCGGCTGAGGACGCAGAAGAGACCCGCGTCCCCGCTCCGGCAATGCGCTGATCGAGTCACGCACTGAAAGGCATGCGAAAAATGATTCATTCACTCACGGTCCCCGAAGACGCGGACCGTCGCCGCGACGTCCGGTCAATGATCATCGAGCATCTCGCCCGTAACGGAGCGAGCAAGGTGTCCGACATCAGCAGCGCCATCAATTCCTCCCGGGAAAACGTCCGCTACCATCTGGCTGCCCTCGAGGCCGCTTCGCTGGTCCGCTCCAACATTTCCCCCGGGACAAGAGGCGGCTGCACCCCCTTCTACGCCCTCATCCCCACGATTGCACGGTCCCGGCAACCAGTTCCCTGAGCGGCGGCCCGCATTCTGCAACTCCTTGTGCGAACCTGACGGCTTGTCCCGACCCTGACGGCCGGCGGACCCTGGTCCGGGGATTCAACCTCCTCGGGCCAGGGCCCGCAGGCCCCTCGGGTACCCGCATTGACACACACTGTGACCCGTGCCATATTTGAGGCGTGAACCTGTCAGACAGCCGGACAGCAGGGCATCCTGCGAAGCCCTCCGGACACCAGTCCCCCGGAGCCCAGCGGCTCGACGCCCAACCGCTGGCCCGTCTCAGCGCGGCGGAAGCTGTCTTCAACGCCATCCGCACCGATATCGAATCCGGCACCGTGGCCGTGGGCGGCAAGCTCAGCTCCGAGGCGATGCTCTCGCAGCAGTACGGGGTCAGCCGCTCGGTCATCCGCGAGGCGCTCCGCTCCTGCACCGCCCTGGGCCTGACTGTCACCAAGACAGGGAAGGGCACGTTTGTGGTCGCCAACAAGGTGGCCAGTGACCTGACCCTGGGGCATTACTCTGCGCGGGACCTCACCGAGGCCCGCCCGCACATCGAGGTTCCGGCAGCAGGGCTGGCCGCCCAGCGCAGGACGGACCAGGAACTCGAGACGCTGCGGCACATCGTCGCCGCCATGACCACGGAAACGGACCCGGAATCCTGGGTTGCCCTGGACTCCAGTTTCCACGCCGCCATCGCCCGCGCCAGCGGCAACAAGGTGTTCGCCAGCGTGGTGGCAGACATCCGGGGAGCCCTGGCCTTCCAGTCGGAAACCCTGAACATGGTGGCCGACCGCCAGAACGCGTCGGACACCGAGCACCAGCAGATCCTCGCGGCCATCGAAGCCGGTTCCGCCGAGGCCGCAAGCCTAGCCATGGCCGAACACCTGCGCGCTGTGGGCGTCGCCCTCGACTCCATCCTCAACAAGTAACTCCCCTAACAAAGACCTTAGGACTCCATGCCTGCCCCTGCCCTTCCTGCTGCCCAAACCGCTGTCCCCGGCACGGCCGCACACGCATTTTTGACCGGCACCGAAGCCGGGATGCTCGCCCGGCACGCACCCCTGGTGGTCGCCACCCGCGACGGCCTCGTGGAAAGCGTCCACTACGGCTCGGCCATCGCCACGGCAGCCGACGGCTCGATCCTGGCAACGGCAGGCGACCCGCTGGCGCCGTTCTACCCGCGCTCTTCCCTCAAACCCCTGCAGGCCGTGGCCATGGTCCGCGCCGGCCTGAACCTCCCCGCCGATCTGCTCGCCCTGACCGCAGCCAGCCACTCCGGCGGAGCCAAACACCGCGGCGGCACCCAGCGCATCCTCGCCATGCACGGGCTTGCTGTGGGCGACCTCGAGAACAGCACCGACCTGCCCTACGGCACCGGCGAGCGCGAGGACTGGCTCCGCACCGGCTTCCGCGCCACCCAGCTGACCCAGAACTGCTCCGGCAAGCACGCCGCCATGGCCGCCACGTGCGTCATCAACGGCTGGCGGGTCAAGGGTTACCTCGATCCTTCCCACCCGCTGCAGCAGCTGATCGCCGCCACCGTCACCGAACTGACCGGCGAAGAGGCCTTTGCCCGCAGCACGGACGGCTGCGGGACGCCCCTCTTCGCCCTCACCCTCCACAGCATGGCCCGCGCATTCGGTGCCATCGCGGCGGCCGCCACCGCGATTACCATCGTCAGCACCTCCGACGACGGCGGGACCGCCCCGCTGCTTGCGGAAGCCGCCGTCGGGCTCGCCATGCGGCAGCACCCTGACATGGTGGCCGGCGATCGCCGGGACGTCACGGAACTGATGCGACTGCTGCCCGGCTCTGTGGCGAAGGACGGTTTTGAAGGTGTGCAGCTCGTCGGCCTGCCGGATGGCCGCGCAGTTGCCGTCAAGATTTCCGACGGCGGGGACCGCGCCCGGATGCCCGCCACAGTCCACGTTCTTGAATCCCTCGGCGTGGACATTGCGCCGCTCGCCGGCATCGGCACAGCCCCTGTCCTGGGCGGCGGCCACAAAGTGGGCCTGCTGCGGCCCACAGATTTCCTGCCTGCACCTATCCTGTCCGCGCCCGCCAACGAAGCCCTGTGAGGACCCCCATGACCAATCTGACCACCAACCTGAGTGCCGTGGATGCCGTCACCGAAACCCGGTCCGAGCATGACCTTCTGGGTGACCGCGACGTCCCAGGCAACGCCTACTGGGGCGTCCACACGCTCCGCGCCGTCGAAAACTTCCCCATCACCGGGCAGCCGCTGTCCTCCAACATGCACCTGGTCCGGGGACTGGCCGCCGTGAAACTCGCCGCCGCCCGCACCAACCGCGAACTGGGACTGCTGGACGCCGAACGCGGCCACGCGATCGAACAGGCGTGCACCGACGTGATGAACGGCCAACTGGCCGACCAGTTTGTGGTGGACGTGATCCAGGGCGGCGCCGGGACGTCGTCGAACATGAACGCGAACGAGGTCATCGCCAACCGCGCCCTCGAAATCCTCGGCCACCCCAAGGGCGACTACACCCGCCTGCACCCGAACGACCACGTGAACCTCAGCCAGTCCACCAACGACGTGTACCCCACCGCTGTGAAGCTGGGCACCATCTTCGCCGGCCGGGAACTGCTGGACGCACTGGCAGAACTCGAAGAGGCCTTCGCCGCCAAAGCACTGGAATTCCGCACCGTGGTGAAGATGGGCCGCACCCAACTGCAGGACGCCGTCCCCATGACGCTGGGCCAGGAGTTCGGCACGTACGCCATCACCATCGGCGAGGACCGGCTGCGCCTGGCCGAGGCGGAACTGCTCATCCACGAAATCAACCTCGGCGCCACCGCCATCGGCACCGGCCTGAATGCCCCCGCCGGCTACACCGAGGCAGCCTGCCGGCACCTGGCCGAGGTCACCGGGCTCCCCCTGGTCACCGCCGTCGACCTCATCGAAGCCACCCAGGACGTGGGCGCCTTTGTGCACCTGTCCGGCGTCCTCAAGCGCGTGGCCGTGAAGCTGTCCAAGATCTGCAACGACCTCCGTCTGCTCTCCTCCGGCCCGCGCGCCGGCTTCGGCGAGATCAACCTGCCGGCCGTCCAGTCCGGCTCCTCCATCATGCCCGGCAAGATCAACCCGGTCATCCCGGAAGTGGTCAGCCAGGTGGCCTACGAGGTCATCGGCAACGACGTCACCATCACCATGGCCGCCGAAGCCGGCCAGCTCCAGCTCAACGCCTTCGAGCCCATCATTGTCCACAGCCTCCACAAGAGCATCTCCCACCTCGAAGCAGCCTGCCGCACCCTCACGGCACGCTGCGTCCGGGGCATCACCGCCAACACCGGTCACCTCCGGCTCACCGTGGAACAGTCAATCGGCCTGGTCACCGCCCTTAATCCCCACCTTGGCTACGCCACCGCCACCGCCATCGCCCAGGAGGCTCTCGCCACCGGCAAGGGTGTGGCCGAACTCGTGCTCGAACACGGCCTGCTCACCGCCGCCCAGCTCCAGGAACTCCTCAGTCCTGAACGCCTGGCGAACCTCAGCAAACAGCCCTAAAGGACATCCCCATGACACATTCCCCCATCACGGACCACACGGTCCCGCCCCAGGCGCACGCCTCTGAGAGTGCCCTGCACGCGGAGGACCAGGGCTACCACAAGAACCTCAAACCGCGGCAGATCCAGATGATCGCCATCGGCGGCGCGATCGGCACCGGCCTGTTCCTCGGTGCCGGCGGCCGCCTCAATGCCGCCGGCCCGTCGCTGGTCATCGCCTACGCCGTCTGCGGCTTCTTCGCGTTCCTCATCCTGCGGGCGCTGGGCGAGCTGGTGCTGCACCGGCCGTCCTCGGGCTCGTTTGTTTCCTACGCCCGTGAATTCTTCGGCGAGAAAGCCGCGTTCGTGTCCGGCTGGTTCTACTGGATCAACTGGGCCACCACCACCATCGTGGACATCACCGCCGCCGCCCTGTACATGAACTTCTTCGGCAACTACATCCCCTGGATGGCCGAGGTCCCGCAGTGGGCCTGGGCCCTGATCGCCCTGGTGGTGGTCCTCGCCCTGAACCTCGTCTCCGTCAAGGTCTTCGGCGAGATGGAATTCTGGTTCGCCCTGATCAAGGTCGCCGCCCTCGTGGTCTTCCTCGTCGTCGGCACCTACTTCGTCATCTTCGGCACGCCCGTCGACGGCCAGCCCGTGGGCCTGAGCCTCCTCTCGGACAACGGCGGAATCTTCCCCAACGGCCTGCTCCCCATGATCATCCTCATGCAAGGCGTCCTGTTCGCCTACGCCTCCATCGAACTCGTCGGCACCGCCGCCGGCGAAACCCAGAACCCCGAAAAGATCATGCCCAAGGCCATCAACTCCGTGGTCTTCCGCATCGCCGTGTTCTACGTCGGCTCCGTCATCCTCCTCGCCCTCCTGCTGCCGTACACGTCTTACGAAAAGGGCGTCAGCCCGTTCGTGACGTTCTTCGGATCCATCGGCATCCAGGGTGTGGACGTGATCATGAACCTGGTGGTCCTCACCGCCGCGCTCTCCTCCCTGAACGCCGGCCTATATTCCACCGGACGCATCCTCCGCTCGATGTCCGTGAACGGTTCCGCCCCGAAATTCGCCGGCCGGATGAACAAGGCCGGCGTCCCCTACGGCGGGATCGCCATCACCGCCGGAGTATCCCTCCTCGGCGTCCCGCTGAACTACCTCGTGCCCGCGCAGGCCTTCGAGATCGTGCTGAACGTCGCCTCCGTGGGCATCATCATGACCTGGGCAACCATCGTGCTCTGCCAGATCCAGCTCCAACGCTGGGCGAACAAGGGCTGGCTTAAGCGCCCGTCGTTCCGGATGTTCGGCGCCCCCTACACCGGCTACCTTTCGCTGCTCTTCCTCGCCAGCGTCCTGGTCATGGTCTTCATCGAATCCCCGCTCACCATGCTGGTCACGGCCATCGCCTCCGTGCTGATGGTGTTCGGCTGGTACGCCTGCCGGGCCCGCATCCGTGAAATCGCCGAGACCCGCGACGGCTTCACCGGCACAGCCCCCGTCATCGCCAACCCGCCCGCGGAGACCTTCAAGAAGTAACGCCCTGCCCGGCCAAAGCGGCCGTGACGCCCGACGGCGGCACCTGGGTTCTGTGGACACGGAACCCAGGTGCCGCCGTCGTACGTTCCGTAATGCAACGCTCCCGCAACCCTTCGCCGCGGTCTGATCGCCTATGCTCAGCAGAGCGCGTCACAGCGCTTTTTGCAGTTCAACGACGAAGCTCACTGACCCGTTCAATGACGAACCACCCGGGAGACACGGCATGACCAACTGGCGCATCAGGGATTTCCATTCCGCAGACCTGGACGGCATCCTGCACCTCTGGGAGTCGCTCAAGGCCTCTGATGTGGAGCCCGTGTATGCCCTCTCCGAAGTGCTGGCATCCTGCGAAAAGGACCACGCAGTGGTGGCGGTGCAGGGCGATCAGGTGGTGGGCGCCGCCGTCGGCCGCGCCGCGCATGACCAGGGCTGGATCGTCTTCCTGGCCACACTCCCTGAATACCGCGGGCGCGGGATCGGCACGTCGCTGCTCGCCGCCGTCGAAAACCGCATGGCCCCGCACGGCCTCAACAAGCTCTCCGCGCTGATGCCGGAAGCGGAAACCCGGGTGGAGGCATTCCTCAGCCGCGGCTTCGCGCTCAAGAAGAACCTGCGCTACTTCGAGCGCACTATCCCCGTGCAGCGTCAGGAGCTCGGCGCGCTGGGCCAGCTGGGCGGCCGGATCCTGGCCCGCGACCTGTGGGAGAACGTGGCCGGCATGCGCAAAGAAAAGGAACTCCTGGAACGCCGGCTGGTCCTGCCCCTCGCCGAGGCCGACCTCGCCGATGAATACGGCGTGGTGCCGCCGCGCGCCGTGGTGCTGTTCGGTCCTCCGGGGACCGGCAAAACCACGTTTGCGAAGGCCATCGCGTCCCGGCTCGAGTGGCCGTTCGTGGAGGTTTTCCCGTCCCGGCTGGCCTCCGATCCCAAGGGCCTCGCCGGGGCCCTCCGCGAAACGTTCCTGGAGATCGCAGAGCTGGAGCACTGCGTGGTGTTCATCGACGAGGTGGAGGAGATCGCCTCCCAGCGTTCGGGGGAACCGCCGTCGCCCCTGCAGGGTGTCACCAACGAGCTCCTGAAGATCATCCCGGCGTTCCGCGAACAGCCCGGCCGCCTGCTGGTCTGCGCCACCAACTTCATCCGCGCACTGGATTCGGCGTTCCTGCGCCACGGCCGGTTCGACTACGTCATCCCCATCGGCTTGCCGGACCGCCAGGCCCGCGAAGCCATGTGGCAGCGCTTCATCCCCGCCACCGTGGTGGACGATGTGGACGTGGAGCTCCTGGTGGAGCGGACCGAAGGCTTCTCCCCCGCGGACATTGAGTACGCCGCCCGCAGCGCCTCCCAGCGGGCGCTGGAAAAGGCAGTGTACGACGACGGCGGCGCGGCTTCCGGAGGCAATTCTTCAGTTCGCGAGGCGGTCCGGAAGGGGCCCTGCACCGAGGACTACCTCGACGCGATTGGCGATACCCGGACCACCGTCAGCCAGGACGTCCACGAGCTGTTCCTTGAGGACATCGACTCGCTGGGGCGGGTCTAAGCCTCCGCGCCTACCGCAGCGCTATCGGATCAATCCTTAAGCCCCACGCGCGCGAAATGCCCTGCATTGCAGCGACGGGTACGGGGGCAGATCGTTGACGATTCCTTATGGTCGCAGGGTTATCCACATAGCCGTTCAGCCTCGCCGTTATTGTCAGCCCCTCCGGGGATGATTTGGGTATGGATAGCAGAGCAGCTGTGGCGGCGGCGGAGGCCCTTTCGGTGTCTTTCGCTGAGCTTGCTTCTGCGCTCCGG
>NZ_PJIW01000027.1:0-53790 GCF_002929755.1 Arthrobacter sp. 4R501 | reverse complement strand
GAAGCTAAGACCCACAGCGCCGATGGTACTGCACCCGGGAGGGTGTGGGAGAGTAGGTCACCGCCGGAACATCATTAAAAAATGGTCGAGAGCCCCCCAACCACCAGGTTGGGGGGCTCTCCCACTTTAACCACCACACCACAAACATCCACACCTGTGGAGCCGCGTAGAGTTGACGTCCATGGATAACCTTTTCAGCCATGCGGACGACGTCCTGCCTGCCTCAGTTGAGCCCGCAGAGAGCCTGGAAGCTGTCATCTGCACTGTCACAGTGCCGGGGCCGGTGGCGCAGGCGTTCGCCGGCTTCACGGATCACACGCACTTGTGGTGGCCGCTGGATTCACACGGTGTGTACGGTGCAGGATCTTACGTTGAGTTTGAAGAGAACCTCATCGTGGAGACAGCTGACGACGGCAGGACCGCCGTCTGGGGTTCCATAGATGACTGGCAGCCGCCGCTTTCCTTCCACGCGTCCTGGCATCCCGGGACCACCGCTATCTGGTCCACCGAGCTGCGAGTAGCGTTCAGGGCCGTGGAATCCGGGACCGAGCTGCGCCTGGCCCACAACGGCTGGGAAGGTGCGGAGGATCCTGCCGCAGCGCGCGCCGACTATGCTGCCGGCTGGCCGAAGGTGCTGGACCGTTTCGTGAGGTTCATGGGCGGGGAAGCTTAGGCGTGACGGCCAGCTCAGAATAGATCGAGCTCAGAATAGACGGAGCTCAGGACGTCCCGGCCCAGAGCAGGTCCAGTCCTGTACGGACCCAGCTCAGAATGGACTGAGGGGCAGGGTCAGGAAGGCGGGACAGCCGTACTGTTCCGGACCAGAAACTCTGTGGGGTATTCCCGGTCCGTGGCCGCCGCTGACGTTGGCGTGCCCTTGGCAGGCCGCTGTGCGCCGGCGTCGAGCGTTTCCAACAGCATGCGGGCCGCCAGGGCGCCTTGGCCGCGCGCATCCTGGTTGATGGTGGTCAGCCCAAAGACCTCGCCCAGTTCGTGCCCGTCCATGCCGATCACGGAGAGATCCTGCGGCACGCGCAGGCCGAAATCGCGGGCGGCAAGGATGGTCCCGATCGCCATCTCATCGGAGGCTGCAAAAACCGCAGTGGGCCGCCCGGCTGCGGAGGCCAGGAGATTACGGGCACACACGTAGGCGCCCTGGATAGTGAAGTCCGCGTACACTACCCATTCGGGGCGGACAGCATGCCCCGCAGCCTGCATTGCTGCCTCAAAGCCGGCGCGGCGTATCCCGGGGAGTTTGAAGTCCTGGTTCAATTCGGCATCGCCGGTGATGTGTGCGATACGCGTGTGGCCCAGCCCGAGGAGATGCTCGGTGGCTGTCCGGGCCAGGCGGGCGTCATCAATCCTGATGGTGGATGCGCCGGCCAGGGCACCGCCGATGCCGACGATCGGGCGGTGGATTGCCAGGAGCTGTTTGATTTCTGACTCGCTCAGGACCAGCGCCACAGCGATGACCGCATCCAGCCGCTTGCGGAGCAGGAAGTCGTTCAGGACGCTGTGGCGGCGTTCCGGCCGGTCACCCACGTTGTACAGGGTGAGGTCGTAGCCGGCATCGAGCAAGGTGCCGGACACGCCCTCCACCACGGACGAGAAGTACCAGCGGTGGATGGACGGGACCACCAGCCCCACGTTGTGGTTACGGCCTGAAGCCAGGCTGGACGCGTGGTACGACGGGACGAAGCCCAGTTCGTCGGCTGCCGCCTTTGCCAGCTGGCGGCTCTTGGCCGACACGTTCGCCTTGCCGCTGAGCGCCCGTGACACAGTGGCGATCGACAGCCCGGCGCGGTCGGCAACGTCCTTGATGCCCGCAAGTCCCACTATGCCGCGTCGCCTCCGCCAACCCGCAGCCACGCGGTTTCCCCGGACGCCAGGAAATGGGGTGCGTCAGAGCCAGAGTCAGAGCCGGCGCTGCGGACGAGGACGCTGCCTGCCGGCATCTCCAGCGGTTCGTGGTTGAGGTTCATGAGCACCAGCGTATCGCCGTTCAGGTAGGCCAGTGATGAACCGCTGCACCAGTCCTCGGCCCAAGCCAGTGACCCGCGGCCCAAACCCAGTTCGCGGCGCAGCGCCAGCATGTTCCGGTACAGGGATAGATGCGACGACGGCGATGCGGCCTGTGCGTCCCGTGCCAGGTCCGCGAAGCTCGCTGGCAAGGGAAGCCAGGGATCCTGGCCGGAGCCAAAGCCCAGGTGCCGTTCTGTGCTGCGCCACGGGAGGGGGACCCGGCAGCCATCGCGGCCCAGCCGGGCCCCTCCGGTGCGTGCGAACGTGGGATCCTGCCGCAGGTGCTCCGGAATATCGATGCCGTCCGGCAGCCCAAGCTCCTCACCCTGGTACAGGTAGGCGGCGCCGGGCAGTCCCAGCATAAACAGGGAGGCGGCGGCTGCACGCCGGCGGCCCAGGTCTGTATCCGGCTGCGGATCGGCCGCACCGATGCCGTCGCCATCGCGCGGACCGGACCCGTTGTAACCAAAGCGGCTGGAATGCCGGACCACGTCGTGGTTGGAGAGCACCCATGTGCTGGTGGCTCCGACTGCGTCCAGGGCAGTCAGCGAGTCCGTAATAACACTGCGCATCCGGTAAACGTCCAGCCCGGCGTGCAGGTAGGGGAAGTTGAAGGCCTGGTGCATTTCATCGGACCGGACCCAGTCGGCGAGGCGGGGGAGTGGGTCAACGTTGGCTTCGGCACACAGAATGCGGTCCGGCCCGTACCCGTCCAGGATCAGGCGCCAGGCCCGGAAGATGTCGTGCAGGGCCGGCTGGCCGAACATCGGAGCCTCGTGGCCGGGGAAACCGTCCGAGCTGCCGCCGTCGGCCCGGCCGCCCCAGGCGGGCAGGCCCGGTGCCTTGACCAAAGCGTGGGCAACGTCCACCCGGAAGCCGGAGACGCCGCGGTCCAGCCAGAAACGGAGCACCCGCTCAAATTCGGCGTGCACTGCCGGATTATCCCAGTTGAAGTCCGGCTGGGAAGAATCAAACAGGTGCAGGTACCACTGGTCCGGCTGGCCGTCCGGCCCCGTGACCCGGGTCCAGGCCGGACCGCCGAAATGGGACTGCCAGTTGTTGGGCGGTTCGTGGCCTTCAGGCCCCGCCCCGTCCCGGAAGATGAACATGTCGCGCTCCGGGCTCCCTGCAGGGGAGGCGAGGGCTGCCTGGAAGGCAACGTGCTGGTCCGAGCAGTGGTTGGGAACCAGGTCCACGATGACCCGCAACCCCAGACGGTTGGCCTCGGCAATCATGACGTCGAAGTCACCCAGGGTGCCGAAGATCGGATCCACGTCGCAGTAATCGCTGACGTCATAGCCGGCGTCGCGCTGGGGGGATTCGTAGAAGGGCGACAGCCAGACGGCGTCCACATCCAGCTCGGCCAGTTGCGGCAGTTCCGCGGTAATCCCGGCGAGATCGCCGATGCCGTCGCCGTTGAGGTCCCGGAAGGACCGCGGGTACACCTGGTAGATGACGGCGGAGCGCCACCAGCCGGGGGCGTTGTCGGCATCGTGGATGAGGGTCAGCGGACCTGCCAGCGGAGCTGCATTGGTGATCATGGAATCAACAGACATGCTGATCAGCCTAGTTGAGCAGCGTCATGATATGGAAACGCTTCCAGCATGTATTTGCTGATGCAATTCGGTGTTCTAGGAGAAATGTGTCTGACCTGTGGAAACGCTTGCAGCAGCCCGGGATTGTGACGCGTTTGTGACGTCGTGGCCCGCCCTAGACTGGGGAGAACGACAACGACGACGAACGGGAGGCCTGCGTGGGCAGCTTGGTTGAAGAGCTGGTGGGCGCCCTCGGGTCAGGACAGGTCAGTACCGAAGAGGAGTTGCTCGCGAAGTATGCCGTGGACCAGGCCCCCATCACGGATTTCCAGCTCCCCGAAGCGGTGGTCTTCGCCGGGTCTGTGGCGGACGTGCAGTCCGTGGTCAGGCTGTGTGCGGCCCTCAACGTCGCCGTCGTGGCCCGCGGAGCCGGAACAGGCGTTTCCGGTGGCGCGCACGCGAGCAGGAACTGCGTAGTCCTGTCCCTGGAACGGATGAACCGCATTCTTGACCTCAACCCTGACGACGAGACCGCCGTCGTCGAACCCGGCGTGGTCAACGCCGCCCTCAACGAGGCCGCCGCAGTGCATGGCCTGATGTACGCGCCGGATCCGGCGAGCTTCCGTTCCTCCACGATCGGCGGCAACGTTGCCACGAATGCCGGGGGACTGCGCTGCGCCAAGTACGGCGTCACCCGCGACTCGGTGCTGGGGTTGGATGTCGTCCTGGCCGACGGGTCCCTCATCCACACCGGCCACCAGACATTCAAAGGCGTGGCGGGCTACGACCTGACGGGCCTGTTTGTTGGTTCCGAGGGCACTCTGGGGATCGTGGTGGGGGCAACCGTCCGGCTCAAGTACCTGCCCCGTGACGTGCACACCATCGCCGCGTTCTACCCGGACTTCAGGCAGGCCGCTGCCGGCGTCCTGGCGGTGGGCCGGGCCCGCGTGCAGCCGGCCATCATGGAACTGCTCGACGGCGGGACGCTTGCCCAGCTGGACGAACTCCACGGCTCCGACCTGAGCTCCCGCGGCCGTTCGCTGCTCCTGATCCAGACCGACGGGTTCGGGGCAGCGGCGGAGGCCGACGTCGTGCGTTCCGTTCTCGCGGCCGGCGGGGCAACGGTGAGCACGGAATCCACGGCGGAAGCCGAGCAGCTCGTGGAGCTCCGCCGGAACAGCCGGGGCGCGGAAGTGGATGACGAATACCGTGTGGGCGAGGACGTGGCCGTGCCGCGCTCACGCCTGGTGGATTACGTCGCGGCGTTGGAAGACCTCGCGGCAACACATGGTGTGAGCCTGAAGGTGGTGGCGCACGCGGGCGACGGCAACCTGCACCCCACGTTCTGGATCGACCGCCAGGACAGCGCGGTGGATGCTGACGCCATGGCCCGGCTGAACCTTGCCCTGGATGCCTCCATCGAGGCTGCCCTCGAAATGGGCGGCACCATCACCGGCGAGCACGGGATCGGGCAGTACAAACTGCGCTGGCTGGGCCTGGAGCAGGCGGAACCCGTCAGGGAGCTCCAGCGCAGGATCAAGGAACTCTTTGACCCGGCCGGCATCCTGAACCCGGGCAAGGCCATCTAAAGTCCGCCACCTGCCACGAAACTAGGTAGCAGTAACTGTTGTTATGAGCGCTCATAACGACAGTTACTGCTACCTAGTTGGGGTGTGTTAACACAGCCGCGCCTGCCACCGCGGCCCGGCAGCGGCTCCCGGTCCGGTCAGTCGTCGACGTCCGGGTACTCTTCGATGGATTCGTCGGCACCGTAGCGGGACTCCTCGGTTTCCACTTCGAGGATCTTCAGCATTGCCGTGTCCGGGTTGAGCATGATGGCGGCCTCGTCCCGGCGGTGGCGCAGGACGGACTCGATGTAGGACTGCACAGCCTCGGCGAGCGGAATGTGGCGGGCCTGCTCCTCGGACATGTACCAGCGGTGCTCCAACACCTCGTGGACCGCCTCCGCCGGCTCAAGCTTGCGGGACAGGTCGCGGGGGATCGAACGCACGATGGGTTCGAAGACCTGGCTGACCCAGAGGTGCGCGCTGTATTCCTCGTCCATCCCCGGGTTGTTGTCCGCCCGGAAGGAGTCCATGTCATTGAGCAGGCGCCGCGCCTGGTTCTCCTGGGCGTCCAGTCCGGTCAGCCGCAGCAGCCGGCGCTGGTGATGGCCTGCGTCGACCACCTTGGGCTGGAGCTGGATGGTGGAACCGTTCTGGGTGGTCTTGATGGCGTATTCCTCGACGTCGAACCCCAGCTCGTTGAGCTTCCGGATCCGGGCGGCCACGCGCCAGCGTTCGCCGATCTCGAAGGATTCCTTCTCGGTCAGTTCCGTCCATAGGCGCCGGTAGCTCTCCATGATGAGTTCGCTGGTGGCCACCGGGTCCACTTTCTCCTCGATCAGGCCGCCGTCCAGGAGGTCCATAAGCTCGCCGGCGATGTTGACCCGGGCAATCTCGAGATCGTATTCGCGCTGCCCGGTGGAAAGATCGGGATACAGCTCGCCGGTTTCCGCGTCCACCAGGTAGGCGGCGAACGCGCCCGCGTCACGGCGGAAGAGCGTATTGGAGAGCGAAACATCGCCCCAGTAGAAGCCGATGAGGTGCAGCCGGACCATCAGCAGGGCCTGGGCGTCGATGAGCCTGGTCAGTGTGTCCTTGCGCAGCATCTGCGAGAACAGGGCCCGGTACGGCATGGAGAATTTCAGGTGGCGGGTGACCAGGACGGGGTTCAAGGGCCGCCCATCCAGGGTGGTCCGGCCCGTGATGACAGCAACGGGGACAACGCACGGGACGTCCAGGCGGGCCAGCTTGCGGAGCATGTGGTACTCGTGGCGGGCCACATGTTCGGACGTTTCTTTGATGGCGATGACGGAGCCGCCCAGGTGCGCGAAACGCACAATGTGCCGCGAGATGCCGCGGGGGAGCGCTGCCAGGTTCTCGGCCGGCCAGTCCTCCAGGGCGATGTGCCAGGGCAGGTCCAGGAGTTCGGGATCCGCGGACGCCGCCGTGATGTTCAGCGAGCTGGAAGCGGCAAGGACCTTGTCATCCTTGGCGCTCGCTGCCTCGAAGCGCGGCAGTTTGCCGACCTGCGCGTAGTCCGTGGGCTCGTCGTGCCACTGTGCACTGTTTTCGTCGGTCATGGATCAATTCTTTCGTACAGAGGGGCGGCTGGCCTAAACATCGGGCTTAAACGCCGACGGCGGCCCGTCCAGTCAGGAGGGCCGCCGTCGGTTAGATCTCGACGCCGGTGGATGGGCCCACGCCGGCAGGGTTCCCTGGCCGAAGCGGAGCGAGGTTAGGGCGCCGGTGGGGACTAGTCGCCCAGGCGCAGACCGGTCTTGGTGTCGAACAGGTGCACGTGGCCCGACTGCGGACGGACGTAGATGGTGTCGCCCTTCAGCGGGGGGCGCCGGCCGTCGACGCGTGCCACGATGTCGTGGTCCTTGCCGTCCAGCGTCGTGTGGCCGTAGACGTAGGCGTCGGCACCGAGTTCTTCAACAACGTCGACCTCGACCTGCAGACCCTCACCGTGAGAGGCCTGCTCAAGGTCCTCGGGGCGGCTGCCCAGGGTGACGGTGCTGCCGTGGGCCTCTTCGAGGATGTTGCGCGGCACCGGGTAAACCGTTCCGCCGAACTGGACGCCGCCGTCGACCACGGGCAGTTCGAGCAGGTTCATGGCGGGGGAGCCGATGAAGCCGGCAACAAAGACGTTCTTGGGCTTGTCGTAGAGGTTGCGCGGGGTGTCAACCTGCATCAGCAGGCCGTCCTTCAGCACAGCCACGCGGTCACCCATGGTCATGGCCTCGACCTGGTCGTGGGTGACATAAACGGTGGTGACACCGAGGCGGCGGGTCAGGGATGCGATCTGCGTACGGGTCTGGACACGGAGCTTGGCGTCCAGGTTGGAAAGCGGCTCATCCATGAGGAACACCTGCGGGTTACGCACGATGGCGCGGCCCATGGCAACACGCTGGCGCTGGCCACCGGAGAGTGCCTTCGGCTTGCGGTCCAGGTACGGCTCGAGGTCAAGAAGCTTGGCGGCCTCACGGACACGCTCGGCGCGCTCTTCCTTGGAGACGCCGGCGATCTTCAGCGCAAAGCCCATGTTGTCCGCAACCGTCATGTGCGGGTACAGCGCGTAGTTCTGGAAAACCATCGCGATGTCGCGGTCCTTCGGCGGAACATCGGTGACATCGCGGTCGCCGATCAGAATCCGGCCAGCGTTGACGTCCTCAAGGCCTGCAAGCATGCGCAGGGAGGTGGACTTACCGCAACCGGAGGGTCCAACTAGGACCAGAAATTCGCCATCGGCGATTTCAATGTTGAGCTTGTCAACAGCGGGCTTGTCTGTGCCCGGGTACAGACGCGTAGCGTTATCAAAAGTAACTGTAGCCACAGTTATCAATCCCTTCACCGGCAGGTACGTGCCGGACGATCCGTTGTGAATGGTTCATGTAATTCAGTTATCCACGGCATTGCAGCCGTGTACTCCCCGGCCGAAGCCGAGGAGTATCACGTGACGCCGCACGGTTCCTGTGCGCCACATCACAACCAAGAGTATGTCAGACAAATGGCTTATTGGTGCAAATGTTACGGAGGTCACATGTGAGGTTGGGCATGTCGGTGTCGTTCAGTCCGTGCCGGGCTCTTCTTCGGCCACCACCAGGCTCCGTTCCTGCAGGAGCGCTTCGAGCAGCTCCGCGACGTGGGCCGGCGCCTCCACCCGGAACTCGGCCTGGGTGAAGTCCAGGCCCACTTTGACGCCCACATCGCCGGATTCCAGGCGTGCCAGGGCGTCTTCGTCCGTGACGTCGTCACCGGCGAAGAGGACCGCAGTGGCCCCGGTGACCTGGCGCAGGAAGGTCAGGCCCTCACCTTTGGAGGCGTTGACTACCGATGTTTCCAGGACGCGTTTGCCGTTCGTCAGGAAAACGCCCTTGCGGCCCTGGAGCACTGAACGGGCTGCAGCCACCGCGTCCTCGGCAACATCGTCCGTGGCCAGCCGGGTATGCAGGACCACGCCTGCGGGCTTGTCTTCGAGCAGCGTGCCCGGTGCCTGCTCAACAATCTCTTCCAGGACGCCGCGGACTTCGGCCAGCAGCAGGCGTTGGGCCTCGTCCAGCGTCAGCTCCGTGGAACCGGGGCCCAGCCACGCCTCGGCGCCATGGCTGCCGATAAGCAAGGTGTCCACCGGGGGCGAGGCGACCGCGCGCAGGCTGGCGAGGGCCCGTCCTGAGATGAGTGCCGTCGTCGTGCGTGGAAGGGCGGCGAGCCCGGCGAAAGCGGCGGCCGAGCGGGGAAGCGGGCGGGCGTCGTCGGCGCGGTCAACCAGCGGGGAAATGGTGCCGTCGAAGTCCATGGCCACCAGCAGGTGTTCCGTCTGGGCGATGCGCCGGGCGGCCTGCCGGAGTTCGGGGGACAAGGTGAGCGGGCCCTTGGCGGGCCGGGCGTCAGGAGTCATCGCGCACAACTTTCTCGTTCAGGGCGGCCAGGAAGTCAGCTGACCAGTGGTCGACGTCGTGTTCCAGGATCTGCTTGCGCATGGACCGCATGCGGCGCGCGGCGTCTTTGGGAGGCAAATCGACGGCCCGCATGATGGTGTTCTTGAGGCCGTCGATATCGTGCGGGTTCATCAGGAGCGCCTGCTTGAGCTGGTCCGCGGCCCCGGCGAACTCGCTGAGGACCAGCGCGCCGTCGTTGTCCTTGCGGGCAGTGACGTATTCCTTGGCCACGAGGTTCATGCCGTCCCGCAGTGCGGTCACGAGCATGACGTCGGCGGCGAGGTACAGCGCCACCATCTCCTCCACGGGGTAGCTGTGGTGCAAGTAGCGGACCGCCGTGTTCTGGATGGTGTCGTAGGTGCCGTTGATGTGGCCGACGGTACCTTCGATTTCCTCGCGCAGGAGGCGGTACTGCTCAACCCGTTCGCGGCTGGGGCTGGCAACCTGGATCAGCGTTGCGTCGCCGACCGTCAGCTTGCCTTCGTTCAGGAGTTCCTCGAACGCCTTGAGCCGGTGCCGGATGCCCTTGGTGTAATCGAGCCGGTCCACGCCCAGGAGGATGGTCTTGGGGTTGCCGAGATCCTGGCGGATCTGGCGTGCACGCTCGATGATCTCGGGGTTGTGGGCCAGTTCGTTGATCTGGGCTACGTCGATGGAGATGGGGAAGGCCTGGGCCCTGGCGATGTGCGTGATTTCGCCGTCCTTACCCTTCACATGCACCTGCTGCTGCTTGACGCTGGCGCCGAGGAACCGGCGGGCGGACCGCATGAAGTTGCCGGCGTCGCTGGGGCGCTGGAAGCCCACCAGGTCTGCGCCCATCAGGCCGTCAATGATGGCATGCCGCCACGGCAGCTGGGCGAAGATTTCCGGCGGGGGGAAGGGGATGTGGTTGAAGAACCCGATCCGCAGGTCCGGCCGCGCTTGGCGCAGCAGCCGCGGCACCAGCTGCAGCTGGTAGTCCTGGACCCACACCGTGGCGCCCTGGCCGGCATGGCGTACGACGGCGTCGGCGAACCTTTGGTTGACCCTGCGGTAGGCGTCCCACCAGGTTCTGTGGAACTCCGGAGGGGCGATGACGTCGTGGTAGAGGGGCCACAGGGTGGCGTTGGAGAAACCCTCGTAGTAGAGCTCAACGTCGTCGTTGCTCAGCTGGACGGGCACGAGGTCCATGCCGCCGTGGCTGAAAGGCTCGACGGTTTCGTCAGGGGCGCCGTGCCAACCCACCCACGCGCCGTCGGTCTTGGTCATCATGGGTGCGAGGGCAGTCACCAGGCCGCCGGGGGAGCGGCGCCAGCCGGAGCCGTCGTCGCCGCTCTCACCTGGCGCGCAGCGGTCAACGGGCAGCCTGTTGGAGACAACCATAAAATCGTACGTGGCGGCCGTGCTGTGGCTGCTCGCGGCGGCGCCGGTTGCAGGTACAGCTGTTGGCTTTTCTTGGACGGGTGTTTGCATTGCGGCCCCCTGGGGTTGCTTGTGCCTTTAAGCCACCTTAATAGGATGGAATCTTCGGGGCTATTCGTCCGTTGGTTATTCGGGCGGAATAGTTGAAAGCGCAAGCTCTCCGGTTTGTCCCCTAAAATGGTGGAGTCGCCACAGAGTGGTCCCCCTATGTCGATCGACCCAAGGAACACATGAGCCCCGCAAATGAAATACGTAAGTCCAAGGCTGAGCGAACCTCGGAGGCGCGCGAGAAGGCACGCCTGATCCGTGAGGCGCAGCTGACGAAGGACAAGCGCAACAAGCTGCTGATCGGCTGGGGCATTGTGGTGGCCGTGGTGGCCATCCTTGTGGTGGTGGGGCTGGTGGTGACCACAACGATGCGGCAGAACGCCCCGATCGCTGACCAGGGGCCGACGCCGGCCAACGGTAACGTCAACGGTGGCATCACCTTGCTGGCCAATACCGACGTCGCGAAGCTGGAAGCAGCCACCGTTGACGCAGCCTCCGTGGGGGAGCCCCCGAAAACCGCGCCGGCTGAAGTGGTTGCTCCCGGTGCCGAAGCTGAGGCCGGAAAGCCGGTCAAGGTGGTCCTGTACGTTGACTTCATCTGCCCGGTTTGCAAGAACTTCGAGGCACAGTACAACGAGCAGCTGACGACGCTGCGCAACGAGGGCAAGATCACGGTGGAATACCGGGCGCTCGGGTTCCTGGACAACCGGTCCTCCACGAACTACTCCTCACGTGCAGCCAACGCCGCCGCGTGTGTTGTGAATGAGTCTCCGGAGAAGTACGCGGAGTTTGTGGACTCGCTGTTCGCCAACCAGCCTGCCGAAGGTACCGCCGGTCTTTCTGACGACAAGCTCAAGACCATGGCCACGGATATCGGCGCCAAGAACATTGACACGTGCATCGACGAGAAGACCTACCGCCCGTACGTGAAGTTCACAACCAAGCAGGCCGCGGCGATCGGCGTCACCGGCACGCCCACGGTGTTTGTGGACGGCCAGCAGTGGGGCAAGGGTGCCAGCGCGCAGACCCCGTTCCCTGAGTTCCTGCAGGCAGCGATCACCGCGAAGGGCTAAGTCCTACCACCCAGAGGATCTGCTTCCGGATCGATTCCGGAAGCAGGTCCTTTGTGTTGGCTCGGGTTCGCCCTTGCCGGCGTTTTTACGAGCGGGCGGACTTGGGCTAACCTTATCTAGCGCCGTTGCGGCGCACGCCCCTCGGGGGCGCGCCTCCTTAGCTCAGTTGGCCAGAGCACCGCTCTTGTAAAGCGGGGGTCGTCGGTTCGACTCCGACAGGAGGCTCCACATATGGCGTTGACCTGCGAAGTTAGTATTTGCGCCCAGGGTCATTTGCACTATTGGGGCATGGACTCACCCTTTACTCACCCCTATCGGCTTTGACGTTAGCCGGTGCCGGAGCTTCCTGTTCCCGAGTCGGGTGGATTGAAGGCGTTGAGGACCGCGCGCGTGTCGATGGCTTCCTTGTATTCCTCGACATAGTGCTTCCGGGTCATCGAGACCTTGGAATGCCCAGCCTGATATGCGGCGGCTTCGGCACCCATGGTTCGGGCAATAAGTGTTGCGTTTGCCTTGCGGAACGTTTTGAGCGTTACCCATGAGTAGCCGACGGCGTCCGCAGCTTTTCGCCATGTCTTGCCGACGTTGTTCGGATCGCAGACGGTGCCCGTGGATGACGGGAAGAGTAGTTCCAATGGATTCGGAGGGCCGCTGCGGTTTTGCCTGACGCGTCGGTTTCTAAGTGCTGCCGCCAGGTATGGGGGTACTGTCACATATCGGATCCCATGCTCCGACTTGGGATGATCCTGAATTGTCACACCACCGGTGGACGTGCGGATGACGGTCCCGTGGACATGGACGGTTGGGGGATCGGCGTCAAGATCGATGTCTGTCCAGCCCAACGCAAACAACCCGCCGGCGCGGAGGCCGGTATTGACAAGGAAATCCGCGATTTCGTGGAGGTCCTGGGACCTGTTGCGGCCACGGGCAGGCTCCTGCTCCCAAGCGATGAGCTTTGATCTCATATCCCGAAACTGCTTCGGACTGAGGGCCTGCGGCTTTGCCGCCTGACTTCTTGGAATGGAAATTCCGAGAACGGGATTGATGCTCACTGCGTCGTGGCGGAGCGCAATCCTGAACATCCAGGACAGTACTGCCCCACAGGTCCGGGCTGTAGCAGGGCCAGCCGCCTCGACAACATTTCGGATGAAATGGTCCACAACGCCGGGCGTGGCCTCTCCGACGCGAACGGATCCGAGTCCCGGGGAAATGTACTTCTTGACGCTGAAGGTGTATTTGTCTTTCGTCCGAGAGGCCTTATCCGACCTCTCCACTTCTGCCAGGAAAACTTCGGCCAAGTGGCTGATCTTGTTGGTTGAGCTCACAAGGGCGTTACGTGGGGTCTGTCGGTTCTGGAGCCTGATCTGGAGGTTTCTTCTTGCCGCTGCGGCTGACGGTCCTCTGGCCCCGACTTTGCGTGTTGTCCCATCCAAGTCTCGATACTTCGCCCGCGCCCGCCAGCTTCTTGCCGTTGCCCTATCAGTACGAATTAGACCCCATGTATCTCGCGGCAGGGGATACTTGCTCATGGTCCAGCGCGGGACGCTATTGCTCCGCGTGGAGTGACAACCAAGCAACGAAGTCGCTGTGCCTGATTCGGAGGTGCCGCCCAATCCTGTAAGCCGGAGGTGTGACCTTGACAAATTCCGTGGGGGGCTGTTGGGAGAGCATCGACGAGTAGAGTTCGTCCGGCAGGTCATAGGGATCGGCCCAGACTTCGTATCCTTCTGCTGATTCGACGAGTGCTCGGTTTCCGTTGTGGTCTGCGACGAGCCACCGCATGGTGGCGTCCGGCATCACGGCATCGACAACGCCGGCGCGGACCAGTTGTCCGCGTCTGTGAATTTCGGCTTTCGCGCCGGCAAGGCGGTTCCAGTCATCGCAGCGGTAGGACTTCATGGCGGTTCTTTCTTCGTTGAGAGATACGCAAAGTTTCGGGTGGGACATCAATCGTGGACGGGTGCTAGTCGGTTTCCGGTCCCTCGCAGTAGTGGCAGCCGTCTTCACACCCATCCTGGGAAGGGATGAAGCCCTGCAGAGTCAACCCCGTGCTGCGGGCGGATGGAGTTGCAGGCCCGCCACTGTCAGCGGCGATGTCCAGTACACGCCGAGGTTTCCGAAAGGCACGTTGGGGCGCGGGGGGACTAGTGACTGTCAATGGAGGCTCCTAGTGCGGTGTGGTCGTACTTTGGTTTACGTGAGCCGGACTCACTCGCGACCAGTATCCAAGTGACGGACTTGCCGTTGTCCGCTGGCATGATGCTTCCTTCGGCGATAAAGCGCCTGTCTGCCTTCAGGCCGGTGGGCGCCCACCATCCATCCGAAGGGCAGTGTTCGCCGGTTTTGGCCGCATAGGCCTTGTGGGAGTTCTTGCCCGGGTTCTGCTTGTGGGGGATACGTTTCTTCATCACTGATTGGTCCTGGTCTTCTTCTGTGAGCTAACTCCGGGCTGTCTGTTTGGTGTCCCGCGTCATCACTCCAGCAGAAATGCCTCCTGCACCCACGCTGAGAAGAAGGAGCCCGGCACCGAGGCCAAGCGTGGATGTGGCGGAGATCGCGCAGGCAATCCCGGCTGTCACGAGCAGAAGCACTGTTGAAAAGTAGATTCGCAACATGGTGGGGGGCTTTCAGGTTCTCGGGCATGCGGGGCATGCCTGTTCACGGGTAGGGATCTTCTTTTTTGCGGGCCGGATCCGTTCACTGCTGTGCAATGGACGGACCCGGCCCTGTTGGTGCGTGGTTCTATATGAGGGCGCCGGAGAGATCGTTCGGGGTACCGAACCGGTGCGCTGTGATGGAGACTGCCTGTTCCTGCAGGAAGGTCAGCAGCTCGACACGGCTGGCTGCCACGACGTCGTTGGCGTAGATGGCGACGTCGGGCTTTCCGTTGGCGGCCTCGGCTGTGTCGAGGGCGGCGGCCCCGATCAGGCGGATCCGTACTCCCGATTCCGGTCCGGTCTGGGCTGCGTAACGCTTGACCCGTCCGGCCCAGGCCGGAGTATTTTCGACGACCATAACGACCCCGGAGTCCCTGAGAACCCGTGCGACGGCATCAGTGAGCGGCTCTGGAGTGCTGACCGTCAGGGCATTGAGGTCGGGGCGTCCGTTCCAGGCGGTCAGACCGGCCGAGACGACGCGCAGCAGTTCAGCCAGCCCGTGTCCGGAGGTAGGGGCTTCGTAGCGGACGGTTACCGGCAGGGCGCGGTAGCGGAAAATGTTCCGCTCGGCCTGCAGGCCCGAGACGTCGCGGGCTGCACCGAATTCCTTTGTCCATGCCTCGGCGTCCGAAATCAGCGCGGATTCGAGCCAGGTAACATCAGCGGCAGTGATGCTCCCGGCGCTGGCTACGTCAGCAGCTGCGGTCAGGAGTTGCCGGGCCGGTCCGGAGAGCTGGGCCAAGGGGGCAGCCTTAATCGGGGTGTCCTTCCATTCACCGAGGCCGACCAGGTAGTTGGGACCGCCAGCCTTGGTGCCGGCACCGACGGCGGACTTCTTCCAGCCACCGAAGGGCTGGCGCCGCACGATCGCTCCGGTGATGCCACGGTTGATGTAGAGGTTTCCGGCCTGGATGTTGTCCAGCCAGTACTTCAGTTCCTTGGGGTCCAGGGAGTGCAGGCCGGAGGTGAGGCCGTAGTCGATGTCGTTGACGATGGTGACCGCTTCTTCCAGGGTCTCGGCGGTCATGACTCCCAGGATGGGTCCGAAGTATTCGGTTTTGTGGTATTCGCTGCCGCGCTTGACGCCCGTACGTACACCGGGGCTCCAGAGCTTGCCGCTGTCATCGAGTTTGCGCGGTTCGAGTACCCACTGTTCTCCTGCGCCGAGTCTGGTGAGCCCTCCAAGCAGCTTTCCGTTGGCAGGTTCGATGACCGGTCCCATTTGGGTTTGTGGGTCAACAGGGTAGCCGACTTTCAGGGACCGGGCGGCGTCGATCAGCTGCTGGTTGAAGCGGCGCGATGTCGCGACGGATCCGACGAGGATGACGAGTGAGGCGGCCGAGCATTTCTGGCCGGCGTGGCCGAATGCTGACTGCACGACGTCGCGCGCGGCGAGGTCCAGGTCGGCACTGGGTGTGACGATAATGGCGTTCTTGCCGCTGGTCTCGGCGAGCAGGGGCAGGTCCTTGCGGAAGGACCTGAAAAGTTCGGCCGTCTCGTACCCGCCGGTGAGGATGAGCCGGTCCACGGCGGGGTGGGACACCAGGGCCGTGCCGAGTTCCCGCTTGCCTACCTGGACGTACTGCAGCACGTCCCGGTCGATGCCTGCTTCGTCGAAGGCTTCCCAGAGGGCCTCGACCATGACGGCACCGCAGCGGCGTGCCTGCCGGGCGGGCTTGATGACGACCGCGGATCCGGCGGCGAGGGCCGCGAGGACGGAGCCGGCCGGGATGGCCACGGGGAAGTTCCATGGGGGAGTGACTACGGTCAGTTTGGAGGGGATGAACTGTGCGCCGTCGACTGTGTCCAGTTCCTTGGCCAGTTCGGCGTAGTAGTGGGCGAAGTCGATGGCTTCGGACACTTCGGGATCGCCCTGGTCCAGGGTTTTGCCGCATTCTGATGCCATGACCTCCAGCAGCTCGGCCCTGCGGGCCTCCAGACGGACACCTGCCCGGTGGAGCACAGCGGCCCGCTCCGCCCCTGTGAGGGCACCCCACGCCTTGCCGCGGGCAACGGCGGTTTCGATGACGGCTTCGAGTTCGTCCTGCGTGGTCAGTTCGTAGGTTTCGGCAGTCTCTTTGCCCAAAAGCGAGAACGGGACCTGGTTGAGGATGGCCCGGCCCCACCTGCGGTTGCCCGGCAGGTCAGGGTCGGTGTCGGGGGTGTTGGCGAAGCTGGCCGTGGGCCCGCCGTAACCTTCCCCGCCCATTTCGAGCCTGGCCCGTGAGATCGCCTCCGTCAGTGCGGCGTCGGCATCAAAGCTGGTCCGGTCCTGGACACGGTTTGGTCCGGGAACAGTATCGGTGAGGGCTGCGATGGAGGCCAGGAAGCGCTGCTTTTCGCGTTCGAACAGTGCTTCGTTTTTGTCCAGTTCGAAGACCGCGGACATGAAGTTTTCCTGGCTCGCGCCTTCTTCGAGGCGGCGGATCAGGTAGGCGATGGCTACATCGAACTCGCTGGGGTGCACGACCGGGGTGTAGAGCAGCAGGGATCCGACGTCGCGCTTGACGGCTTCGGCCTGTCCGGTGGCCATGCCCAGGAGCATTTCGAACTCAATGCCGGAGGTGATCCCGCGGGCCTTGCCCAGCAGGTGGGCGAGGGCGACGTCGAACAGGTTGTGCCCGGCGACGCCGATGCGGACGTTCCGGATTCTTTCGGGCGTGAGGGAGTAGTCGATCACGGCCTTGTAGGAGGTGTCGGAGTCCTGCTTGGTGCCCCAGGTGGCCAGCGGCCAGCCGTGCAGGTCTGCATCGACCAGTTCCATGGGCAGGTTGGCGCCCTTGACGACGCGGACCTTGATCGGGGCGCCGCCGTTTGCGGTGCGGGCGGCTGCCCAGTCCTGGAGTCCGATCATGGCGCTCAGGGCATCGGGCAGGTAGGCCTGCAGGACGATACCTGCTTCGAGGGTGCGGAACTCGGGCATCTCGAGCAGCCGGGTGAAGACCGCGATGGTCAGGTCGAGGTCTTTGTATTCCTCCATGTCCAGGTTGATGAACTTCCGCGGGGAGGAGGAAGCCGCGAGGCGGTACAGCGGGGCGAGCTTTTCCACGATGTGGCCGACGGCTTCGTCGAATGCCCAGTGGTTGTGCGGGGCCACGGTGGAGGAGACCTTGATGGAGACGTAGTCGACGTCTGGGCGGGCCAGGAGCTTCCTGGTGCCCTCAAGCCTGCGGGACGCTTCACCCTCGCCGAGGATGGCCTCACCGAGCAGGTTTACGTTGAGCCTGATGCCGTCTTTCTTGATCTTGGCGATGGAACGGCCGAGCTTGTCGTCGGTTGCGTCCACGATCAGGTGGCTGACCATTTCTCGCAGTACCTTGCGGGCGACCGGGATGACGACGCCGGGGACGACTGGTGCGACGGAACCGCCCAGAGCTACGGCTGATTTCATGTACCAGGGCAGGAAGGAGGGGACTTTCGGGGCCAGGACCTTCAGGTTCCTGGCAGCGACGGCCTTGTCCTCGGGACGGACAACACCGTCGACAAAGCCGACCGTGAAGTCCAGACCCTGCGGGTCCTTCAAAACACCGGCCAGCTGCGTAGCAGCCGCGTCGACGGGAACTTTCGCTCCCTCGGCCAGCCAGCGCCGGACCAATGCCACGGCCTCTTCGGCCAGGTCTCCGGGTTGGACCAGCTTGGCGCTGGTCCCAGCTGTGTTAGTCATGGGTGTACTCCTCAAATGTGGATGTTGTTGGCACTGAGCCGGCTGAAGCATCCGGATTGACCTCTCGGTCACCGGGAGAGAACGGGAGAAAGCTGCAGAGGGGTGCTTCCGGGATTCAGTAGGACAGCCCTAAGAAAAAAGGCGATGTTTACTGCACAATACGATTCAGGGACGACGAGGCGTCCCTAGCGGGCAACAGCGTTGCTTTTTGTGTAAGCTTGGACGACAGCTTTGGCAATGACCAGGTCCTCCCAGGACATTCCTGAGCTCTTGAACAGGACGGGCCGGTGGGGGTCCAGGCGTACAACCCCATTGGCAACATCCTTCATGGGGATCAGATCTTCTGCGGTCAAGGTCCCCTCGGCGATGGCCATGATGACGTCTCCTGATTCGCGCAGAGCGGTCGGTACGTCTTCCACGATCACCTGGGCCCGGCCGCATAAGGCAGCATCGACCTCCCGGACGTGCGGTTCATGGGAACCCACTGCAACGACGATGACATCCGTCCGTACAAGGGAGGAATCGAACAGCGGTTCGCTGGCCGATGTTGCACACACGATGACATCGGCTGCAGCAACTGCTTCTGCTGCCGCCGATGAACCGAGAGCGACGACCTCGCCTGCCGCCGATGGCGGCAGGCTGACCCGATCGGGGTTCCGGACGATGTAGGTGACGTTTTCGATTTCCCGGCGTCCCTCCATGACTTCGGTGAGGGTGTCGACATGTCCGACGCCCTGCTGCCCGGCCCCGAAGACAGCCAGCCGCAGCGGTGTGGAACGCTGGGTAAGAACGGGCAGGATTCCAGCGATGGATACCGCGGGTGTGCGGAGGGTCGTTAGCGCCGTCCCGTCCAGGACTGCCTGCGGGGTGAGTGTTTGGGCGTCGAAAATCAGGTAGAGCGCCTGGATGCGGGGCAGGTCCTGGCTGGGATTATTAGGGGCTACCGTAGCCACCTTTACGCCGGCGTAGCCTGCAGCTTCAGCCGGCATGATCAAAAACTGCCCCTCGGTCAGTGGGACGATCCCGCGGGCAGAATCCGCGGCCGGATCCAGTCCCGTAACCAATGCGTCCATGATGGCAGCGGTCGCCTGGGCGGGGCCAAGGAGACTGCGGACTTCTGCTTGCGGTATGAAATTAAGCTGCACGGGCTTCACCGCGCTTCACTCTGGTGGCTGAGCGGGAGGGTCTTGGCAGTGTCATCAAAGCTTTTTACCTGTCTTAGAGGACCACGCTCCGGTGGCCGATGGGATAGTCGCCGGTCGGCGCCCGTCAAGTCGGAGGACCTTTGTACGGAGACGAGGGGACTGTGGTGACCAGCTCCTGGTTGCAAAAGTTCTGGGCGAACCGTCTCCTCGGCGCAGTAAGGTATTACACCCAATCATAAGCGGTGTTAGGCCGTTCCGCCAGTACCCAAGCCAATATTCAGACAAGGCACGGAAAGAATAAGGGACGGGATTGTGGAGGGGTGGAGTGCACGATTCGCTCACGGCCCCCCTTCCTGGAGGCAAACTCATCAAGCCAGAGGCGTTACGTCTATAGGCCTTAGGCCTGTTAATGAGGGGGCCACACCGTGACTTTTAATACCTGACTGTCCGGCCCGCCATGCCGAGCCGAGCCAACAAGAAGGCTGGCGGCCGCATGCGGCGGAGGTGAAGGAAGTAGCGGATCGCCGTATGAGGCTTCACGCTGAAGAGCCTTGAATCTGGGGGCCGTGAGCTGAGCGCCATGTACGTGACTGGCCTGTACGTGACTGGCCGTGGGGCGAGGATCAGGCTCTATATAGGGGGCCGGGCGGGAATGTGGGTCGGGCAGGCGTGGGGCGGAGGTATTTTCCCGATTTACGCACTACATGCCTGCCGACTCCCTCAGCCTGCCTGGGGCTCTTCGATCCGGCCTGCCCATATGCCACGCACGTGACGCATATGACTGCTCATGATTTCGGCTGCACTTTCTGCGTCGCCGGCTTCCATGGCGTCCAGGAGAAGGTCGTGTTCCTTCGTTGATTGCACGAAGACGTCGGTGCCGGCCAGTTGCCCCAGACCAAGGAGCCTGCTTTGGTCCCTGAGGGAGCCGACCATTTCGAGGAGCTTGGGATTTGCCAATGCCGCAAGAATCGCTAGGTGGAATTCACGGTCCGTGTCCACAAATTCTTCCCATTGTCCCGCTGCGGCAAACGCCTCGGTCCTCCGGGACAAGTGGCGCACAGGGGTGAAATCAGTGATGAGTGACCTTTCAGTGATCTCGCGGACCGATGCCACCTCGAGCATGGCGCGGATCTGGACAATGTCATCGAGTTCCTTGTTGGACGGCTTCCGCACCAGGAATCCTCGGTTGCGCTTAATCTCAATGAGGCCCTCCTTCGCGAGGTCATGCAAGGCCTCGCGAACCGGAGTTATCGAGACATTGAGCCGTTCGGCAACGGCGCCTATAGAGTGCATGGAACCGGGTTCCAAGCGCCCGGAGACGATCTGCGAGCGAATGATGCGCACCGCCTGCTCCCGAAAGCTTTGGGTGCGCACAGCCTCGCCCGAACTCTCATTCCACGCCAGTGCTGTCGCCACGGTTCCTCCTGAAGGACTAATAAGGTTTTAGACCTAATTCTACGCGCACACCCGCGGGCGACCGGATACGCAGACGCCAAGGGGCCCGGGCACAGCGCAGCCTCCCTTAGCCCGGCTTGCCGCCTAGGAATTAGGGACGTCGTGGCCGGGCTCGGAGCGACCCCAGACGCACGACTCTAGGGACCAATGTTTCTCCAATGTTTCAATCAAAAAAACTTTTGAGCCAAGTAAGGTATCACACCGTAATGAGTGTTATGCTGGTCGGCAAGAGACATGCGTCACACCCTGACGGATCCCGAACTAGAGGAGTTTCAATGGCTGTTTCCACCCTGCCGAAGCAGATGGTTAGCCTCAGAGGAGTTTCGAAGAGCTACGGAGACAAGGTCGTCTTCAGTTCTGTTGATTTGGACGTCGCCGCCGGCGAAGTCACGGCCATGATCGGGCCAAGCGGCGCGGGCAAGAGCACCCTTCTTCGGTGCATCAACATGCTTGAACGGCCCGACGCCGGCGAGATCACCATCGGAGGGAAAACCATTTCCGCCGGTAAAAGCACTTCGCTCAAGGAGATCGAGGCCCTTCGGCGCAAGGCCGGGATGGTCTTCCAGCATTTCAATCTCTTTCCACACATGTCGGTCCTGCAGAACGTTTCATTTGCCCAGCAGCGGGTTCTGAAGCGCAGCAAGGCAGAGGCCGACAAGCGTTCCCGGGTCCTGCTGGACCGGGTTGGCCTGGCCGATTTCGCGGACTCCTATCCGGCTCGCTGTTCTGGCGGCCAGCAGCAGCGCATTGCCATTGCCAGGGCATTGGCAATGGATCCGGAGGTCATGCTGTTCGACGAACCTACGTCGGCACTCGACCCGGAAGTAGGCCTTGAGGTTCTGGCTGTGATGAAGGAACTGGCCAAGGATGGCATGACCATGATCGTCGTAACTCATGAGATGGCCTTCGCCCGCGACGTATCAGACCGTTTGGTCGTTATGGCTGACGGGGCAATCATCGAACAGGGCGACCCACACAAAATCATGTCCGCCCCCGAGCACCCGCGCACGAAATTGTTCCTGCGCGCCGTCGTGGGACGGTAGCCATGGAACATCTGCAGGCCGTTCTATTAGGCGTCCCCCTGACGCTGCTGATCACCTTCTCGTCCCTTCTCATTGGAGCGATCGGCGGCGTTCCCATGGTCCTGGGGCTGAGATCACGCCAGGTAGTTTTTCGGGTCGTCTGCCGCGGACTCGTTGATCTCCTGCGAGGAATCCCCGCCGTCGTCTGGCTCTTCGTCATCTACTTCGGCGTGAGCATTGGCGCATTCCAGTTCGAAGCGACAACTGCGGCCATCGTCGGGCTGGGTCTGGTGTCGGCCGCTTACATGGCAGAAATCTACCGTGGCGGAATCTCTGCTGTTCACACCGGGCAATGGGAGGCAGGAAGCGCCCTGGGCGTCGGGCGGTGGGCGACTTTCAGCCGCATCATTGGCCCCCAGGCCTTTCGGGTTTCCGTTCCGTCTATGACGTCGTACGGAATCAGCCTGATCAAAGATTCCTCGCTTGCCTCGACGATCGGGGTCACCGAAATAGTGTTCCTGACCACCCAGGATGCCCGATCCAACGCCGGAGGGCTCACCGTTTATATCATCGCCGCGCTCGTATATCTGGCACTGAGTATTCCGCTGGCGCTTCTCGCCCGTCGCGTCGACTCCGTCCTCCGGAAAAAGGTTTCCCGATGAACTTCCTAACCGACTGGTCCACCTGGTTCCCCACCCTGCTGGATGGTCTGTCCCTAAGCCTGCAGATCACCGCCATCAGCCTCATCGCAGGCCTCCCGATCGGGCTGCTGCTCGCGCTGATGTCATCCAGCCGCGTACCGGTAGCGCGGGTCACCTCGATTGCCCTGGTGGAGATCGGACGAGGAGCACCCACCCTCGTTGTCCTCCAACTCTTCTACTTCGGACTGCCCAGCGCGGGAATTACACTTTCGTCCTTCGTCGCTGCCTGTATAGCGCTGGCCCTGACCACCGCCGCCTACACCAGCGAAATACTTCGCGCCGGGCTGCAAGCAGTACCGGACGGTGAGACCGAAGCCTGCCAGACACTCGGCGTCTCCCCACTGGACACTCTCCGCTTTGTCGTCCTTCCCCAAGGGTTGAGGATTGCTTTGCCGGCACTGATGGGCTTCGCCATCATCATCTTCCAGGCGACATCCCTGTGCTTCACTATCGCAGTGCCTGAACTCCTCAGTCAGGCATACTCCATCGGTTCCTCAACCTTCAACTACCTCAGCGTCCTTGCCCTCGCGGGCCTCATGTATGCCGTGATCACCATCCCGGCGTCCTGGCTGGTAGGCGGCATGGAAAAGAGAATGTCCCGCCACCTGGCCCACGTCCACTGACACGTGCCCGTTCTTCGAACACCACTCTCATCTCGTATCAACCCAACCCTTAGGAAGTCCCCATGAATAAAGCAACACGGAACCTGTCAGTTGCAGTCCTCGCCGTAGGCCTGACGGCCTCCGCGACCGCCTGCAGCCGAAACGCCGAGCCGACGGTCGCCAGCGACTGCAAGCCCCAACACGAATTCAAAACCATCGAGCAGGGTAAACTCGCGGTCGGCATCACGGAGATCCCGCCCTACAGCTACACCAAAGACGGAAAGCCGGCCGGGGCGGATGTGGAACTGATTAAGGAGTTCGCAACAGCCAACTGCCTTGAGCTGAAGACCGTGCCCCTGGCGTACAGCGCCGCGGTTCCCTCGGTCCAGAACAAGCGCATCGACCTCACTGTCGGTGACTGGTACCGCACGGCGGCGCGGAGCGAAATCGTCAGCCTCACGGCCCCCATCTACCTGGATGAATTCGGTGTTATCTCCGCGGACGGAATCACCAACGTCAGTGACCTTAAGGGCAAGAATGTGGGTACCGTCGACGGCTACCTGTGGGTCAATGACCTCAGGACAATGCTTGGTGGCCAGCTCAAGGTCTACCCGTCCAGCGTGGAACTGAAGCAGGACCTTGAATCCGGACGCATCGACGTCGGCGTCGATGCCTACGGCACGGCCCTGTACAACTTCCCCGAAGGCTCGAAGTTCAAGGTGACAACCGTGAAGCCGGACACACAGGTGCAGGCAACCGTCGAGCCCGCCCAGACCGGGTTCCCCTACACCAAGGACAACGCCGACCTGGGCAAAGCGTTGGACGCAACAATCGAGGAAAAGCGGAAGTCCGGCGATCTCGTCAAAATCCTCGAGGCAAACGGCCTGCCGGCCAGCTCAGCGGAAGTCGGCGAACCCCGCCTGATCCCCTAGACGCCCACGCCTTTGGGCTCCGTCAGCGCACCGCTGACGGAGCCCAGGCTTGGGACAAACCCCGCGCTCACCGCCGGAGCACGCACTGCGCTGCAGGGCGACCATCGACCTTAGGACTCGGAAATTATGAAAACCATCGTTATCGGTGCCGGCGCCATTGGCCTGTCTTCGGCCTACTACCTCCGCAAGGCAGGAGCAGAAGTAACCGTCATTGACGAATCCGAACCAGGGTCCAAGGCTTCGGCTCACAATGCAGGGTGGGTTGTGCCAAGCATGTCAGTGCCCGTACCGGCTCCTGGCATGATGCCCCAAGCACTGAAGTGGATGACCCGACGGGACAGCCCACTGTATGTGACTCCCAGTCTGAACCCGCGCTTTCTGGGATTCATGGCGGAGATGCTGCGTAACTGCACAACCGGCCGTTTCGAGGCCGGGCTGAAAGTCCTTGCCCATCTGAGCAGCGACACTCTCCAACTGTTCGATGACATGGCAGCAGACGGTGTGGTCTTCGAATCACACAGCGACCCCCTGACCATGCTCTACACCAACGCCGAGAACCTTCAGAAGCATGCCCTGGAGTTGAAGGCCATGGAAGCTCACATTCCTGGATTCAAGTGGCGCACGATCCCCGGAAACGACCTCTCCAAGGAAGTGCCGCACGTCCGCGACGGCCTCGCCGGAGGCCTCCAAACATTCGGCGACCGGTCCCTGGATCCGGCCTCCCTCACCCGCGGGTTGACCGCGGCCTGCCGACGCGATGGAGTCGAATTCCGAATTGGCACCGCTGCAAAACTCCGCACTGCAAGGGACGGCTCGGTCGAAGTTGCCATAGGTGACGAAGTGCTCAGGGCAGACAAGGTTGTCGTCGCCGCCGGTGTCTGGACCAACAGGATCCTCGCCGGCATCGGCGACCGCGTCTCCCTCATGTCAGGAAAAGGCTACGGGTACGATCTGCCAGCGGATAGCGACGGCCCGCAATATCCCCTATACCTCGCTGAGGCCAAAGTTGCCATCACCCCTCTCAGCACAAAGGTGCGCATCGCGGGCACCATGGGCTTTGGCGGAATCAATGAGGGAATCAGCAGAGTGCGTGCCGAAGGCCTCCTTACCAGTCTTCCCAAGTACTTCAATACCTGGCCTGCCAGCACCACTCAACCCCGACCCCAACCCTGGACCGGGCTTCGCCCGATGACCCCGGACGGACTTCCAATCATCGGAACCTCACGCAAACGATCCAACATTCTCATCGCCACCGGACACGCCATGCTGGGAGTGAGCCTGGCACCACCCACAGGAAAACTCATCGCGGAAATGGCCACGGGCGATCCGGCCTCGCGTCACCTTTCAAGCCTGTCCGCCACCCGATTCATGCTGTAAAGCCAAGGAAATAAGGGCACATTCCTTGGCGGCGGTCCGTGGACATAGTCCACGGACCGCCGGCGTCACCGCCTGTCCACGTCACGACCAACCGCTGTGTGGTCATGGAACTGACGTCGGGGACATGCATGCCCCAGCATCCAGGACAGCTGAACTTCTAGGTTTCACTGGTGAACAACCTCGTGACCTTTCGCGGGGGGTCGAAGCCCGACCCGAGAGTCAGATCAGCTCAGTGTGGACTACGGCCTAATGAGGTACCAGTCGTTTCTCGAGACGTTGTCGGGCGCTGGACAGGGACTCCTTAGTCAACTTAGTGGCTGCCTTTACGTCCCTTGACCGGGCGGCTTCCAGGATGGCGGGTTGTGGGGTCCAAAGGCTCGAGTCATCGTGCTCGATTGCCTCTGTGGCGCCGATGACCTTGTACGGCCGGCATTGATGCCAGAGTGTTTCTATGACATCCATCAAGACCGGGTTACCGCCAGCGGAGTACAAGGTGCGGAGCAGATCTTCGTCGTCGTCCAGGGCATCCCACACGCGGCGTTCTGCGACTGCCTTTTGCATTCGGGCGCAGGCCGCCTCCATGCGGGCTACGTCAGCGTCAGTGACATTGGCAGCTCCGCGGCGGGCGGCCTCAATCTCCAGGGTTGCCCTTACTTCGTAGATGTGAATCAGTTCACCGACGGTGAATTCACGGACGACCGCCCCCCGGTGAGCCGCCACCCGCGTGGCGAGCCCTGTCTCTTCGAGCCGGCGAATGGCTTCCCTGACCGGCATCACGCTGGTACCGACCATTGCAGCAACGTCTCTTACCCTCAAGGGTGAGCCCCCGGCCAGTTTGCCCGTGAGGATGGCGGTGCGCAATGCCTCATAGACCTGGTCCGCTACAAGGGTGGGTGTAATAGCAAAAGCTGGAGAAGATTCAGAGGCCGGCCCCAGCCCAGCCCTCGTGATCTCCCGTTGTCGGGTAGCATCAACTTTTTTTCCTGGCATGGGAACGATCCTATGGCGAGCGGACCTGTTTTGCTCCTATTCCAAGTCCGGAGGCCACGTCTCTACGGTTTCCTTGAAGTCATGCGGCAAAACCCTTGCGTGATTTGTGATCACATATCTAAAATGGAATCAGAGGCGGAAAGTACGCCGACAGGGAACTAAAGAAATGGTGGCGGCCGACAGCTGCTACCACATCACCCGACAGGAGCCGGGCACACCAAAGGACAATCTGTCCAAGCCACTAAGAGCAGGAATCCACGGCCATGAAAAAGCTGACAGCACCAAGGACCACCCAGCAGCGTCCCCACTACGACACACTTCCGGCCCTGAGGCAGGAGGCCGCAGACCGGCGCATGTGGACAGGCTGCACCGGTGGAGAGTTTTCGCTGGATTGCCCATTCTGCTGGAGCCCCGAACCCAGCCGTCAGCGCATCACGGCCGCCGACCTGTACTGAAATACTGAGGACTGAATGCCTGAACTTCATTGCGAGCCAACTGGCAAACCGCTACCCGGAAGCCTCTCCGGAGCCCGACTGGCCGCTATCGTCGATCGTGTTGGAACTCCTGTGTGGATCTATGATGCCCGCACCATCAGGGCACAAGTTGATCGTCTTCGAAACTTTGATGTGATCCGGTACGCACAAAAGGCCGGTTCAAACATCCACATCCTCCGCCTGATGAAAGAGTTGGGTGTGGTGGTGGATGCAGTGTCTGCTGGCGAAGTCGAAAGGGCGTTGACGGCGGGATACACTCCGGGTACTGCTGAGGAAGAGATCGTCTTTACGGCAGATCTGCTGGACCGCGAAGCGTTGAAGTTGGTGGCAGAGCGAGGAATACCGGTCAATGCTGGTTCACCACAGATGCTGGAGCAGCTGGGACAGGTTTCGCCCGGTCACCGTGTATGGCTCAGGATCAATCCCGGATTTGGGCACGGCCACAGCCGCAAGACCAACACGGGCGGCAGTCACAGCAAGCATGGCATCTGGCACGAGCATCTGGCCGAAAGCCTGAAACTCGTAGACCGACACGGCTTGAAGCTTGTGGGCTTCCACATCCACATCGGCTCAGGGGTTGATTACGCCCATCTTGAACGTGTGTGCGATGCAATGGTTGAGCAGGTCAAGAGCAGCGGCCGGGACCTTGAGGCGATTTCCGCTGGCGGCGGCCTCTCCATTCCCTACGCTCCGGACGACCCGGCTGTGGACACACAGCGGTATTTCAGCGTCTGGGATACTGCGAGGCGTGAGATCAGTGATTACTTGGGCCACAGGGTCAGGCTCGAAATTGAACCTGGACGATTCCTGGTGGCGGAATCAGGAGTACTGGCGGCAGAAGTAAGGGCCAGCAAGAAGGTTGCCGACAACCACTTCTTGCTGGTCGACGCCGGTTTCAACGATCTTGTCCGTCCGGCCATGTACGGCAGCCGGCACCAAGTGACCATCCTTGCTCCTGACGGATCCGCCCGCTCAGGCCCGCTATCCGACGTCGTGCTTGCCGGGCCGCTTTGCGAAGCCGGCGACGTCTTTACGCAGTCCGACTCGGGCGACGTTCAGGCCATGCAGCTGCCCGAAGCCGTGATGGGCGATCTGGCCGTCTTTCATGACACCGGCGCCTACGGCTCCAGCATGTCTTCAAACTACAACTCCCGCCCGCTGATACCGGAAGTCCTTGTCGACGGCGTCAGCACCACGCTGATACGACGACGCCAAACGGTTCAGGAACTGATAGCCCTTGAAGCGGATCCTGTTCGCCTTACCTGAACCAGCTCTTTCGTCCATATGCCCAAGGTTGCCTCCGCCCGTCAATCCCGGGTGGAGGCAACCTTAACGGAGCGGAGCACTTTAACCTGTCCGCCTGCTCCAGCTCCGACTCAGCTGCTGTCGGGATGCCACAAGATCAGGCACCGCCCGGCTTAGGCGGGTGAACTGACGTTGCTGAGATCCAGGGCAGCTTCGCATGTGGAGTATATGAACTGCGCACGGGCTTCGTTGGTGCCGGACCGCTCGAGGGGAACCATGCTGGTGACCACACCGGCGAGGCTTCCGCCCTCATTTAGGACAGGGGCGCTGACGCCCCAGATACCCGGAGCCAGGGCGCCTGAGCTGGTTGCATAGCCGCGCTCCCTGATGCTTGCGAGGTCGGCGCGGATGGTGGCTTCGTCTTCCCTGCCAAGGAAATGGCCGGCAAGAATTGCGTCCCCTTCTTCCTCGGGCAAGGAGGCCAGGATGGCGCGTGCGCTGGCCCCGTGCAGCAGGGGGCGGGATCGTCCGGCAGCGTAGCTGCAGCTGAGGATGTGTTCGCTTTCAACGGATTCGACGCAGAGGACTTCGTTGCTGCTTTGAACCAGGTAGGCGGCCAATTCGCCGGAATCGCGCGAGAGCCGTTCAAGCCTCTGGGCCACCGCGCCCTGGGCGAGGGCTTCCTGGCGGTAGTTCTCGGCCAGTCGAACCACTTCGGGTCCCGCTGAATAGCGCCCGTAGGCCTGGCTCTCTACGACGAAACCGGCCTGCAGCAGGGTCTGGAGGTGCCGTTCGATAATGGAGGCAGGTATCCGGAGCAGGCCCGCGATCTGGGAGCTGCTGAGGCTTCGGTGTCGGGCGAACAGGAGCAGGATAGACATCGCTACACCGCGTTCGTCCCTCTTCTTCAGTGACGTTGCTGCTGCGGTCGCCTGGTTGGAGGCCGACGCTTTTCGAGTGAGGATTCTTTTCTTCATGGGAGAACTTCCGAGGCTGGGTGGAACGCCGGAGAGGGAAGCAGCCGCCGCCTGAGCTTGGTCAGGCGGCGGCTGCCGGAAGCCGTTCGGAACGTTGCGAGGTGCCCGACGGCGGTTGGAGGCCAAGTGCGCGGATGCGCACCCGACCGGTCACGGAAGGCCCTGGTTAGTGGGGCCTTGTTTTGTTACTGGGCGAGGTACGGCTGCCGCCATTCGTTGGATGGTGAGAAGTTCTCGTGGATGAACCGGCCGCTGAGCCAGCGCTGCAGGGCCAGGCGGGAACCGGCCTTGTCGTTGGTGCCGGAGCCGCGGCCGCCGCCGAAGGCGACCTGGCCCATGAGGGCGCCGGTGGGCTTGTCGTTGATGTAGGTCATGCCGGCAGCATTGCGGAGCTTGTCCAGTGCAAACGAGACGGCGCGGCGGTCGTTGGCAAAGATGGACAGGGTCAGGGCATAGTTGCTGGTCTGGTCCACCAGGTCCAGCACCGACTCCCACTCGCTGTCCTCGTAGACGTAGACCGTCAGGAGGGGACCGAAGAACTCTTCGCTCATGGTGAAGGCGTGGGGATCGGTGGTTTCGAAGATCGTAGGCTCAACGAACCAGCCCTCTTCAGGGTGGACGTTGCCGCCGGCCAGGAGGGTGTGGCTCGGGAGGGCCTTGGCCTTCTCGAGGGCAGCCTCGATCTTGCGCAGCGAGGTCTCGTCGATGACTGCTCCGAGGAACGTCTCGTGCTCGGCGACGTCGCCCACGCGGAGTGACTTGACGGTTTCGACGAGTTCGTCTTTGATCTGGTTCCAGATGCTGCGCGGGATGTAGGTGCGTGATGCCGCGGAGCACTTCTGGCCCGAGTATTCGAAGCCGCTCCGGATCAGGGCAGCGCGCAGGGCATCGGCGTCGGCGCTCGGATGCGCCACCACAGCGTTCTTTCCGCCCGTTTCGCCTACCAGGCGGGGGAAGGAGCGATACTGGGCGATGTTGTCTCCGGCCTTCTTCCAGAGGCTGCGGAACACGTCCGTGGAACCGGTGAAGCTCAGGCCGGCAAAGTCCGGGTGGCTCATCGCCTGGTCGGAGATAGCGCGGCCCGAACCGTGTACGAGGTTGATGACACCTGGCGGCAGGCCTGCTTCCTCGAACATCCGCATGAGGACGTCATTGCTGAGTGCAGCCTTTTCGGAGGGCTTCCAGACCACGGTGTTTCCCATGAGTGCGGCGGTGGTGGGGAGGTTGCTGGCGATGGCGGTGAAGTTGAACGGCGTGATGGCCAGGACGAACCCTTCCAGTCCGCGCTGGTCCAGGGAGTTCCCTTCGCCCTGCAGGGACTCGGGCTGATCGGCGAAGATCTGCTGGGCGAGGTGGGCGTTGTAGCGGAAAAAGTCGGCCACCTCGCTGGCGGCGTCAATCTCTGCCTGGTGGAAGGTCTTGGACTGCCCGAGCATGGTCGTGGCTACCAGCTCGTCACGGTACTTCCCGGCGGCAAGGTCGCCGGCACGCAGGAAGATCGCGGCGCGTTCCCACCAGGGCGTGCGGGACCAGTCATGCTGTGCAGCGAGGGCTGCGTCGATTGCAGACTGGATTACCGACTCGTCGGCAGTGGGGATGCGGCCCAATACCTGGGAGTGGCGGTGGGGAGCTGTGACGTTGCGCAGCTCCCCGGTCATGGAGCGTACTCCGTTGATGACGTGGGGCAGGTCGCGGACCGTGGCTGAGACCTCGGCGATTGTCTTCTTGACCGCGGCCGCCTCCGGTGAGCCGGGCCGGAATTCCCGAGACGGCTCATTGTGGGGGACGGGGACCTTGAAGTTGCCAGTAACGCTGACTGATTGGGGGGACATTATCTGGTTATCTCCTCTTGGATGTTCCCGGGACGGAAGACCCCGGGTGTGTTTAGTGGGTTTCGAGACGGAGCTCCAGCCGGCGCAACGCGCTGGCAAGAGAGTCCGCGGTAATGGTTGTAGCTGCGGCGGTATCGCCGTTGAGCAGTGCCTGGACCAGGGCCGGTTGCGGTGTCCAGAGCGAGTTGTCGTTCTTAGCCAGGGCTTCTGTGGCGCCCATGACCTTGTAGGGCCGGCATTGGAGCCACAGCTGTTCAATAGTGCTGACAAGAACGGGGTTGCCGGAAGCCCGGTACAGGGTTTTCAGCACGTCCTCGTCCAGGTCCAGGGCCTCAATGATGCGGCCTTCCGCAACGGCTTTCTGCATCTTCCCGCAGGCGGCCTCCATGAGGCGCATGTCCTGGCGGCTGATTTGGGGAGCGCCCTGGGTTGCTGCCTCTACTTCGAGGATGGTCCTGACGTCGTAGATATGAATCAGCTCGGCAGCGGTGAACGTCCGGACCACCGCACCTTTGTGGGGGATGCGTGTTGCCAGTCCCGCCTCTTCGAGCCGGCGGATCGCCTCCCGAACAGGCATGACGCTTGTACCCACCATCGCCGCCAGCCCGCGGACCCGAAGGGGCGACCCGGACTCCAGGGAGCCGGTCAGGATGGCGTTTTCCAGTACCTCGTACACCTGGTCAGCCACCAAAGTGGGGGTGACTGGACTGGCCATGTGAAGGCTCATGGAGTTCTCCGTTCCTAACTGCACTGCGCTGCCCGTGATATTTGATCACATTCCAGCGTACCGCATAGCCTTTCAGCCTCCGATGAGGGAGCGAAGGAAGAGCAGGAGGTTGGCGGGCTTTTCGGCCATCCGGCGCATCAGGTAGGGGTACCACTGTGTGCCGTAGGGAAGGTAAACGCGAACACGGTATCCCTCCCGGACCAGTTCATCCTGCAGTTTCCTTCGGACGCCGTAGAGCATCTGGAATTCAAAGGAGCGCTTGTCCAGTCCCAGCTTGGCTGCGGTTTCCTTGACGACGTCGATGCAGGTGTCGTCGTGTGTGCCGAACGCCGGGTCAGGCAGGTGCTGGAGCGCCCACCGGGAAAGATATTTGTACTGCTCGGTCACCTCGTCAGCATCGCACAGGGCGGCGGATGATGACTCGTCGAAGGCGCCCTTGACGAGCCGGATCCTGGGCTTGATGTCGACGAAAGACAGCAGGTCCTCGGGGGTCTGGCGCATGTTTGCCTGGATTGCCAGCCGGGTGTTTGGGTGATCGGGGAGGATGCTCTTGTAGATGGCCAGGGTTTCCCGGCCCACAGAGCTGTGCTCCATATCCACCTCCACGGTTGCCCCATGGGTAGCGGCGGCGTCCAGCAGGGCCTTCAGGTTGTTGGCACACTCCTGGGGGTCAATCATGATCCCCAGCTGGGAGAGCTTCACCGAGACGGTCGAGCCGGGCGCCTGGTCCTGGATGTTCTCGATCGCACCCCGGTATTCACTGGTTGCAGCTTTTGACTGCGCCAGCTGGCTGACCGACTCACCCAGGAGGTCAAGGCTGACATCAATACCGGCCTTGTTGAGGGCTTTGGTGGCAGTCCAGGCTTCGTCCAGCCCGCGGCCGGCGACATACCGGTCCACAATGGGCCGGGTCAGCCGGTTGCGCGTGGCAATGGCTTCAAGTTTCTTGTTCTCCGCGACATGCAGAAGAAGTCTGTTCGGCATAGGTGCTCTTCCTGGTAGTCACCGCGGAAGACCCGCGGTTCCCGGCTGCCGGCCATTTCCCTGGATGCGGGGGCTCGCGCAGTTTCTGTGGCCCAACTCTCTTCCGAGTGTTGTGTAGACCACATTATCTTGTGATCACAAATCACACAAGAGCCGCTTGTTTTGAGTAGGGGGCGGGAGTAAATCAGGCGATAGCTGCGTGCCCTAGAAAGGCGGCGTGGAAACGCTCACCACGGCCATGAGGCAGCTCTCGGTGTGGATTTCCTCAGGGCTTGTGCCCAAAAGGATTGTCGTCAGGGCCGCCACTTTTTCGCCATTCAGTGTGGCCGTACCAGTGAGGACGGTTGCGGCTACGATCCCGACCCCAGGGTTCAGCAGTACCCTGCCATGCCGAACGGCAGTAATGACGTTTCCGTGGCACATGCCGCGTCGGGTCATGAGGTTTAGGCCCAACTGGGGCTCGTCGGACGCAACCTTGACCGTCACAGCAGTTTCACCTGCGAACGCAATCTTTTGCCCCTGCTGCAATGTCCGCTCCTCTCTCCCCACGGTCATCACCACCGGACCCGGGCTTGCAAGAGTGAAGACCCTGTCGATCCCAGGGAGCAAGGAGAAGTCTGCAGGCCGGGTTAGTTCGGCCAGACTGAGCCGCCATTGGTACTCGGTGGACCCGGCATTGACGAAGAACCCTTTGCCGCGGTCAAAACCGACACCAATCTCCTTCGTGTATCCAGTGCCATTAGCCCAAGCGCTCTTCGCTAGGAGCGACAGGGGGACGAGCCTTGCATTTAGTGGACTTGTCATGGCTTCCTGATGAGGGAGTAGAGAGGGAAAGAGGGCCTTAGGGCATGCAGAAGCCACCCGCGCCGAAGGAATCGTCGCGGGCGCCTGTCCGATCGTTAGGCCATCAGTTTGTGGAGGGCATCTGCCAGGGTTTGTGCCCCGGTTTCGGCGTCCTCGTCGACGACGTGTTCTTCGGGGGAGTGGGACACGCCGCTCGGGTTCCGGACGAAGACCATGGCCGTCGGGACGTAGGGTGCCAGTACGCCGGCGTCGTGGCCGGCCCCGGTGTCCAGGACAGGGGCATCGGGCAGGGCGAGCTGGAGTTCCTTCTGCAGTCCGGGATCAAAATGCACGGTGCTGCTCAGCGACTCTTCCCGGAGCTCGACGCGGCAGCCTTCCTCGGCCGCGATGACTTGTGCCTCTTCGTGGATGGTCTCCACGAGTGCGGCTGTCACGGCGTCGTCAGGGTGCCGGACGTCCAGCCAGAATTCAACGCGCGAGGCGATGACGTTTGTCCCTCCTGGCACTGGCTGGAGCCGTCCCACCGTGGCCCGGGCGTGGGTCTGGTTCCGGGCAATGTCGCGCACGGCCACCACCATCCTGGAGGCTGACACCATGGGGTCATGCCGGTCAGCCATCAGTGTTGTTCCGGCGTGATTTCCTTGGCCGTGGACGCTCAGGCGCCACCGGCCGTGTCCAATGATGGACGAGGCGATCGCGATGGGCTGGTCCAGGTCGATCAGGCCGCGGCCCTGTTCAACGTGCAGCTCTACAAACGCGCCAATCTGGCCCAGCAGTTTCTCGTCCTTACCCACGAAGCGGGGATCGAGGCCGTTTACGCGGGCGATGTCAGCAAAAGTCGAGCCGTCGGGATCGCGGAGGTTCCGGGCTTTGTCGGGATCAATGGCGCCAGTCATTAACCGGGAGCCCAGGCACGCGACGCCGAAGCGGGATCCTTCCTCTTCCGGGAACACGACAACTGCCAGCGGGCGTGTCGGGGAGGCCATCTGTGCCTTGAGGATGTCTACTGCCACCAATGCTGAGGCCACGCCGAGGGGACCGTCGAAGGCGCCGCCGCCGGGCACCGAGTCGAGGTGGCTTCCGGTGACCAGGCTGTTGTTCCGGTCACCGCCGGGCACGTCCCACCAGGCCCAGATGGCGCCGTTGCGGTCGGTTTCCACGGCCAGGCCGCGCTTGGCTGCCTGTTCAATGAACCAGGTGCGCAGGTCCAGCTCCGCTGTGGAGTACACCGGCCGGGTGTAGCCGCCACGGAGAGCGTCGGTGCCGGTGCCGGCGATCTCGGACAGCAAGCCGGTGACGGTGGCCGGCAGAGTTTTGGGCAGGGGAGTGGCCTCGGTGTCGGGGGTCATCAGTGGGCCGCCACTGTTGTCTGTCCGGCCTGGGCTGCGAGGCGGAACTGTTCCGGAACGGGTCCTGCGCCGGTGGCCAGGTCCGCGGCCAGTTGGCCGATCAGGGGGGCGAACTTGGCGCCGTGTCCGGAGCAGGGGGAGAGGATGGTGATCCCGTCGGCGCGGTCGAGGATGAAGTCCTCGGTGGGGGTGTTGGTGAACAGGCAGGTGGTTTCGGCATACGGTTCCGGAACGAGCCCGGGCAGGTACTGTTCCACGTATTCGATGACCCGACGGCGGTTCCCTGGATCGATCTGTCCGTCCTGTTCCGCGGCGGAGGGCAGGATCTTTCCGCCGTTGTATTCGGCGACCTTCTGCCCCTGGAAGCCTGCGTCCCGGCCCCCGGGCAGGCCGTAGGCCTGCCAGCCGGCGCGCTTGTGGATGAATGTCGGCCACGGCGAAGTGACGTGGTCTGTCCCCTCGGCATAGGGGAAGTGGTACGCCTGTTCCTGGCGCACTTCGATCGGTGGCATGGAGGACAGGAACGTGGTCGGCAGGGACAGTGAGCCCAGCAGTTGGGGGAGCCATCCGCCGGCCGCAACGATAACGTTCGCGGCCCGCAAGGAGCGGCCGTCCGCAGATGTGAGCACATAGCCGCCGTTCGACGCGGTAATCGAGGTGACGGCCCAGTTGTTATGGAGCTGCGCACCATGCCTCGTTGCCTGGTCCACCATGGATGCGACGGATTCGTGGGCGTCGATGACGCCGGCGTCCGGGTGCCAGAGCACCTGGGTGTCAAAGGCAATCTGGGGCCAACGGCGGTGGGCCTCTTCGGGGCTGAGGAGCTCGTGGTCGATGCCGCGCGCGGCGAGCACCGAGGCCAGGCGTTCCGGCTCACGGATCGCACCGTAGTCGACGGCGCCAGTGAGGGTGATGAGCTGCTTGCCGCTCAGGCGCGCCAGCTCGTCCCATCCGGCCTTCGCTTCCTGGACGAGGCCGGTGTAGAACTCCTCCGGGTAGGCGTAGCGGAAGATCCGGGCCGAGCCATGGGAACTGCCGGCATCGTTCGCGGGTGTTGAACGCTCGAGCAGGGAAACGTCGTGGCCGCGGGCGGCGAGATGCCAAGCGGTGGCGGCTCCAGACAGCCCAGCGCCGACGACGGCGTATTCGGTCGATTCCATGGGTGGCTCCTTGGCTACGGGATGGGCAACAGGGGGATGCCCTCTACATATCCAGTAACTCATCCATAAAGGCCGCACGTCCAATATCATTTGACTAGTAATTATTGGCGTCTATCGAAAGAATCGTGATGGAACTCCGTCAGCTTCGGTACTTCCTTGTCGTCGCCGACGAGTTGCACTTCGGCCGCGCAGCGGAGCGCCTGCATATTACCCAGCCGCCGCTGACCGTCGCTGTCAGAAGGCTGGAGCGTGAGCTGGGTGTCCAGCTGTTCGACCGCACCACCCGCCGCGTGGCGTTGACTGCGGCGGGTGAGGCGTTCAAGGACCGGGTCCAGGCTGCTGTGGCGGACCTCGACGACGCCGCAGGGGATGTTGCCGACGTCGCCGCGGGTAAGAGTGGCAAGATCAGGGTTGGCTTCGTTAGTTCGGCGAGCTACACCGCAGTACCCGAAGCAATCCGGGCATTCCGCCAGCACCGCCCACGCATAAACCTCGTGCTGAACCCCCTCACCAGTGGGGAGCAGATTGAGCAGCTGCTGGACGGGAGCCTGGATCTTGGCCTGATCCGGGATCCGGGCGACGTTCCCGGGCTCAACCTTGAGCTGCTCAGCACCGAAGACCTGGTGGTGGTCCTGCCCGACTCGCATCGTTTGGCGGCCGCGGAAGAAGTCCGTCCCCAGGACCTCGAGGGCGAACCCATGATCCTCTTTCCCTACCGCCTGATGCCCGGCTTCGTGGCCCGGGTCCTCCGGCTCTTCGATCCGCTCCCCACCCCACCAGTGGTGATACAGCAGGCCATTCACCAGGAAACCGTCCTCGGACTCGTCGCCGCAGGATTGGGGATTTCCGTCCTCCCGGAGTCCGTGCAACGATTCCAAATGCCTGGAGTCACTACCCGTCGCTTGACCGGCAGGCCGCAGACGGAACTCCACATAGCCCGACCCTTCGGCCAATCGCCTGCAGTAGACGAATTCATCCACTGCCTTAAAGGTGAGGTGTCCGAATAACCGCCTGTGCCACAACTGGGTGCTCCAAGACATCCCTGAGCTCGTGAACGGGACGGTTCGGGACGTAGCCAGCTGGACAGTACCAGTTTGCTACGTCCCTCATGGGGTCAGATCCTCGGCTTCAGATAGCCCTGTTGAATGCCATGATTTTGTCCCCTGATTCGCAAAGCCGTTGCTATGTCTTCGACCACCACTCGAGCCCTGTCGCAAAACTTGCCATCGACCTCGCTGACGCGGGCTGGTGAGCCCGCAGCGATGACCACCGAGGCCGGGCGCAACAGAGAAGAGTCAAAGAGCGGCTCGTTGCGGATGTAGCGCACATGAGCAAACGGGGCTGCGGCCGGTGCACTTGCTGCCTCGGCTGGATCGAGGCGACGTACGTCGGCAACTGTGGACGGCAGATGGCGAATCCGCTCAGGGCTCCGCTCTGCTTCAAACTGTTTCGCAAGAGCTCAAGTAATCTACCGCAAACCATTGACCAGTTTGTGATCACATATTACGTTTGTCACACAGAGGGACGATTTGCCGTCGCGGCCCACCTCCCTGCCCACGTTTGCCCTTAGCTTCACTTCTAGTTATGGTCCCACGCGCCATCGTCTGTGCCCCCTTGAGAGGACTGTCCCCAAATGACCAATATCCGCAGCGAGGAACTGACCGAAATCTGCCGGCGCGCACTGGAGCGCGCCGGTGCCGACAGCTCGGCCGCAGAAATCCTGGCGAAAGCCACCGTGGAGGCCGAACTTGTCGGCAATCGCGCCGTAGGCGTTGCGCACCTCTTTGACTATCTGGACGGTTACCGCTCCGGACGCATCGCGACCAACGTCCAACCTCGGATACATCGCTCCGCACCAGCGGTTATTGACGTGGACGCCTCTAACGGGCTGGCCCAGACAGCCTTCGAAGCCGCCCTCGCGGACCTGCTTGAGGCCGCACGCGAGGCGGGAATCGCCGCATTGTGGATTCGGCGCTCCTACACCTGCGGGGAACTCGGATATTACGCCCGCCGCCTTGCCCAGGAGGGCTTTATTGCAATGGCATCTGCCAATAGCCCTGCGCTGATGTCGATAGGCGGCTCCCCCCAGCCGGTCCTGGGAACTAATCCCCTGGCCTACGGTATTCCCCGTCCTGGCAAAATGCCTTTCGTAATTGACCAAGCATCCTCATCGACCGCGTACGTCAACATAAAGCGCGCCGCCGAAAAGGACGAGCCTATTCCTGCTGGATGGGCGCTGGCTCGCAACGGCGAACCAACGCAGAACGCCAGCGAGGCTCTTCAGGGGACGTTGCTGCCCTTCGGCGGACACCGCGGGGGCAACGTGGCCCTACTGATGGAAGTCCTCGCTACGCTTTCAGGTGCGACTTTTTCCATCGATGCCGCGCCCTTCGACCATGGCGCCGTTTCGCCAGGTATCGGAGTCTTCTTGTTGGCTATCGATCCTGCACGATTCACAGGGTCTGTGGATCGTATCGGGAAGCAACTCGAGTACCTTCGGGACGAACACCAGGTTCGCCTCCCTGCACTCGAACTCACTGCCCTGCCCGATCATGTTGAAGTCGACGACAACGCCCTCCTGCGGCTGCGGAAAGCTGCCGAAGCGGCCTGATACATGCAGGCGGCCGCCACAGACTTACGACTGAGTCGAACAAGCTGCAAGCACGCCTACTGATCAACATTGGATGAGCGGTAATAGCTACTTGGCGTCAGCCAGTACGGCAAATGAAGGTGGCCTGAATGTCCTATAAACGAATGATCCAGTCTGTGGAGACCCACTCCGGTGAGCCGATGCGCGTTATTACCGGCGGGGTCCCACACATCCCCGGTGACACCGTATATGAGCAGATGAAATGGCTTGAGCAGAATGACGATCAGCTCAGGAAGATGATGTTGCGTGAACCGCGGGGATACGCGCCGTTATGCTGCAACCTGGTTGTCCCTCCGAAACATCCAGAGGCCGCAGCGGGTTTCATCATTATGGAACAGGTGGAATATCCCGTGATGAGTGGAGGAAACACCATCGCGGTGGCCACCGTCCTGCTCGAGACCGGCATGATCCCCATGCAGGAGCCACTCACGGAGTTCAAACTCGAGTCCCCCGCGGGACTCATAGGAATTAAGGCCGAGTGCCGCGACGGCCGGGTTCACAACGTGACACTGGAGAACGTGCCCGCCTTCGCTGTTCATCTTGATGCCGTCATTGACGTCCCTGAGCTGGGTAAAGTGACGGTTGACGTTGCCTGGGGCGGCATGTTCTACGTCATCGCCGACGTGGAGCAGTTCGAGTCGCTTGAACTTGTACCGGAGCGGGGACGGGACATCACTCGCATCTCTGCATTGATTCTGCGGGCGGCCCAGGATCAGCTGCCAGTTGAGCATCCGGACTATCCGGGAATTGGGATCACCATCGCGCAGCTTTCCGGACGCACTGATAATCCAAATGCCGACAGGAAGAATGCCGTCACCGTCTCAAGCGGTCCGGTTGATTTTGACAATCCCGCCACATGGACCGGCGGCGTGGATCGGTGCCCCTGTGGTACAGGTACGTGTGCAAAAATGGCGACCCTATATGCCAGGGGTGAGCTGGGGCTGAACCAGCCTTTCCGCCATGAAGGAATCCTGGAGACTGTTTACACCGGAGAGCTGGTCGAAGAAGTTCGTATCGGCGACCGCGTAGCTGTCGTCCCGACAATTAGCGGCCGAGCATGGATCACAGGTTTCAGCACGCATGTCCTCGAATACGATGATCCCTTTCCCAATGGCTTTACTATTGGCGACATCTGGGCTCCGCAGGCCCAGGAGCAAGGCCTGGGCCAGACACCGGCCGGGAGTTTACCGTCATTTGCTGATGCTGTACCGGCCGGGAAGGTAGCAGAAACTGCGCGCTGAGTTCGACGGTGCCGGTAAGCACCCCCGCTAACTAGAGGGATTGCCCACACGATGACCCCGGGACGCTGGTGTCCCGTGGCCATCGGTCACTGAATTTTAGGCGCAGGACACTAGATTGGTTGTGCCTTGAATGGTGCGCCACGGATGCGAGCACCGGTCAGGCTCTGTCGAGAGAAGGGCGTTCCGCGGTCCGTACGCGCACTTACCAGAAATTGTTCAGTGATGGATGTTGCTGCTGTAAGGTCGTCTGCTCGCCCGATTGCAGGAGGGCCGGGGACCACAGCGACGGATCGTAGCCGTGGCATGGCTTGAGCTGGATCGGGTTAGCACAGCCGTTACAGAGCGCCGAGGGGGTTTTCCTCATCGCCCAGTAAGAGTTCGATCCGAGGGTGGTGGACCGTTCTCAGTGTTGCCTCAGGCCTGATTGTCTATCCGCCGATGAGGGAGCGCAGGAAGAGTAGGAGGTTAGCCGGCTTCTCGGCCATGCGCCGCATGAGGTACGGGTACCACTGAGTGCCGTAGGGAAGGTACACGCGAACGCGGTATCCGTCCCGGACAAGTTCGTCCTGCAGCTTGCGCCTTACCCCATAAAGCATCTGGAACTCAAAGGACTTCCTGTCCAGCCCGAGCTCCCTGGCTGCTTCCTTGACTACCTCGATGCATTCGTCATCGTGTGTCCCGAAAGCGGGGTCCGGAAGGTGGCGGAGAGCCCACCGCGACAGGTATTTGTACTGCTCAGTGACCTCATCTGCGCTGCGAAGAGCGTCGTCCAAGGTTTCGTCAAAAGCCCCTTTAACGAGGCGGATGCGCGGCTTGATATCTGTGAATGAAAGCAGGTCCTCGGGGGTTCGACGCATGTTGGCCTGAATCGCGAGGCGCGTTTTGGGGTAGTCCGAAAGAATCCCTTTGAAAATCTCCAACGTGGCTCGCCCTACGGAGCTGTGTTCCATGTCGACTTCAACCTGGACGCCCTGCGCGTCAGCCATCTGCAGCAGGCTCTTCAAGTTATTCGCACACTGCTGGAGGTCGATTCCGATGCCCAGTTGCGAGAGTTTCACTGAGACGGTGGAGCCAGGGGCCCTCGTATTGATTTCTTCTATGGCACCGAGATACTCCTGGGTTGCTGCCTTGGATTGGGCTAAGTCGAATACCGACTCTCCAAGCAGGTCCAGGCTGACATCGATGCCGGCTGCATTCAGCTTCTCGGTGACGCGCCAGGCGTCCAGCAAGCCGTTTCCGGCCACGTACCTCTCAACGATGGGCCGGGTAAGGCGATTTTTGGTGGCTATCGCCTCAAGTTTCTTGTTTTCTGCCACATGAAGCAGTAGCCGATTCGGCATAGTAATGATTCCTTTACTGGTTCCCCTTCTGGGGCCCTACGGGTCGAAGCAGATTTGAACGTGATCTGCCTCTCATTAGCTCTTGATACATACAAGATAGCTTGTGATCACAAATCACACAATGCCTCTGGTCAATCCCAAGGGGCGGCAGCGCGAAACTTGCCACGCGCGGGTTGGGTGGGGGAGTGCGAGCGTCGCTTCGAACAGAGGTTTCAGATGAGCGGAAGGGGCCCTCGGCATTTCCGGCCACCGAACCCGTTGCAGCCCACTGTCGTTTCTCGTCCAAGGCTGATCTGGAACCCTATCTTGGGGAGCGTCGAGTCCTCGCTCGCAAGACGATTTACAAGACCGTTACAACAAAGCGTTGTTTTATTTGTGATCACAGATTACATTGGATGTGATCACAGCCACATAGCCGTCCTGAGGTCGGGCAGGGTGGCGCGCCTTGGTTTCTGGACCGACCGTTATCATCAGCAGATTTTCCCTCAACGGTAAAGGAGAATCTCGTGCCGTTCAACGCCAACCAGGCAGCACGGCCGACTCGAATTCCAACCGAGTTGGGACCGGGTGTTCTCAGCAACCAGTCGCTTCTTCCGGATCCGGGAGAGCTGAGCTGGCCTGAAATTAAACATACAAAATTAAAGTATTGATTCAATAGCGATAGTGTGATGTACTTCATAAACGCTGCGCAGAAGACTCGCCGGGTCCGCCACTCAGCTGATCCTTGGAAATCCCAGTCGCCAAGTAGCGAAACGTGGGTCTGGCGCAACGGAGGGCACCACGAGCTCTCCGAACTCAGCAATAAACAAGCCGCACAGCCAGGTTCCCGCCCTCATGGCGGATATAGATCAACACCACATAACTCAGGAGAGACCCATGAAACTTCGTCCATTTTCCCGCCTGACGCGGGGCACTTTCACGGCCATGGTGGTGGCCACCACGCTGATCGGGGCGTCCGGGTGCGGGTCGTCCCCGGCGAGTCCGCCAGCTGGTGGGAGCACTCCCGGTGCTGGTTCCACGCCCAGCGTGGATTCCGAGCTTGCCGGGATGGTGCCGGATTCCGTGCGGGATAAGGGAACTTTGACGATCGCTGCTGGTGTCTACGCGCCAGCGGTCATGGAACCGGTGGGAGGAGGGGAAGTGTCCGGCTGGGATATCGAGCTCACCCGTAAGGCGGCCGCGCTGCTCGGGCTGAATGTTGAGTTCAAGATCATTCCGTTCGACGGCGTTATTCCGGGACTGCAGGCTGGCCGTTTTGACGGGGCCACGGGTGAGATCAATGTGACCGAGGAACGAACCAAGGTGGTCACCTTCGTGACCAACTATGTCTCCAGGGATGCGTTCATCGTCAAGGCCGACTCAGCCAAGGAGAGCTTTGAGACGCCGGCGGACGTTTGCGGGTTGAAGATCGGCGCTGCTCTGGGGTCCAACCAGGCAGCCACGGCCCAGTCCATGGCTGATGAGTGCAAGGCCTCGGGCGGGGCCCCGACAAGTGTGGAGACCTTCCAGACGCAGTCCCAGGTGAACCTGGCGCTGAGCCAGGGCCGTCTCGATGCGTCCCTGGCCAGCGCCAGCCAGGCAGCCTACACCGTCGATCAGACCAAGGGGCAGTTCAAGCTGGCCAAGCTCGGGTTCGGCCCCGAGATCAAGTCCGGCCTGGCCCTGGCCAACAACTCTGACACCCCCCAGCTCGCCAAGGCCTTCCAGGCTGCCACGGACAAGCTGATCGAGGACGGAGAGATGGCCAAGGTCCTGGATGAGCTCAACGGTGGTCTCGGAGCCGTGGACAAATCCGAAATCATCCCTGCCCCGGCCAGCTGATTCCTCCGCCGCGTCGTACAGAATCGAAAGGTAACAGTTGCCATGGAAATCGCTAAAGCAACATCTCACCGGCAGCACACGCCAGCTACGGGCGGCGGCGCCTCCGCTACACAAAGCCTGGATCAGCAGACGCTGGCCAGGGAGACTGTTCCGTTGCGGCATCACGGCCGGACGGTAGCAGCAGTCTTCCTGTTGCTGGTGGTGGCGAACCTGGCCCACTCGATGGTGACCAACGAAAACTTCCAATGGGCGACCGTGTGGCACTACCTGTTCCACCCGGAAATCATGGCCGGACTAGGGCGCACCCTGATTCTGACCGTCGTCGGCATGACCTTCGCGATCCTGCTGGGAATACTCCTGGCAGCCTGCCGTCTCTCCGAGAACAAGGTTCTTCAAGCAGTTGCCGGCGCCTACCTCTGGTTTTTTCGGGGAACGCCACTGCTGATCCAGCTCATCGTCCTGTATAATCTCTCCGCGCTTTACCCTCGGCTCGGCATTGGTGTCCCCTTCGGTGGACCGGAGTTATTGGGAGGCCCAACCAACTCCGTACTCACCCTGTGGACCGTGGCCCTGGTGGGCCTGGCCCTGCATGAATCGGCCTACATGGCCGAGATCGTGCGCGGAGGTTTGCTCTCGGTACCCAAACACCAGACCGAAGCGGCCGCAGCGCTGGGCATGAACAACGTAATGTCTTTCCGCCGCATCATCCTGCCCCAGGCCCTGCGTGTAATCGTGCCGCCAACAGGCAACCAGGTCATCGGCATGCTGAAATACAGCTCGCTCGTCAGCGTCATCGCGCTGCCTGACCTGCTCTACTCCGCCCAAATGATCTACACCCAAACCTTCGAGACCATCCCGCTTCTCATCGTGGTCTCGTTCTGGTATCTGCTGTGCACGAGCATCCTCACCATCTTCCAGCAGCGTATTGAGCGTTACTACGGACGCGGCGTTGCAGGCCATGCGAGCACCACCGCACGGCGAGGCGGACTCAAAGGTCTAAGGGCACCGCGTAAGCGCGTGCGGACCACACTGACATCAACCACGGCCGAGGAGGGCTAGTCATGACCACCATTTCCCCCAAGGAACCGATCAGGGATAGGTCCGAGCCCATTGTCAAAATTGTCCAACTGCGTAAGAGCTTCGGCGATGTGGAAGTGCTCAAGTCCGTGGACCTGGACGTCTACCCTGGCCAGGTCGTCGTCATCCTCGGCCGATCCGGTTCCGGCAAGTCCACGATGCTCCGATGCATCAACCACCTCGAAAAACCAACCAGCGGCGCAGTCATGGTCAACGGCGAGGTCGTCGGGTACCGGGTTAAGGGCGAAAAGCTTCACGAATTACGGCCCAACGAAATTGCACGCCAACGGGCAGCGACAGGCATGGTGTTCCAATCCTTCAACCTGTTTCCGCACCTGACCGTCCTTGAAAATCTGCTTGAGGCACCGCGCAAGGTCCTGGGCAGGCCTGAGAGCGAGGTCCGCAAGGAGGCCATGGACCTGCTAACCAGCGTGGGACTGGCAGAAAAGGCCGGCTTCTATCCGAGCACCCTGTCCGGAGGGCAACAGCAGCGAGTCGCCATCGCACGAGCCCTGGTCATGAAGCCATCGGTGATGCTGTTTGATGAGCCAACTTCCGCACTCGACCCTGAACTAGTAGGCGAGGTCCTCGAAGTGATGAAGCAGCTTGCGCGCAGCGGTATGACCATGATCGTAGTGACCCACGAGATCGGATTCGCCCGATCAGTTGCTGACGAGGTCGTCTTCATGGCGGATGGGCGGGTAGCAGAGCAAGGGCCACCATCGCAGGTTATCGACAACCCCCAGGCGGAGGCGACCAAGACCTTTCTTCGCAGCCTCAACGAACGCCGTGACACTCCTGCTGCCTGACCGATGACACGTGGCGATGTGCACTACAAGACCACGAATGCCATTAGGCTCCGTCTATACGCAATGTGCAAAGATTGAAGGTAATAGCAATCCCCTGACCTAGTGGGGGTAGGGCCGAGGGCAGGAGGACGTGGAGATGGAGAGTACGGCAATCTCCACGTCCGCCCTTGACTTGTTACTGCTCCTGCGGGGGAGTGAGCCTGAGGGCTTAGGCCGAGCCGACCAGGTTTCCTATCAAATCGAGACCGCAATCCTCATGGGCATCCTCGCCGAAGGGGATCGGCTTCCAACCGAGTCCGTCCTTGCCGCCGAGATCGGCATTTCCCCGATCACCCTGCGCCAGTCCCTCGCGGCACTTCGTACGAAGGGCCTTATCGAGACGAGCCGCGGACGCAGCGGCGGAAGTGTGATCCGTCGCCAGATCGAATTGACGGACACTCAGCTTCAGCACAAGCTCCGCGAAACCAGTACGGAGGCGCTAAGGGATCTTGGTGACTTGGGAGCGGCCATAGCCTCGATGTCGGCCCGCCTGGCTGCCGGCCGTGCCGATCAACAGAACGTCGAGCACCTTGAAGACCTGATGCGGCGGCATCGGGACAGTGTGGACGAACGGGCCCGACGACGGATGGATAGCCGCTTCCACGTGGCAGTCAGCATCGCTGCCCAATCGAGCCGCCTGACCTCGGCAGCACTCCAACTCGAAGCGGAGTTGATGACTCTTTGGTGGAGCCTTCCGGGTCAAAATGGAAATGCCACCACTTCTGTTGAGCAGCACGAGGCCATCGTCGATTGCATTCGAGCCGGCGACGCCAATGCTGCGGCATCGGCTGCTGAGTTCCACAGCAGGAGTGAAACTGAATATCTGATAGAACAGCATCTGCGATTGTCGATGCAGTCCGACGAAGGTGCATGACGTGGAACCCGTAAAAGAATCCCTTCACCGGACGGCAGCAGTCATCTCGTCCACCATTGGCGGGGTCTTCGAAGACCTGGAGAAGATCGCCGGTGCGGTTTCTGCAGCGGCAGCCAGTGCCTCAGGTGTTCCACGGCGTAGTGCATTCCACTTTTTGAAGAAGGAATTCGCAAATCTCATTAACCAGCACTCGGGCGTGATTACCGGAGCTGGGATCGCATATGCTCCTGGAAGCCTGCCCGAAGCGCGGTATTGGCTCGAATGGTGGCGGGTGCAGCACTCGGATTCCTCCCGAGAAGCGCGCTTTGTCACGCACGACCTGAACCCGGACTCGTTGAATTACTATGACTACGCGAGCCGGGAATGGTTCACCATTCCCTCCGCCAGTGGCAAGCCGGTAGCGGTGGGGCCCTACGTAGACTTTGGCGGTATTAACGTCAACATCATCACCCTGTGCGTCCCCGCTCCGACCCCTCAGGGAACGCATGTACTTGGCGGAGACCTTACTCTGGCGAAGCTCGAGGGCGCCTTCCTTCATGCGCTCCAGTTGCACAACCCTTCCGTGGTTCTGCTCGGCCCGAACGGCAGGGTCATCGCATCCAATGACGCGCGCATAGCTTCAGGTACCCTGCTTCGCGACGAGGACCTCCACCGTGTACAGGACTCGGTCGACGTCTCTCCAGACAATCCGACGCGCTTGCCCTGGAGGCTGATCAGCCTGGGAAAGTAGCGCCTTCCCACTCCGCTTCCATCACGGCGACTAACGCATCGCTGCCATGCCCTGGATACAGGGATCTCTTGTTGTCCTCAACATCCTTCGTACTGCCTACTGGCCGAAACGCTATTGCATTAATCATACAATGATGTAGGCTTTATTGTGATCGGGGGCACAAACCTCCTTTTGAATAAGCTTCAAACTGCGGAGTTCCAAGCCCGGAGGATCACATTCAGTCCACGTTATGTCCAACCCGAACATGATCCTGGACCACCCTCACTCGTCGTTATCAATGGACGCACCCCGCCCAGAGCAGCCCGAGCAGCTCTAGGCCCTTCAGATGGAAAGTGCACACTCATGAAAGATGTAGTCATTGTTGGCGCCGGACTCGCCGGTCTTTCGGCAGGATGGCGCCTGCGTCACTGGGACACGCTCCTGCTGGAAGCGGACGCGCGCGTAGGCGGCCGTATCCGTTCCGAGCGCCGGGGCAACTACTGGCTGAACTGGGGCGGACACGTCTTCGCGGGCGCAGGATCCTCCACGGATTCCTTGCTCAGTGAAGTTGGTGTGACTGCCGTCCAGATCCCCGGGTCCCTCCAGGCCCTGTCGATGAACGGCAAGTTCATCAAGGAGGGACACATCGCCACATATCCGTTCCGCATCCCCATGTCGTTGACATCGCGCATCGACACCCTGCGGGCCGGCATGAAGGTTGTAAGCGGCGTCGCAAAGTACACCGGCGTTGTCAGGAAGCGTGCAGGGGAATCCGGGGCCATGCGCCAGCAGCGGATCTATGACTTTCAGAACGACGTCTCCTTTCAGGACTTCATCGGAGACCTGTCCGAGGACGCAGCAGCCCTGTTCAAGACCACAGTCACACGCTCAGCCGGTGACATGGACGAAATTTCGGCGGGGGCCGGCATCGGGTACTTCAGCCTGGTCCTGGGCATCGGCCAGGGCCTCAGTCAGGGCATTGTTGGCGGCCCCTCCACCCTGACCGAATCAGTCGCCGCCGCACTCGGTGACCGGATCCAGCTCGGAGCGGTTGTGCGAGAGGTCGTGCACAAGAAGGAATCCGTCCTCGTCCGGTACAGCCAGGGCGGCGTCGACCAGGAAGTCGAGGCCCGTACCGTCGTCCTCGCGACCACTGCTGATGTCTCACACAGAATCGGCGTGGACCTGCCCGAAGAGCTGCGTGGGGCACTGAGCCAGATTAAGTACGGCCCGCACGTCAGCACCGCCTTTCTGACCAACGAGACCTCCGCCCGGCCCTGGGATGACATCTACGCCATTGCCGCACCGAAGCGCTCGTTCGCGATCGCTCTGAATCAGGCCAGCATCGTCCGCGGTACCGAGTCGGTACGGAAGCCTGGCGGCAGTTTCATGACCTTCTCACCTGCCGGCCTGGGCCGCGCGCTGCTGGAGAAGACCGATGAGGAAGTCATCCAGACCCACCTTCGCGATCTCGACCAGGTTCTCGGTCACGGGTTCGCCGACAGCGTCGTCGAGGCCCAGACGGACCGGTGGAAGGTCGCCTCGCCTTATTCCTTCCCGGGCCGGGCCAAGCTCCAGTCGACGCTGATGCGCGGCACTGACCGCGTCTTCCTCGCCGGCGACTTCCTCGGAACCCTCTACACCGAAAGCTCCATCACCACCGGATTCTCGGCAGCCCAGGAAGCAGCCAGCCTGCTGGCCACGCAGCGCCAGGCAAAGCCCGACTCCGGGCTCTCCATCGTGGCCTGACACCCGGCTTGCCCCAACCACCATTTCTGAAGAAGAGGAACATCCATTGTCTAAAGATCTCCGCGGCGTTCTCACCGCACTGTCCACCCCTTTCAACCAGGACGAAACCATCGACGTCAAAACCCTGAAGCGCGTCGTTGACCGCTCCATCGACGCCGGCGTCGACGGCGTCGTCGCAGCCGGCTCCACTGGCGAAGTGGGTGCCTTGTCCTCCGAGGAGCGCCTGCTCCTCATCAAGACAGTCATCGAGCACACCAACGGCCGGGTCCCGGTCATCGCCAACACCGGCGCCACTTCCACAGCCGAAGCCATCCGCCTGTCAAAGGCAGCCGAGGAACTGGGCGCGGATGTGCTGATGCTCATCACCCCCTACTACGAGCCGCTCTCCCTCGAGGAAACGGTCACGTATATCAAGGACGTCGCCCGGTCCGTCAACATTCCGGTCATGCTCTACAACATCCCGTCCGTCACCGGTGTCAACCTTGACCCCGCAACGGTCCGTTCCTTGGCTGAGGAAGTGGAGAACATCCGCTACATCAAGGACTCCAGCGCGAACTGGGAACAGGCGCTGCAGCTGATCCATCACCACAGCGACGTCATCGGCACCTTCATCGGGTGGGACGCCTACCTGTACAGCGCCCTTGCCGAAGGCGCAGCAGGGGTTATGGCCGGCACCGCCAACGTCGTGCCGGACGAGATCGTTGCCGTCAGCCGCCGCATTGCCGAAGGCGACCTCACCGGTGCCCGCGACCTGTGGAATGACGTGTACCCGGTCATCGACGCACTCCTCTCCGTCCCGTTCATCCCCTCCGTCAAAGCAGGGCTCACACTGCAGGGCCTTCCCGCCGGCTCACCCCGACGCCCCACGGCCGACCTCAACGCCGAGGACCTGGCACGGGTGCAGCAAGCCCTGGCCGCTCTTCCCCAGAGGGTCGGATAAGCGGCGAGCGACATCACTTCGCGGAGTTAGCCGCTGCCGTCAAGTAGCCCTCGGGGCACACAGCCATCGCCAAATGACAGCACTGAAGGAAATGATTATGACCACGACAGAAACAGCATCGTTCACCGTCCGCCGGGCAGGGAATGCGCCAGCTCCTTCCCTTCCTCCCTTCGGCCAGTTCATTGGCGGGGCGTTCATCCCATCCAGTTCGGCTTCAACCGTCGATGTGGAGAACCCGGCCACTGGCGAAGTCTTGACCCAGGTCCCCGCCGGGACGGTCGAGGACGTCGACGCCGCCGTCGCTGCTGCCGTCACAGCCAAAGCGGGCTGGGCAGCGAAAACGCCGAAGGACCGCGCCGCAGTCCTTCTTCGCATCGCAGACATCATCGAAGCCAATCGCGAAGTCCTCGAGACCCTCGAAGCTGCCAACACCGGTAAACCGGCAGCCGTTGCCGAAGACGACATTTCAAGTGCGATCGACACGTTCAGGTTTTCAGCAGGCGCAGCACGAGCGTTCACCACACCGGGAGCCGGCGACTACGCAGAGAACCACACCTCGGTGATCCTCCGCGAGCCCGTGGGTGTTGTCGGCGTGATCACCCCTTGGAACTATCCTCTGCTGATGGCCGCATGGAAGATCGCCCCGATCCTGGCCGCCGGCAACACCATGGTCCTCAAGCCCTCCGAGCAGACACCGCTGGCCACTCTCAAGCTGGCCGAACTCATCGCCTCCGAGGTTCCTTCCGGTGTCCTGAACATCGTCACCGGGCCCGGGCGGGTGGTGGGGAACCGCATTTCAGAGCACCCGGATGTCGACCTCGTCGCCATCACCGGAAGCGTGGGCAGCGGCCAAAAGGTGGCTGCCAGCGCCGCCTCCACGGTCAAGCGAGTCCACCTGGAACTCGGTGGCAAAGCCCCCGTCGTCGTCTTCGACGACGCCGACCTGGAAGCCGCCGCCAAGGGTGTCCGCGCGGGCGGGTTCTGGAACGGCGGTCAGGAATGCGGTGCCGCGACCCGTGTTCTGGTCCATGAATCCGTTGCCGACAAGTTCACCGAACTGCTGGTACGGGAGGTACGCGAGATTACCATCGGCGCACCCGGCGCCGAAGGGGACGCCGAAATCGGTTCCATGATCTCAGGCGCACACTACAAGAGGGTCCTGGCCGCACTCGAGGACATCCGCAAGGACGGCCTCACGATCGCTGTCGGCGGCAACGCCATCGAAGGTCCGGGCTACTTCATTGAACCCACTGTCGTGACCAACGTCCCTGCAGGCGCCGCAGTCACAAGCACAGAGATCTTCGGTCCGGTCGTGTCGGTGGAAACCTTCAGCACAGAGGAAGAGGCCATTACACGAGCCAACGAAACCGTCTACGGGCTTGCCGCCTCGGTGTGGACCACAAACGCTGCCCGCTCCCTCTCCGTACCCCGCCGGCTTGATTTCGGCACGGTCTGGGTCAACTCCCACCTTGTCATCGCCAACGAAATGCCATGGGGCGGATTCAAGGGCTCCGGCTACGGCCGGGACCTCTCCACCTACGCCCTGGAAGACTTCTCCCGCACCAAACACGTCATGTACAACCACGGCTGACCACAGCCGTATCGATGGGTACCAGTGGTCTTGCACCCGCAAGACCTTCCGGCTGCAAGACCACTCATGAAAGGACCACGAGTTATGCACTTGAGGCATATCGCCGACTGGACGCAACTACCAGGTGCCTGTGTAGAAGTACGGCAGCAAGGAGCCCACGTCTGTACCGGAGTCGTCGATGCTGTCACCAACGACGGGAAGATCCTTTGGATCCAGTCCCCGGCACAGAACCGAAGGCTTTTCGAGAAAGATGATTCCTACGAAGCCTGGGCAACAGAAGAGCGCACGGGCTTTCACTACGAAATCACGGCCGGCACAAATACCCACGAGACGCATACCGAATTGAGCGCACCGGCGTAAGCCGGCCGTTCAGCTCGAACCGCAATTTCCCACCCTACTGACCCGAAGGTCACATCATGCGTAAGCGCCAACTCCCCATTGCAGTGAACAAGGTGGAATTCATGTCATGCACCCCACACATCAGGAGCACGCAGTGTCAGCGATAAAAAACACCAATGCCGGCCAGGGGGGTGCCTCAGCGGCCAGCAAGCGGCGCTTCCTGATTAGAATGGTCACCGTTCTGATCGGCGGCATGGTCCTGGACGGCTACGTCCTTGGCATCATCGGACCTGTCTCGGGGACCATGGCCGAGGACCTGCAGCTCACCGCTTTCTGGCAGGGGCTGATCGCCGCCGCTGCTCTGGTCGGAATCTTGATCGGCTCACCTCTGGGCGGCTGGGCCGCCGATAAGTGGGGGCGCAAGCCAATTTTCATGTTCGACATCGGCCTGTTCGCTATCGCGTCGGGAATGCAGTTTTTCGTCGACTCGCCGGCATGGCTGATTGTGGTGCGGCTGTTGATGGGCATCGCGATCGGCACAGAGTACGCGGTCGGTTGGCCCCTGATGGCTGAGTTCTCACCCACCCATCTGCGTGGGCGGCTAATGGCCGCAATGGGAATCGCCTGGTACGCCGGCTTCATGATTGCGTTCCTGATCGGCCATCTGCTCAACGAGTACACCGACCTGAGCTGGCACTTCATCCTGGGTACGAGCACCTTCCTCGCGGTGGCCATATTCCTCGCCCGGCTCGGCATGCCGGAGTCGCCGCGGTGGCTGTGGAGCGTGGGCCGCAAAGACGAGGCCCGAACCCTCGCCAACAAGTACATGCCCGAGGACGCGCTCGACGACCTCCAGCACGAGGACGTTCGCAAGGGCAGCTTCGGGATGCTGTTCTCCAAAAAGTACTGGCGCTCCACGCTCTTCATCTCAGGGTTCTGGTTCTGCGCCGTGACACCATACTTCGCGATCGCCACCTTCGCTGACAGCGTGCTAAATGAGTACGGCCTCGCCGGCGGGCTCGCCGGGGGAGTCGGGCTCTCCGCTGTCGCGCTGGCCGGAGTCGTCGTCACGTTCTTGCTGATCGAGAAGGTAGGCCGACGCCTACTGACCGTCCCGACCCAGTGGCTGTGCGCCGTCGTCCTCGCGGTCATCGGCCTGTGGGCCGGCGCGCCTGCGCCCGTCGTCCTCATCCTCTTCCTGGTCTTCTCGTTTTTCAACGCGGGATACAACACGCTGACCAACGTCTACCCAGGCGAGGTTCTCCCGACAGAGATCAGAGGCATCGGAACAGGTTTCGCGGCCGCTGTCAGCCGTGTCGGAGCCGGCATCGGCATCTTCCTCCTCCCGATGTCGATGGAGACCCTCGGTGCCGGTCCCACTATGCTGATCGCGGCCGGAGTCGCCCTCGCCGGTGCCGCGCTATCCCAATGGCTCGCTCCGGAGACGAAGGGCAAGACCTTGACGGAGGCAGCAGCAGGATACGCCCACTAAGAACCGAGCCAGCATCGGGAAGAATCGGCGCTCGTGACCCTGCCTAAACGAACGTCCACGTGCTGGAGATCGTCCAACGGGGCCACTAGCCGCCCGTGTGAAAGTCGCTTCGCAAGCGCTAGTAACCGAGCATATTGAATGAACCCTGCCTCAACCGCTATGCCCGTCACTTACTCCGATCAACGAAATAGACACAAATTCGGCTCTCCTGACTCTTCCGTGGGTGTTTGAGCGCGCCTTAACGAACGCACACCGCTCTCCACTTAGGTTTCTGACTGTCTAAGGAACAGAAACTTTTGGAACGGAAAACGGCGTGCGAAATGCAAGACTATGGCGATCTCTGCTCGGTGTCGAGAAAATGGTCGTGGAGGCCATCGATTTCGACGAGGATTCCGGTGTCCTGCTCGCCTCGGTCCGGCCCACAGGATCGATGCGGAACCGTTGCGGCATCTGCCGGCGGCGCTGCCCGAAATACGATCAAGGCGAAGGACGCCGCCGTTGGCGTGCTCTGGATGCCGGCACGATCGGAGTCCTGTTGGAAGCCGACGCCCCGAGAGTGAGCTGCCGGGAACACGGAGTGACAGTGGCCGCGGTTCCCTGGGCCAGGCACCAGGCAGGACACATCTACCATTTCGACGCCCAGGTAGCCTGGCTGGCCACCCAGACATCGAAGACCGCAATCACCGAACTGATGCGCATCGCGTGGCGGACCGTGGGGGCGATCATCACCCGGGTCTGGAACGACACTGCCGCCACGTTCGATCCCTTCGCGGACCTGAAACGGATCGGTATTGACGAGATCTCCTACAAGCGCGGACACAAGTATTTGACCGTCGTGGTGGACCATGACTCGGGCAGGCTGGTGTGGGCTGCCGTGGGCCGGGACAACGCCACCCTGGGCACGATCTTCGACGCCCTCGGAGAAGAGCGGTGCGCCGGGATCACGCATGTTTCCGCCGACGGGGCCGACTGGATCGCCGCCGTCGTGGCGCAGCGCTGCCCGGCAGCGGTCAGGTGCGCCGACCCGTTCCATGTCGTGAAATGGGCCACCGAAGCCCTCGACGAGGTCCGGCGCGCCGCGTGGAACGAGGCCCGGAAGGCAGCCCGGGCCAACGAGGCCAAACGGGGCCGCGGCCGGCCAGCCAAGGATGCCCCGGCCCGCCCCGACAGCGCCCGGGCAACCGGGATGAAGAACTCCCGCTACGCGCTGTGGAAGAACCCGGAGAACCTGACCGAGAAGCAACAAACCAAGCTCGTCGATCTATGCGGATGTCCGCATAGATTGATCTATGCCGAGCCCGCAACTATGCCGAGGAAACCGGTGCTGCCTTTGAACGCGAGCTGGAGGCGTTTGGTTTTTCGAAGAGGTGAACTTCGGCGTATCGGCATAGTTTCTCGGGGAGGAGCCTGTTCATGG
>NZ_PJIW01000026.1:0-54988 GCF_002929755.1 Arthrobacter sp. 4R501 | reverse complement strand
GAGGCCTCCAACAAGTACCCGAACTTCGCAACCGACGCCGACATCCTGACCCCGGCCTGACCAGCACCACCACCGCCAGCCCGGGAAGGACAGCCTGCCAAGCCGTCCTTCCCGTGCCGTCCTCAGTACGATGAAGGTTTTTCAATGAAGAAATATGCAACCGTCGACCCCACCAGCGGCAATGTCGTGCAGGAATTTGACAGCATGACCGACGCAGAGGTCGCCGCTTCCCTGACGCGCTCGCACGCTGCCTACCGGTCCTGGCACACGAAGGACCTCGCGGAACGCTGCGCGCTCCTGCAGCGCATCGCCGACCTCCACCGGCATCACTCCATCGACCTTGCCAAACTGATGACGCTCGAGATGGGCAAGCCCATCACCCAGGCCAAGGCCGAAGTCGAGCTATCCGCTTCCATCTATGAGTACTACGCCACGTCGGGCCAACAGTTGCTCGCCGACGAAGAACTCGACATCGCCGGTGCGGGCCGGGCAATCGTCCGGACAGCTCCCATCGGACCACTCCTGGGCGTCATGCCGTGGAACTTCCCGTACTACCAGATGGCACGGTTCGTCGCCCCCAACCTGCTGCTGGGCAACACCATCTTGCTCAAGCACGCCAGCAACTGCCCGCAACAAGCCCTGCGCATTGCCGAAATCATCGACGCGGCCGGGGCCCCGGAAGGCGTCTACCAGAACCTCTTCGCCACCTCCGGACAGGTCGCGGACATCATCGCCGACCCCAAACTCCAAGGCGTTTCCCTCACCGGATCAGAGCGTGCAGGCAGTGCCATCGGCGCACTCGCCGGGCAATACCTGAAGAAGTGCGTCCTCGAACTCGGCGGCTCCGACCCGTTCCTCGTACTTCCCGCAGCCGATATCGACAAGGCCGCCAGCGCGGCAGCGGCAGGCCGATTCGGGAACGCCGGCCAAGCCTGCACGTCGCCGAAAAGGCTCATCATCGACTCGTCCAACTGGGACAAATTCCTTGAAGCGTTCCTGGCGAAAGCCGCAGAATGGCAAACCGGGGACCCCATGGGCGAAGACACACGCCTCGGCCCGATGTCCACCGCCCAAGCCCGGGCAGAACTGGCCGAACAAGTTGACGACGCCGTGTCCAAGGGAGCGACCGTCCACCTGGGCGGAGCCGTCCCGGAAGGCCGCGGCGCGTACTACCCGGCGACCGTCCTCTCCGGCGTCACACCCGACATGCGCGCCTACCGCGAGGAGCTTTTCGGTCCCGTGGCGATCCTCTACCGCGTGGATTCCGTGGATGAGGCAATCACCCTGGCCAACGATTCGCCCTACGGGCTCGGCAGCGCCGTCTTCACCGACGACCCAAAGCAGGCCGCCTACGTCACCGACCGCCTCGAGGTCGGCATGGTGGGAATCAACACCACCATCAAGAGTGCCCCCGACCTCCCCTTCGGCGGAGTCAAGGCCTCCGGCATAGGCCGCGAACTCGGCAAATTCGGACTCAACGAATTCGCGAACAAGAAACTCATCCGCATCATCTAAAGCCCGACACAAAACATCAACTGAGACCCGACACAACACTAGGAGACTCCATGCGCGCAGCAGTCTATTACGGCAAAAACAAACTCGAAATCGAAGACGTACCGGAACCGTTCTTGGTCGATCCCGCCAGGTGATCCCAGCAGAGTACACGCAATCAATGACGACACACGATAAGGCTGGGCCTGCCACTGCAGGTCCAGCCTTCAGTGTGCGGCCTGGCTATTCGGGGAAGCGGCGCGGTGGACAGCCATGGGAATAAAATACCTCGGAACGTTAGTTGTAGGTTAAAGTAATTCTGGCGAATACAGCAATCACCAAACAGGAGACACCATGGACAACACACCCCTCGATGTCAGCAAGACTGCACTGATATTGATAGACCTTCAGAATGACAATGTCCATCGGGACGGGGCGTTCGCATCCTTCGGTGCCGCCGCGCATGCAGTTGAGCAGGGCCTGGTCCCCCACGTGGGGCAACTACTCGAATGGGCACGCAACGAGTCAATGCCGATCATCCACAACCGCATCGTGTTCTACCCCGGCGGCGACTTCGGCGGTTCGAATGCCCCCATCTTCGGGATGATCGGCCCGGAGTCACTAAAGCTCGGCTCCTGGGGTGCAGACGCGCTGGAGGGGCTGGAGGCGCTGGCGGACGAGCCTGTCCTGATCCGCAATCGGATGAGCTGCTTCAACGGCAGCGGACTGGATATTTTGTTACGGAATACCGGGGTCACCACGGTAGTAGTGGCAGGCGTCTGGACAAACATGGCCGTGGAACATACCGTGCGTGACGCAGCGGATCACGGGTACCGCACAATCGTTGTCACGGACGCAACATCGAGCATCAACGCAGAGTGGCACGACGCCGCACTCAGCTATGCCTTGACGAACATCGCCGAATTCCAGTCAACCGGCGAAATTACGGGGGCTGCCGTTTGAGTAGCCTACCCCAACCGACCATCGCGTGGCAGTCCCCGGACGATCCGCGCAAGCCCTTGGTCGTCTTGCTTCACGGGCGCGGGTCACGCGAAACGGACATCATCGCGTTGGCGAATCACCTCCCGGCCGGTCCGGCCTACGCGGCTGTGCGTGCACCTCTCGCAGAGGGTCCGGGGTTTGCCTGGTTTGCGAACCGTGGCATCGGCCGCCCGATATCTGCGTCCCTCACGGAGACCATGGCATGGTTTACGGACTGGCTGGACGGTGTTGCGCCGGCCGGGCGGCCCGTGATCCTTGTTGGCTTTAGCGGGGGTGCCGCCTTCGCTGGGGGGCTCGTATTGAGCGACCCTGACCGCTTCGCAGGTGCGGCAATCCTCTACGGAACCCTTCCCTTCGACGCCGGCGTGCCGACGACGCCGGGCCGACTCCACGGCATTCCGATGTTCGTAGCGCACGGCGACGCTGATTCGGTCATACCGGCCGAGTTGCTGAAATCCACCTGGAGCTATCTCACTGAGGAGTCAGGTGCGCAGACAACTGCCATCCGTTCGGCCGGCGGCCACAGCATAGGACAAGACGACGCAACCGCTCTCGCGCACTGGATCACGGACCTGCAGGGGCCTTAGGCCACGCGGGAGAACCTCCGGCCACTTATAAGGAATTTACATAACCGATGGTCCAATAAATATTGGACGCCATAAGGGGCCGAAGCAGATACTTAAGTAACGACGAAAGGAATTCCCATGGCTTATCTTCGCCTCCATCACGTGAACGTCACTTCAGATGACATGCACTCCCTCAGCGACTTCTATCGCGACGCTCTCGGCCTGCCGTTGCTGCCTTCGCCGAAAATGATCGCAACCACCCATGCGGCCGACGCCGGAGTCACCGATGGAAACGCTGAATGGGAAGAGGGAGCACGCTTTTTCGAGGCTGGCGACCCCGAGGAACTGCAGGTGCACGCCACCCGCCGACAGGCATACCTTGCCCTGCAGGAAGGGCACTCGGTAAACCCCCTCGTTGGCGGTCACTTCGCCTTCCGCACCGACGATATTGAAGCCATCAAGGCCCGGCTGACGGAACACAATATCCCCTTCGACGACTGGGGCATCTGGTCCGTTGAGGGATGGCACCAGATCTTCCTGACGGACCCGGCCGGAAACATGATCGAGATTCACCAGGTGAAGGAAACCAAGGCGTAGCCCACTCCGGACTGGCCCTGACGGCCGTTGCGTACCCTCCCCGGGGATGCAACGGCCGTCGCCCATTTAAGTCGTGAAACGGCCGACCAACAGCCCAACGATTTCCAAGGAAGTCAACGACGCACAGATGCCCGGCTGGAGCGTTCCAACCGGGCATCGTGTTGCCTTGCTCCTGCTTCCGTCAGGCGGGGGAGGTGACGTTTTCGAGGACAACGGCGAGGCCCTGGCCGACGCCGATGCAAATCGCGGCGACGCCCCAGCGCTCACCGGAGGCCTGCAGACTGCGGGCGAGGGTGCCCAGGATCCGGGTGCCGGACGCGCCCAGGGGGTGGCCCATGGCGAGTGCACCGCCGTGCCGGTTCACAATCGACTGTTCGATGCCCCAGGCGTTGATGCAGGCCAGGGACTGCGCGGCGAACGCTTCGTTAAGTTCGACGGCGCCCACCTGGTCCCAGCCGATGCCCGCCTTCGCGAGGGCCTTGTTCGCCGCCTCCACCGGGGCGTATCCGAAGAATTGGGGGTCGTTGCCGTGTGCGCCGCGGCCGGCGATGCGGGCCAGCGGTTCGAGCCCGAGCAGCGCGGCGGCGGCTTCGGAGCCGATCCAGGCCGCGGACGCGCCGTCGGACAGCGGGGATGCGTTCCCGGCGGTGACGGTGCCGTTCTCGGTGCGGAACACGGTCTTCAGCCCGGCGAGTTTCTCCGCGGAGGAGCCGGCGCGGATGCCTTCGTCGCGGACCAGGTCGGTGCCCGGGACCGGGGCCACCAGGTTGTCGTAGAAGCCCTCGTCCCAGGCGGCGGCGGAGAGGTTGTGCGAGTTCACAGCGAACTCGTCCTGGGCCTCGCGGGTCACGCCGTACTTCCCGGCCAGCCGCTCGGTGGCCTCCCCCAGGGAGATGGTCCACTCCTTGGGCATGGCCTTGTTCACCAGTCGCCAGCCCAGCGTGGTGGAGGCCAGGGTCAGGTCTCCGGCCGGGTAGGGCTTCTCCGTCTTGGGCAACACCCACGGCGCACGGGACATCGACTCCGCACCGCCCACCAGCATCAGGTCGGCGTCGCCGGCGTTGATCTGCCGCGAGGCGATGATCGCTGCGTCCAGTGACGAGCCGCAGAGCCGGTTCACCGTGGTGCCCGGGATCGAGACCGGCAGGCCGGCCAGCAACGTGCCCATCCGGGCGATGTTGCGGTTCTCCTCGCCGGCGCCGTTGGCGTTGCCGAACACCACCTCATCGATCCGCTCCGGATCAAGCCCGGGCGCGCGCTTCACGGACTCCCTGATCACGTGCGCGGCAAGGTCATCGGGACGGACCCCCGCGAGGCCCGAGCCGAACTTACCGAACGGGGTGCGCACGGCGTCGTACACAAAAGCCTGATTCATGTTGGTCCTTGTTCTTTTCTTATTGTCTTGGAGCCGCGAAACGAGAATTAGATGTTTCGTCCGCCCGCGATCTCCAGGACCGTGCCCGTCATGTAGCTGGACAGGTCACTCGCAAGGAACAGGATCACCGAGGCCACTTCCTCCGGTTCCCCAAAGCGTGCGAGCGGCACCTCGGAGAGGCGGGCCTCGAGTACTTCAGGCTTCATAGAATCGATCAAGGCCGTGCGGATGATTCCGGGCTGGACAGCGTTGACTCTCACGTTGGCGAAGCCGACTTCCTTGGCGGCGGCCTTGGTCAGGCCCACAATGCCGGCCTTGGCAGAGCTGTAGTTTGTCTGGCCCGGATTCCCGACCTTTCCGGAGATTGAGGACACGTTGATGATCGATCCACCGCTAGGCTGCTCACGCATGATGCCCGCCGCGGCGCGGGTGCCGAGCCAGGCTCCCTTGAGGTGAACGGATATGACGGCGTCGAAGTCTTCTTCAGACATCTTCCGCATGGTGGCATCGCGGGTGAACCCCGCGTTGTTGACCCACACATCGAGTCCGCCGAAGCTGTCACGCGCCGTCCGCGCGAGAGTGTCGACGTCGTCCGCTGACGTCACGTTGCAGCCAATCCCTACGGCACGGCCACCAATACCCAGGCCCGCTGCCGCTTTGGCGGCCTGCTCGGCGTCAAGGTCACCGATGACTACATTCGCACCTTCCCGCGCGAACGCCACCGCGGTGGCCAGTCCCAGGCCGTTGGCACCGCCTGTTATCACGGCTGTGCGATTCTTCAGCAGTTCCATGTACTTCTCCATTCAGTTGTGTTTGTGGGGCGGTCACCGGATTGCGACCGCGTTGGACGGCGAGCCAACGCCACCAGGCAACCTGAGCGGCGTTGCGGCGACCATGCAGTCATACTGCCCGTCGGCCTGGCAAGCCTCGGCCAGTTCGTCAAGCTGCCAGAGTTCGCCAATAGCGAGGCCAAGCAACGGTATGAGGATCCGGTGCAGCATGCCGGTATGTGAGGACGCGGGCAATGTCCCCTGCGTGTCGGCATGGACAGTGAGATCCGATGCACTTGCCGGCCAGACTTCCAAGGCGACGTTGTCGGCGGCCGCGAGAGCTATACGATTGTCCCAAAACCATGCAGCAGTGTCGTGGCTCTGTTCCAAACCCACTGACACCAGAGGGGCGCCGGACAATGTGTCAACCCCTGTTTGGGCGTCACGCTTGATCTGGTCGAGGCGATTGCCCAACCAGCCGAAACGCAGCATCAGGATATCGCCTGGTTCGATGCCAACCCCTTGATGCCGGGCTGTTTCCTCCAGCACGCGGACCGGTACGGACCGCGGCTGGGAGTAATCGATGGGGTCCCCAATATGCTCCAGGTACCGCCCGACGTCGAGCAAGACTGCCCTGCCCACGATGCCGTGTTCGGCATAGCGCTGGATTCCCAGGGTCGGGTCTCCGGCGACCAATTTCTCTGGGTCGGCGCCGTTGTAAAAGCCGTAGTCCGGGTGACCGAAATGGCGAAGTCCGTCTATCTGGCTCGTTGCCTGCGGGAAAAGGTTGTCAATCCTGTCGTCCCGATGGAACTCGTTCAGTCCGAAGACAGTGTGCTGCAAGGAGCCGCGGTGGGAAATTAGCGGCGATGGAAAGGCATCTAAGGGAAGGTCCAGGGAGTAGGTTAGACCGCCACGGACCAAGCCCGCGGCCCGGATCCTTCGCGCCGGAGTCAGGAAGTTGAGGGTGCCGAGATCGTCGTTCGCGCCGAATATTCCCCAACTGCTGCCCGGTGGCGCGTCAATGCGGTCCAACAGGTCGTGGTAACTGGGTAGGCCGTCCTGATGGTTCACGCGTCGTCCATGGATGTCGCATCGCCCCTGTCAGGTAAATCCGGGATGAGCAGGACCTTACAGGATTCCTCGGACAGGAGTTCGATGGCTTCGTCGAGAGCAGACAGTGGAAGGCGATGAGTGATGAACTTGGACAGGTCCAGTTTGCCGCTGGCCACCAACTCTGCAATCTTCTCCCAGGTTCCCCAGAGAGCGCGGCCGAAGCTACCGGTGAAGGTAAGGCCCTTCTTTATCAAGTAGGCAGCGACATCCACCTCAATCGAACGGCCCGGAATTCCGACGGCGACGATCGTCGCCTCCTTACGCAGTGCTTCAAGGAGCGGCGGCAGTGCTGCAGGGGCCCCGGAGGCTTCGAAGGCGACATCGAAACCGAACTTGGCGCCTGAGAGCCCACGGCAGGCGCCTACAACATCGTCCGTTGGGGCAAGCGGTGTTGCCCCCAGTTCTGCGATCAGGCCCCTGCGGTAGGCGTTCGGTTCAACAACCACCACGTTGCCTGCGCCCAGCGCGTGGGCGATCGCAGCTATGAACAGGCCCACTGGGCCTCCACCGCTGATCACCACATCAGCTCCGGCGAGGTCAACTTTTGATCGCTGGATGGCGTGCATGGCTACCCCAGCCGGTTCCAAGAGGGCGGCCTGTTCAAGGGGAAAATCCTGGGGCAACTTGAAGCAGGCCGTGGCCGGGACGACAAGCCGTTCGGCGAAGCCGCCGTCCAGGTGCAGTCCAAGCAATTTCATGTTGAGGCAGTTGTGGGCGTTTCCGTTACGACACGGGTAGCAGTCCCAGCAGGCGACGTGGGATTCGAGCGCCACCGTGTCCCCGATAGTCAGAGAGTCAACGGCGGATCCGACTTCAATGATTGTGCCAGCGCACTCGTGCCCCAGCACTACCGGGATGTCGAGGTTAAACGCCTGCGCCATGGGTGAGTACTCGTAGAGCTCGCGATCGGTTCCGCAGACCGAGGCTGCTGCGATCTGAATTCTTACCTCATCCACGGAAATTCGCCGTTCGGGATAGGCGCTGACGAAATTGGCACCGCGTTCGGGCTTTGCCTTGACCACGGCGCGCATTGTGCCGTTTACATGGAACGATTCTGACTCGGGAGCACTAAGGGATGTCATTGTGTTGAACCATTCTTCTAGGACTTACCGATTATGAGGTCGGGGCGCCGTCGACGCGGTAGAAGGCGAGCTTTTCCTCGTCGATCCTCGCTCCAACGCCGGCACCCTCCGGTACGTGTATCCGGCCTTCCCGGATGACGAGTGGATCGGCCAGGAGATCGTCGGCCATGTCGAGGAAGTTCGAAAGCTCTCCTGCACGGCGACTTGTGGCCTCATGCGCAGCGCCGAACACCACTGTGGCAATGGTCCCGATCTGAGTGTCGATCTGGTTGCCCATGTAGACGTCTACACCGAGTCCGGTGGCCAGTCCCAGTATTTCTTGGGACTCAGTGAAACCGGTCCGTGCAGTCTTGATGCAGAGGCCGTTGCAGCCACCGGAGAGCAGCTCACGTGAAGCATCCCCTGCAGTCGGCACGCTTTCATCACCCACGATCGGGATCGCTGACATCTCCACCAGCCGACGGCGGCCCATGGCTTCCTTGGCGTCGCAGGGCTCCTCGAGGAAACTCAGGCCGAGGCCCTCAGTACGGTGCAGAACTTCAATTGCTTCGTTGGCCGTCCAACCGCGGTTGGCGTCCAGATAGAGTTCCACGTCCTCGCCCAGCCCCTCGCGCAGTACATGGCACGCTTCGACGTCGAGGGCCAGCGGGCGCCTGCCCACTTTGAGTTTGAAGGTGGTGATGCCGTAGTCCTCACCGAAGCGCTGGGCTTCTTCGAGTAGCACCTCGGGCTCTTTGAAGCCGAGCATATGGCTGACCCGCATTGAGGGGGCAAAGCCCCCCAGGAGGCTCCAAACTGAGCTGCCCGTAGCCTGGCCGATGATGTCCCAGAGGGCGATGTCGATTCCGCCCTTGGCCGTGTTGTTGTGAACCGTCCGTCGAAGCACCTGTTGGACCAACTGGCGGCGAAACGGATCCAACCCAGTCAGTGCGGGGGCAAATATGCCGTTGATGACAGCGACGATGGAAGCCTGCGTCTCGCCGTATGTGTAGGGCCGGGGCGGAATGTCCGCCTGGCCGATGATCCCGGTATCGGTGTGGATCCGCAGCAGGACGTGGTCTGCCGTCGTGACTTCGCCACTGGCAAACTTTAACGGCCTGACGTAAGGGATCTCGTAGGGAATTGCCTCTATGCGTTCAATCTTCATGTCCGTGATGTTCTCTCTGTGGCTGTCAGCGGAGGTAGACCCTGCGCGGGTCGATTTCATAACGCAGCAGCCGGAGTTCTTCGGCTGTGGGTTGAGGTGTGACCCTGAGGTCGTTGGAGACTTTAAGGTCCCATCCGGTATTCTCGCGGACCTGCTCAACGGAAATACCTTCGTGGACGGCCGACAGCTGTAGCTCATCATGCACACCCGAACGCGTAAGGATTCCGAGCTCCGTGATGACCTTCGTCACGCCTGCTCCCCTGACCCGGCCGCCCTCAGCAAGTGCACGGTCCGGCCCTGGCGAGGTGCAGAAGTCCAACTGCTCCACAAAGGTGCGGGCATCATGACGGCGCATCACGACGAAGACTTCCTTGGAATTAGCAGCCACTTCGACGGCTCCGCCCGATCCGGGCAGCCTCACCTTGGGCTTCTCCCAAGGCCCGATCACAGAAGAATTCAGGTTGCCCCACTTGTCGATCTGCGCTGCGCCAAGGAAACCGACGTCGATGTGGCCGCCTTGGAGGACGTAGCCGAACAGGACCGGCATTGAAAGAACTGCCTCAGCTCCCGTAATGAGGACGGCGTCTGCAATCGTTTCAGGAAGGTGGGAGGGATGGGCCCCACAGACACCGGACTCGTAGACGATTTCGAGATCAGGGGCGGAGGTCATGCTCGCCAGCGATACTGCAAGAGTTGGGAGCCCGATACCGGCGAAGACCGTGTTGCGGCCTGCCAGTTCTCTCGAGGCGACGACGGTGAGCAGCTCGGTGGCGCTGATGCTTATGTCGGGGGCCAATGAGGTCATTGCGCTTCCTTAGTGTTGTCTCCGGCGCTGTCGGCCGACTCTAGCCGTGTTCCATAATTGACCTGACCGCTCAGGGCCTGTCCGACGCGGAGTCGGGCTAGCGCGCCTTCGCCAAGCTTGGCCAGATACTCTGCGTGATCTTTGGTCCCGTATATCCACTCCTCCATCCATCTTGACAGGCTGACCGGGTCGGCGCTGATGCCTGACCATGAACGGTAAAAGTCGTTGTCCCGGTCGGAGTACCCCTGTGAAAAGGACGGATGGGTGGCCCCGGGGCATTCAACAACAGCATCCACGGCGAGTGCCGGAATCACGGTTCGGTTCGGGTCCGCCCTAATCACGTCGTCGTCAACGATTTCCTCAACGACGACTATGGCGCGTTTGGCCGCGAAGACTGCTTCGGCCTGAATTCCTGTCAGGCCCCACATCTGTGTGTTTCCTGACCGGTCAGCCCGCTGGGCATGCACGATGGTGACGTCCGGATTGATAGGGGGCACCACGTAGATTTCTTCGTACAGCCCGTCCTCATCGGGATAGGGGGAGGAGACCTTGCGCATGCCTTTCTGGATGCTGGGAAGGTCGGATCCGAAATAGGACCGGAGAGGGTAGAACGGTAATCGTTGCGCCCCGGCCAGGTAGCGGCAGATCATTCCGTAGTGGCTATATTCCTGGTAATCGAGCGGGGCGGGCTCCGACCGTTCCACGCGTCGGCGCAGCTCCCCCAAGGATCCGGCCGAAGAGTTGCCGACGAACGAGGACACAAGTGTGCTGATGCATCCGCCAGCCAGCATTTGATCCACGACGATGTCCGCGGTCATGCGGACCAGCGTCAGATTCTTCCGGCGCTGGCGGATGATCTCATGGCCAGCGGCCGTAGGTATCGCGTGCGTAAAGCCCTCAATTGCCACGACGTCGCCGTCGTGCACGAACCGGGCAATCGCTTCCTGCATGGAAAGCGCTTTGTTTTTGGTCCTGCCGGGGGAAGCCCCCACTGGCAGCGTGGTCGACGCTGGCATGGTCAACTTGGAACTCCTTCGATACGCAGGGAACGTCGCGTCCTGTTGCTCTACCTTCCCAAACGAACTTATTTGACGTCCAATACCAATAAGGGTCGACGTTATCTATGCTTTAGATATATCGACCGGTGACGCGACCGCCGCGCACGCCGCGTGGCCTCTTATGACCGACAACCACAACGAGGGGCAGGCAGTGGAATTCAAGGAACTCGAGGCGTTCGTCGCCGTGGCCGAAGAACTGCATTTCAGCCGTGCGGCTGAACGGCTGCAAATTGCGCAGCCTCCGCTCAGCTACCGGATCCAACAACTGGAAAAGCAACTCAAGATCAAGCTTTTTAATAGGAATACGCGCTCTGTTACGCTCACGGACGCCGGCGAGAGACTCCTCGGCCCGGCCCGCAGGGTCCTCGCCGACGTCGAACTGGCGAAGGCGGCCGCGCACTCGCTCACGGCCGGTGAATCGGGCCGCGTTCGCCTGGGTTTCGCGGGGGCTTCAAGCAGCAAGATCCTACCGCCGCTGGCCCAGGAGGTTCGGCGACGTTATCCCGGCATCGATTTTGTACTGCAGGGGCAGGTCTACGCCTACGCAGCCTTGGACCAGGTGGTCAGCGGCCGTCTTGACATGGGCTTCGTCCGACTCCCAATCAACCACCCTGACGTCAGTTACCGAATAGTCGAACACGAGCGACTTATCTGCGCCCTCCCCTCTTCGCACCCACTCGCGCGGGAAAAGGAAGTCTCACTTGAGCAGCTTGCCGACGACCCGTTCATCAGCTTTCCGGCCGAAGGAGGCTCCTCCCTGCGGGCCGCCTTGCTCGAGTCCTGCGCACGAGTGGGGATCACACCGAGGATCGTGCAGGAGGCTCCCGATTCCTACACGATTCTTGCCCTCGTGGCGGCCGGTGCAGGTGCCACTCTGACACTTACATCCGTGCAACATGTTCAACCCACCGGTGTGACATATCTGCCGATTGCCGGGGAACCAATCTGGCTTCATGCCGCCATCGCGTGGCGTACTGACAACGCATCGCCGGCCCTGGCCCGCGTCCTTGAAGTTGTCGACGAAGTTCTCCCAGGGCCTGTCGCTTAACGCTATCCCCACCAAGCCGCACTCGATATATCTAGATTTCTAATTGAATGATCGCTCATTGGTATTTGTGTTAGATAGCTGGCGGTCCGTAGCCTTCTCGTAGGAGCTGTTACGAAAGTCACACCCGGCATCCATGCCGGATGCGGCAGCAAGCAGCGCTCCACCAGCCACAGCGACGCTGCCGCCAATGCCGGCAACAGCGAACGCGCTATAGGACACCTCGACGAGAATGAGCCAAGGCCATGAAATTGAATGATCCCCAAGCAGCCAAGGGGCTGGAGGGCAAAGAAGCCTCCGGTTCCGCTGGCCGTGAGAAAATGGGCCGGCTTCCGGCCCTGCGCTGGGCAGAGCTGCCCAAGCCCGTAGGACTCCGTAAAATGCTCGGCCCGGGCATCATCCTGGTAGCCGTCGGCATCGGATCGGGCGAATACATTTCCCACCCTTACATCACCAGCCAGGTTGGGCTGACCTTCCTTTGGGCCGCAGCAGTCGGGCTGGGTCTTCAGTACTTCATCAACACTGAGGTAGCACGCTACACACTCGCCACGGGCGAAACGGCCGTTACCGGATTCACGCGACTCTGGCGCGGCTGGGCTCCGCTGTTTGTCATCATGACCGTAGTTCCATTCGCCTGGCCCGGCTGGATGAGCAGCGCTGCCACCATGGTGACCTTCACCGCCGGCGGGCAGGGAAGTGTCCAATGGATCGCTGTCGGCGGCCTCGTCATCATCGGGCTAGTACTTACCCTCTCGCCGATCGTCTATAAGACGGTGGAGAAGATCGAGTTCCTGAAGGTCATCGCGATCCTGGTCTTCGCCGTCGTGATTATCCTGTTCGTCATCGGCTGGGAACCGTGGGCCGCGCTGCCCGCGGCGACTGTCCAGAGTGCCGGGCGCATGCCCGAGGGCATCCCGGCAGCGTTCCTTGTCACGGCTATGGTCTTCGCCGGTGGCGGGGGCGCGCTCAATCTGACCGTCAGCAACTACATCCGAGATAAAGGCTGGGGCATGGGAGCCCATGCACCGCGAATTGTCTCGCCGATCACGGGCCACGAAGAAGCGGGCTCTGCCACGGGGACGCAGTTTGAAATCACCCCGGAGAGTGAGGGGCACTGGAAGATTTGGTGGAAGAATGCGAAGACCGAACAGTTCTGGTCCTTCTTCGTCATCGGCCTGTTCACCATCGTGATATTCTCGCTTCTCGCCTACCGGCTGATGCCCGTTGGTAGCTACCAAGGCAAGGGCGACCTGTCGTTCATTCAGGTGCAGGCCAACATCATCGGTGAGCAGTTCGGCGGCCCGCTGCAGACGTTCTATCTGCTCATCGGCACCGTTGCGCTGATGTTCGCGAATCTGGCAGTGGTGGATATCGTGGCCCGTGTTGTCGCCGACGTTCTTGCTGTCAGCTACCTTCGTGACCACAAGTTCTGGACCGAAGCAAAAATCTACAGCACCTGCGTATGGACCATGATCGTGCTCGGCGTCATCATCCTCAGTGTGGGCGTCACTCAGCCCATCACCCTTCTTGCCATGGCTGCAATCCTCAACTGCGGGGTCATGGTGGTTTACTGCGCACTCCTCATCCGGCTGAACCGCCGCCTGCACAAAGTAGTCCGCATCAATCGCCCGCGCATCGCAGCCCTGGGCATTGCAGTCCTCTTCTACTCAGCGGTTGCCATCTTCACCACGGTCACTCAGATTCAATCCCTCACGGGCGCGTAAAACCATGAGGCGTGACCGGGCTTCGATGCCCGGCCACGCTTCCTGCGCGTTCCCACCACACGAAAGGATGCTTGGCATGAGCACCCCCCAGATCACCTTCATTGGCGCCGGTGCCATCGGCCTCCCCATGGCCGTGCGAGCCGCCGCGGTAGGCGCCGTAACAGCCGTAGATACGTCAGCTGAGCGTCTCGCGGAAGCCCGCTCGCACGGACTCCAGACGTCAGAATCATTGGCTGCAACCTCCCCCGCCGATATCGTGCTGGTCATGGTGGCGACGGCACAACAGGCCGCAGCAGTCCTGAACGGACCTGATGGCGTCTACGCAACGGCGGACCCCGGAGCCGTCGTCGTCGTCCTCTCCACCCTAGGCCCCGACGCCATGCAGAAGCTGGCGGCCGAACGCCCAGCCGGAGGCCCCGTGCTGCTGGACGTTCCGGTTACCGGAGGAATCCCGGGGGCAGTTGCCGGAACCCTGACCCTTTTTGCCGCCGGAGACCCGGACGCCATCGAGCAAATACGACCCGTGCTGGAGACGATGGGAAAGGTGGTCTTTTCCGGGCCCAATGTGGGCGACGGACAGTCCTACAAGATCGTCAACCAGCTCCTGGCCACCAGCCAACTGGTAGTAGCCGCGGAAGCCCTCGCCTTCGCCGAACGGCTCGGCCTCGATACCGGCAAGGTCTTCGACGCGGTAAGGGGAGGCGCCGGAGGATCCTGGATGCTGGAAAATTACGGCCCCCGAATGCTCGACACGAACACCGCTGACATCGCGGCACGCGTAGACATCTTCCTCAAGGACGCAGCCCTGGTGGGCGAGACGGCAGAGCGGATTGGCTTTGAAGGCGAGATGGCAACAGCGACTGTCGCCGTCCTGGAACGCGCTGTTGCCTTGGGGCTCGCAGCCCGCGACGCCTCCAGCGTAATCGACGTCTACCGGCAAAAGTGACCCCGCGGGGTACGTCCCCCTCACGCGGCAAAGCTTGCTGAGCGAGGGGGCGTCCCGCTGGCTAGAAGACGATGACCGGCTTGATCGTCTTCCCGCTCTTGGAATCCTCGAAGCCTTGGTTGATATCGTCAAGAGCGTAGTCATTGACGAGCTTCTCGAAGGGAAAACGGCCCTCTTTCCACAGCTGGATCAGCCGTGGAATAAAGACCTGTGGGACGGAGCTGCCCTGGACCACGGTTTTAAAGGTCCAACCTTTCACAAGCGAAGCGCCGATCTCGAAACTGACCTCAGTACCAGGCTTTGCCGCGCCAACCAGAGCGACCGTTCCGCGAACGCCCAGTGAATCGGCTGCCTGACGGAGGAGCGCAGGAATGCCAGTAGTGTCCACCACATAGTCAACTCCGGCGTCAGCTGTGATTTCTCGGAGCCGATCCGCCAGATTTTCCGTCTTTGAGTTTATGACGTGAGTGGCACCGAGCTCGCGGGCGAGCTCCAGGCGGGCATCGTGAATATCGACGGCGATGATGGTGGCACAATCTGCCACCCGTGCCGCCATGACTGCGGCGCAGCCGACAGCGCCCGTGCCGAAAACGGCAAGCGAAGACCCGATTTCAGGCCGAAGCTCATTGAGGACGGTGCCTGCACCCGTGTTGATGCCACAACCGAGTGGACCCAGGTGCTCAAGAGGGACATCCTTGTCAACGCGGACTATGGATTCTTCGACCACGTTTGCGTGGGTGGCGAAGGATGACTGGCCAAAGAAGTGGGACGAAATGGCCTCGCCGTCCTTACTCAGTGCGGTGGCACCGTCCAGACGGCGGCCGCCGAAATCGGCAGCCATCAGGTTCTCACAGTAAGCCATCTGGCCGTTCCGGCAGCGCTTGCAATGGCCGCAGTATGCGGCTGCCAACACCACATGGTCGCCCGGCACCACCGAGACAACCGAGTCGCCGACCTCCTCGACGATGCCGGCCCCCTCGTGGCCGAGAACGGCGGGCAGCGGGGTGGGATAGATTCCATCGCGAACGAGAGTGTCCGTGTGGCAGATCCCGGTCGCAACCATGCGGACTCTGACTTCGTTGTGTCGCAGGGCGTCGAGTTCAAGCTGTTCAATGGTGAATGGTGCGCCGTTCTTGCGCGCGACAGCGGCAGTTATCTGCACTGCAATCTCCTTCTCAATGATGGCCGGGATGAGCAAGCACCCCAAGATTGCGAAACCGCTAATTGCGTTTCGCGCGGCGCTGCGCTCTGGTGCGCGTCGCCCGTCCTATCTGGGTCTGGAGCAACAAGAGGCGCGGCACCGCGAGGTACACGGCAGTGGGGACCACCACAAGGGTCAGTACGAACGCTCGCAGGACCGGATGCCACTGCGGAACCAATGCTCCCAGCGCGCACATCCCCGTGGCCGCCAGCGGAAATATCGCCAACCAGGTCACGACGGCCCTCACATGCACGGATGCCATACCGACGCCCCTGTGATGATGCACGTCGATTTCGTCCGCTGCAAGCGCCTTGCCGTCGTGCTCCACTCAATCTCCAAACGTTTGGTTGGAGTTGATATTACTGAGCACGGCCGTGCAAATGCAAACGAACGGTTGGAGATAAAATGGCGGCATGGCCTGGGACACTGACGCGACACGAGAGAAGATCCTTGATGCAGCTATTGCCGAGTTTTCAGAACGCGGCTTCTCCGGTGCACGCATCCATCAGATCTCCCAGAACTCAGCGTGTAATCGCGAACGGATCTACTTCTATTTCGGCGGCAAGACCCAACTCTTCGAAGCGGCATTGACGCACCAACTCGTCACCGCCTTGGACGACCTTCCCGTCATCGGCTCAGGCCCCGAAGCCATTGCCGATTTCGCGGGCCGCTACTTTGACTTTTCCAGAAGCCGGCCAAGTCTCGCACGACTAACTTTCTGGGAGGGTCTCGAGCGGGGCCACCCTGTCGGCGCCGAGGGCCGGGCCCTCCATTCGTCGAACAAGGTATCCGAGATCCGTGCCGCCCTCCCCGCGATAAGCGAAGCCGGCGCTGAGGACCTCCTGCTGGCAATCGTCACTCTGTGCCATGCCTGGATATCGACCCCGAACGTTCATCTCGTTATTACCGGCGAGCCGGACGAGGAACGCAGGCGCGCAGCCATCATGCGGGCCAGTGAACTGCTGGCTTTCGACGCAGGTACGGACTAGACGCCCTCAGCTACTCGGGGCAAGTGGCCAGGCAAACGGCCAGCAAGATACTTGACGCTTCAACTTTCCTGCCCTATATTTAATTGTAGCTTCAAGTATCGATCCTCCAGAAGAACAGAATCCGATGAAAAACCTCCTTGCCCGCGTATTCGGAAAGAAGAGCCCCATGACGAACCTGACAATCATTGGAAACGGCAACATGGCTCGTGGCATTGCCACCCGCGCCCTCGCCGGCGGCCACACGGTTGAGATTCTCGGACAAGACGCGACCAAAGCGCGGGAGCTTGCCATCGAGCTTGGCACCGGCGTCACCTTCGGCACGACGGACGATGCCCCCCAGGGTGACATCGTGGTGTTGGCCGTGCCCTTCGACGCCGCCAAGTCGGTCGTCAGCGCCTATGGCGAAGCTTTGGCCGGCAAGACCATCGTGGACATCACCAACCCCGTGAACTTCGATACATTCGATTCCCTCGTTGTGGAACCAGGCAACTCAGCCGCCGAAGAAATCGCCCAACTCACGCCGGCAGGTTCGAACGTCGTGAAGGCCTTCAACACGACCTTTGCGGGCACCCTGGTTGCCGGCGAGTCAGGTGGACTGACGCTGGATGTCTTCATCGCCGGAGACAATGCGGGTGCCAACGCGGCCGTCAGCAACCTCGTCAGCGGCGGCGGCATGCGCCCGCTCGTCGTCGGTCCACTAAAACGCGCACGGGAACTCGAGGGCTTCCAGTTCGTCCTCATGACCATGCAGGCAAACCCCGAGTTCGCCGATTTCAACTGGGACACTGGCCTCTTGGTCACCAAGTAGCTCCACCGGGCGACAGCCCCCGGATGCAGGAAGAGGACGACGGCGGGTACGCACCCGCCGTCGTCCTCTTCCTGCGCGAGGATCACGAATCCTAGCCGTCAGGTGACTACCAGACTGCTAGAAGACAATGACAGGCTTGACGACCGTTCCATTGGCGGAGTCCGCGAAGCCCTGGTTGATCTCACTCAAGGCGTAGTTGCGCATCAGCTTGTCCATGGGGAAACGGCCTTCCTTCCACAACTCGATGAGCTTGGGAATGAATACCTGGGGCACTGAGCTGCCCTGGATCACGGTCTTGAACGTCCAGCCCTTGACCAGCGAAAGCCCAATTTCAAAAGAGACTTCCGTTCCCGGCTTGGCAGCACCCACCAGGGCCAGGGTCCCCCGGAGGGCCAGCGCGTCGGCGGCTTTGCGGAGCAGCTCGGGCCGGGCTGTAGTGTCGATGACGTAATCAGCTCCGCGGCCGTCCGTCAGGCGAAGAATTTCGTCCGTGAGGTCCCTTTCCTGCGTGTTGATGGTGTCCGTCGCTCCGAGTTCCTTGGCGAGATCCAGCCGGGAGGTGTGGATGTCCACTGCGATGATGCGTGCGCACCCCGCTACGCCGCCGGCCATGATGGCCCCGGATCCTACGGCTCCGGTGCCGATGACCACGAGCGTACTGTTCAACGCGGGCTTAAGTTCGTTGAGCACCGCACCGGCTCCGGTCTGGATGCCGCAACCCAAGGGTGCAACGATCTCGAGCGGGACGTCGGAACCGACCCGGACGACGCTTTCCTCGACGACGTTGGCGTATGTGGCAAACGATGACTGGCCGAAGAAGTGGGAGGAAATCACTTCGCCGTCCTTGCTCAGTGCCGTGCTGCCGTCAGGCCTCCTGCCGCCGAAGTCTGCCGCGAAGAGGTTCTCGCAGTACGCCATCTCGCCGGATCGGCAGCGGTCGCATTTTCCGCAATATGCGGCCGCGAGCAGTACATGGTCGCCTGGCTGCACCGTAGTGACGGAAGACCCTATCTGCTCCACAATTCCGGCCCCTTCGTGTCCAAGGACGGCGGGCAAGGGTGTCGGATAGACCTGGTCTCGGACGATGGCGTCCGTGTGGCACACGCCAGAGGCCACCATCCTTACGAGCACCTCATTCGGACGGAGATCGTCCAGCTCAAGCTTTTCAATCGTGAGTGGCTGCCGCGGCTCACGGGCCACTGCTGCGGTTACCTGCATAGTCATGTCTTTCCTGTTCGGATACGTCGGCTGTTGATTCAGAACGGGTACTGCTGATCGGACTGCTCCACAGTGATCCACTTAAGTTCCGTGAACTCGTTGATGACTGCCCGGCCATCGAACCTGCCGTAGCCGCTGTTCTTCATGCCGCCGTATGGAGCCTGGGCCTCGTTCTGGACGGTTGCCCCGTTGACATGGACGTGTCCTGCCTGAATTCGCATGGCAACCTGCAAGGCCCGGGTGCTGTCAGCGCCGAAAACGGCGGCGGCAAGGCCGTATTCGGTGTCATTTGCCACCTGGACCGCCTCTTCGATGCCAGGGACGCGGACTACCGTGGTGATGGGACCGAAGGTTTCCTGGTCGTAGATAGACATTTCCGGGCTTACCTTGTCGATGATCGTGGCAGGCATTGCAGCACCGTTGGCACGGTCACCGACTACAAGCTCAGCACCTTTGGCCAGTGCGTCATCGATGAGTGCGTTGATGCGTGCGCCAGACTCTTCGCGGATCATGGGTCCGACGATGCAGGTCTCGTCCGTGAAGGGGTCTCCGGCGCTCAGCTGCGCCGCGCGTGCCGCGAACTTCGCGACAAATTCGTCGGCAACACTCTCATCAACTACGAACCGTTCGGTGGACATGCAGATCTGGCCCTGGTAGAGGAATGATCCGAAGACAGCCGCATTGACGGCGCCGTCGATGTCGGCGTCATCGAGGACGACGAACGGTGCCTTGCCGCCGAGTTCAAGAAGTACGGGCTTGAGGTAGCGGGCAGCCTTTTCGGCAATGATGCGTCCTACTGCTGTGGATCCGGTGAAGTTGATTCGGCGAACCGCCGGATGCGCGATGATCGCTTCCACCACCCGGTCAGAGTCCTCAGCGGTGCTTGTCAGGAAGTTCAGGACACCGGCGGGTACGCCGGCCTCGTGCAAGACCTCCGCAATGATTGCGTGGGTCCGTGGGCTGGTTTCCGAGGCTCGGAAGACCACCGTGTTGCCGCAAACGATGGGATAGGCAAGGGCCCGGGCTGCGAGCACGCCGGCCCCGTTCCAGGGTGCCATGCTGAGGACCACGCCGGCGGGCTGGCGCACAGTCATCGAGAGTGTGCCCGGCTTGTCCGTCGGAAGCGTCTCACCCTGAATCTGGGTGGCAAGTCCAGCGGCTTCGCGGAACAGCTGCGCCGTGAGGAACACATTGAATCCGGCCCAGAGCTGTGCCGCACCAACTTCCGCCATCATCGTTTCGATGAACTCCGGGCCGCGTCGCTCCATGATCTCGGCGGCCTTCAGCATCACGGCGCGTCGTTCGCTGGGACCGGTGGTGGACCATGTGGCAAATGCCTTCGAGGCAGATTCAACAGCATCGAGTGCGTCATTCACATCTGCTGCAGCGCTCTCGGTCACGAGTGCGCCTGTCACCGGGTGCCGCCGCTCAAAAGTCTTGCCTTCGCGGCCGGCACGAGCCTGGTTGTCAATGATGAGTTGCGTTTGCAAGGGGGTCTCCTTAGTTGATGCCGGTCCGGCCGGCATCGGTGTGGTCGGCTATTTGGTTCTTAGTGATGGGTATTGTTGCTGGTCGTATCAGTCGCGGGGGTTTCGCCAGTAGTAGTTCCCCGCGTTGCCGCGTCGGGTAGGCCCGGTACGGTCAGAACGGCTACTACGCCAATGCCGGCGGCGATGGCCCACACGGAGAAGTTGATGAAGTTGCCGAGTGCAGCTGCCACGAGGACGCCACCACCGGAGATCGCCAGTACTGCGCCGATCCGCCCCACGCCCAGCGTGATTCCGAGGGCGGTGGCTCGGGTTGCGCCGGAGAAGTACGTGGCAACGAAGCCGTTTACCAGTATTTGCGCTCCCACTGATCCGAAGCCGACAACTGCCACCAGGGCGTACATGGCCACGAGAGGCATGATGCCTGTCCCCATCAGGACAAGGGCGATTCCGGAGCTGGCAAAGGCGACGGCCGTTACCCGGCGGGGACCGAACCGGTCAGCCAGACGGGAGGACACCAGAACACCTACGACGGCTCCAATGTTGACGGTGAGGAGGAATGTCAGCGAAGAAGCCAGAGAGTACTTGGCGATGATCATGAGCTGTGGCAGCCAGGTATTCAGCCCGTATACGAGCGTTTGGCCACAGATTCCGGCCAGGCAGAACAGGATCATTGCGCCAAGCAGGCGTCCAGTCAGGAGCGTGCGGAAACGGCCGGGTTCGGGGGCGTCGGTGTGAACCCGTGCCGGCGGCAGCAGTTCGAGCCCGTATTCGGCGACGATGCGTTCCGCGTTGGCCCGGTCACCTTTCGCTGCGAGGAAGGCCGGGGACTCGGGAAGGTATTTGAACAGCAGCGGGACAACGGTGACGAGTGGAATACCGCCCAAGGCGAGCATGCCCTGGAATCCCAGCGACGGCAGGAACGCGAGAGCAAGAAGTGCGGCGAGAATGCCTCCGACAGCGTAGCCGGAGAACATCAGGGCGTTATTGAAGTTGCGTCGGTTCGACTTTGAGAACTCCACGGTAAGTGCGATGGCCGTCGGGATGACACCACCGAGTCCGAGGCCTGCCAGGAAGCGGAACAAACCAAAGAGTTCAGGGGTCGGCGCCCAGGCGGTCAAGAGCATCAGCGAAGAGAAGGCCGCGATGGAAACCATCATGACCTTCCGGCGGCCGACGATGTCGGTGAGGTATCCGATGAGGATGGCGCCAATAAACATGCCAGCCAAGGCGTAGCTGCCGATGGCACCGGTCTCCACCGGCGTCAGGCCCCAGGGCTCGTAAGCCAGGAGCTTGGGAACAATGGCGCCATAGACAACGAGGTCATAGCCGTCGAAGACGATGGCAAGGAAACACAAAAAGATGACGACGGCGGGCGACTTGCGCGGGCGGGCCGACGATGATGATTGGGGGAACGTCATTAGGGGCTCCAGGTGATATACACAACGTTGTGATGTGCCAGAGATAGGTGGGTGACCGTCTGTGATCTGACCCACAATCGAATGTAACATGAAAATGTCGTTCGTCAATAGACGTGTTGCACGTTTAGGGATGCATGACTCACCCAGCTGACACTTAGAGGAGTCTTATGCAGTGGAAACCAAGAGCCCTGATCCTGGACCTGTTCGGCGACTACCTTCGATATGCCGGCAGCGAGGTTCGGCTTGCCGACATCACGGAACTCCTAGCGGTCTTTGACATCGAAGCAGCCACAGTCCGCGTCAACCTTTCCCGCCTACGCAAAGAGGGGTGGTTCACTACGAGGCGCATCGGGCGGGAAACGGTCTACTCACTGACTCCCCACATGCTTGAGATCCTCAACGAGGGGCGAGAGCGGATCTTCCGACGTCGGGACGAGACCTGGCAGGGGCGCTGGACCATGGCCATCTACCAAGTCCCAGAAGCCGAACGTGCCGTCCGTGAACAGCTCCGAAAGCAACTCGCATGGCACGGGTTTGGCCAGCTGTCGCCATCAACCTGGCTGAGCCCACACGACCTCATCTCCGAGGTCCGCGAAATCGCCGCCGAGAACCCGCTGGCCAAGGTGGATGCGCTTTGGTGCGGAACCGGCGACCTGCAGGAGGACAGGGGGCTCGCCGCCCGCTGCTGGGATTTGGATCAGCTGGGCGCCGACTACCGGCACTTCATCCACAACTACACCGCCCTGGATAACGAGGCTGTAAATGCGGACAAGGACGGTCGGACGGCCCTCATCGAACGGATGCATGTCATCGGCGACTTCCGCCGCTTCCCGTTCCGTGATCCTTACCTGCCCCGCGAACTGCAGCCCGATAGCTGGCCCAGCAGTGAGGCCTACACCCTGTTCGGTGCCGTGCACCGCCAACTCGGGCCCGCAGCCACGGAATTCATCTCCAGCATCATCGGCCAGTCCGTGGGGCAGGGCCAGGAGGTAGCGTCGTAGACACGACCCCCGCCGGCCATTGAGAAACATGTAACAAATAGTTGACGTTCAGCGCAGATTGGTTACATAATTGCAGTGAGACCTTTCTCACCGATTTTCCAAACACTAGAAGGTGGCATCGATGGCACTTCGCGTAGCCTGCATTGGCGGCGGTCCCGGCGGACTGTTCTTCTCAACCCTGTTCAAGCAAACCGTTCCCGACGCCCACGTCGTACTCTTTGAACGGAACCAGGCCACGGACGCCTTCGGCTTCGGCGTGGTCTTCTCCGACGCAACACTGAATCGGATCAATGATGCCGATTCAGTTGTCCGGGACGGACTCCGGGACCACGGCACGCACTGGGACGACATCGAAGTCTGGCTCAAGGGTGAGCGGAAGTCCTTTGCAGGCAACGGTATGGCCGCCATCTACCGAAAGACCCTCCTGCAGCTGATGCAGGAACGGGCAGCGGAAGCGGGAGTGGACATGCGGTTCGGCCAGTATGTGCCGGACCTGTCACAGCTCGCAGACTTTGACCTGATCGTCGGCGCAGATGGCGCCAACTCATCGACCCGCGAACAACTCGGCGAAGGCCTGGGCCACACAGCCGAGACGGCCGCGGCCAAATTCATCTGGTTTGGCACCAGCCACAAATTCAAGGGCATGACCTTCCTCCACCGGAAGAGCGAGTTCGGCAACTTCGCTGTCCACGGCTACCCGATCAGTAAGGACCTGAGCACCTTCATTGTCGAAACCGATGAGGAAACGTGGCGCCGGGCCGGCCTGGACGAATTCGATGTCAGCCAGCCCCCGGGCCCGTCGGATTTGAAGACTCAGCGGTTCCTCGAAAAGCTTTTCGCCGAGGACATTGCCGGTGAGCCGCTGGTGGCCAACAGCTCCCGGTGGGCGAACTTCCGCACCCGCAGGACCCAGTCCTGGCACAAGGGCAACGTCGTCCTGCTCGGCGACGCCGTGCACACCGCGCACTTCTCCGTAGGGTCCGGCACCAAAATGGCCATGGAAGACGCCATCACCCTCGTCCGGGAAGTCGCAGCCCACCAGGACGACCTCGAAACGGCCTTCACCAACTATGAAGCCGAGCGCCAGCCGCAGGTTGCCAAAATCCAGAACCAGGCACGCGGTGGACTCAGCTGGTGGGAACACTTCGGCAGGTACTACGACTCCTTCGCCCCCACCCAGTTCACCTTCCACTTCTTCTCCCGCAGCATCGACATCGACAAGATCCGCTTGCGCGACCCGGAACTGGTTGCGTCCACGGAGCAGGACTGGCTGGCCCGGCATGCCCACACACCACTGGAAACACCACTCGACGCCGGATCAATCCGGTTCGGCGGGCGCTTACTCTCTCTGACCCAGCAGGATGGCCAGATCGTCCTGACCGGCACGGGGGGCAGTATCGCCCTGGTCACCGACTCGGACTCGGCCGACGCCACCACAGGACTGCTTCTGACCGCACCGGATACTGAAGAGGACTTGGCAACTGCCTTTGCACAATTGCCAGCCCAGGCTGCCGCCGTTGTCATCCAAGGCGGCAATCCATTCACCCGCATCCTCCTTTCGGAGGAAGCCCGGCTTGGACGCGGCCTGACAACTGTCATCGTCGATGACCGCGGACCGGCATCGAACCTGACACTGGTGCTCTCCGGCCGAGCTGACGCTGTTGCCACCGCAAACGTGGAGGCCACCGATGCATAGCCTGACTCCCCTGTTCGCCCCGAGCGGCATCATCGTCGTTGGCGCCTCCTCCAGCCCCGAGAAGCTCGGCGCAGTCATGGCGCAATCACTCTCTAACTACCCGGGTCCCGTGGAACTCGTGAACAGCCGCGGCGAAAACGGCATGCACACCAGCATCGCTGCCGCCGCAGCCGCCATCCCCGGCGGCCCCGACCTGGCAGTCCTCTGCGTTCCTGCCGCCGCCACTGCCCAAGCGCTGCGTGACAGCGCTACCATTGGCGCCAGGGCCGCATTGGTTTGCGCCGGCGGTTTCGCCGAAGCCGGCGGTCCCGGCGTCGAATTCGCACACCAGGTGGAGGCTGCTGTCCGTGACACCGGCATCCGGCTGCTCGGCCCGAACACGTCCGGCTTCTTCGTTCCCCACCGAAACCTGCGCGCCAGCTTCGTGCCCGGCGTCGCCGAACTGGAACCGGGTTCGGTGGCAGTCGTCGCGGCCAGCGGCGGTGTGAACCACGTCCTGGCATTCCACCTCCAGCGCTCCGGCGCCGGAGTCAGCCTCGCCGTCGGCATAGGTGCAGGCACGGACATCACCGCACCCGACGTCCTCGACTACCTGGTCACTGACGAACAAACAAAGGCTGTAGCACTCCACTTGGAAACGGTGTCAGACGGGCCTGCCCTCATCGACGCCGTCTCGCGCCTCAGTGCGGTCAAACCTGTTGTCGCTCTGGTGGTTGGCCGCAACGATGTCTCCGAGTTTGCCCAGTCCCACACCGGAGCGCTGGCCACGTCCTGGCGCACCACACGTGCTGTCCTCAAGCAGGCAGGCGCAGTGATTGTCGACGACGAGAACCAGCTGGTTGCTGCTGTCACCGCGCTGGCGGGGCGCCGGCTAGCGCCGGCTGCAGACCCAGGAGTCGGTCTCATCACCGGACAGGCCGGACCGGGCCTGCTGATCGCCGATGCCCTCCACAGCGCGGGCGTGACGCTGCCGCGTTTGGCGCAGCACAGCCAGGACATCATCGGCACGTTGCTGCCGCCTTTGACCTTTCAGGCCAACCCCGTTGACACGGGCCGGCCGGGACCCGGATACGAGAAAATCGTTGCGGCCGTAGCCAACGACGCGGCCATTGACGTCGTCGCCGTTTACGGGCTGACCGAACCCGTAGCGGACCTGCCACTCGCCGTCGCCAATTCCGGCGTGGCCGGCACGATGCCCTTCGTGATCGGTGTGGACGGGCCCGAAGGCGACCTCGAACGCGCACGGAAGTCAGCTCAACAACATGAGCTGCCGTTGATTTCGGGACCAACATCGCTGGCCCATGGCCTCACCGCCCTCGTGAACGACTCCCGGGGACAGTTCGTCCGCGCCGTGTCAGCTCAGCGTCATTTCACGTGGCCGGACCTGAACGGACCGTGGGATGAGAACCGTGCCAAGGAGCTCCTCGGCGCCCTTGGCATCGCCACGCCCGCTCGGCGCCGCTGCAGCACCCGTGCTGCTGCCCATGAGGCGCTGGCTGAACTGGCGACACCTGTCGCCGTAAAGCTGCTCGATGCCGCCGTTCTGCACAAGACCGAGATCGGCGGTGTGCACCTCGGGGTCAACTCCGCCGAGGCCATGGACCGCGCCCTGGACGGCCTTGAGGCCGCCGGAGCCCGCGAGTTCCTGATCGAAGCCATGGCCCCGTCCGGTGTGGACCTGGTTGTCGGTGTTCGCCGTGACCCCGTGTTTGGACCGATCGTGGTTCTTGGTTTGGGAGGCACCGCGGCCGAGGTCTTCGCCGATATCGCCATCCGTTCCGCTCCCCTCTCGGACCAGGCAGCAGAGGGCATGCCCAACGATCTGCAAGCCCGCGAACTCTTGTATGGCTTCCGCTCCGGGCCAATGCTGGATACAACGGAACTGGCCGGCATTTTGATCAAACTCGGCGATGCCCTCGTCTCCAATGACGCCATCGCTGAGATCGAAATCAATCCCCTGCGCCTGTCCCACCACGGACTCGTGGCGCTCGATGCCGTAGTTATCAATGTCGAGGAGGACAAGAAATGACAAGCCACACCAGCGAGGGCACCACCCCCTGGCCAGCCGACCTGGCCGCGGAGTTCCGCGCCAAAGGCTACTGGGAGGACCGCGCCCTGGGCAGCTACATCCTCGAAACAGCCGACCGGTTGCCTCACAAGATCGCAATCGTCGACGGTGACGTGCGGCTCACATACGCCGAGCTTGCCAACAGAATGGATGCCGCCGCCGAACGCCTCCTCCAGTTGGGGCTGAAAGCGGACGACCGCATCATGGTCCAGCTGCCCAACGGCTGGCAGTTCGCGCTGCTGACCCTGGCATGCTTCCGCGCCGGCATCATCCCGGTCATGGCGCTGCCGGCACACCGGCAATACGAACTGTCCTTCCTGACGGAACTCTCTGAGTCCCGCGCCATCGCCGTCCCGGATGTCATCAAGGACTTTGATCACCAGGCCATGGCCGAAGAACTTGCGGCATCCATTCCTGCTCTGGAGATCATCCTCGTTTCCGGTACGGCAAAGCCACTCAACGTACGGCTCGAGGAGATTTTGGCACCACTAAAGGACGTCTCGGCTACCCGGGCACGGCTGGACGCCGCCGCTCCTTCACCGGACGCACCCGCACTGTTCCTGCTCTCCGGCGGCACCACCGGCCTGCCCAAGCTCATCACCAGGACCCACAACGACTACGCCTACAACATCAAGGCCTGCTCCAAACCCACCGCCGTCACCGAGGACACCGTCTACCTCGGCACCCTCCCGGCCAGCCACAACTTCCCCTTGGCCTGCCCCGGAATCCTCGGGATCCTGTTCGCCGGCGGCCGAGTGATCATGCTGCCAAGCCCCGAACCACGCAAAGCCTTCGCCGCAATCGAACGTGAGGGAGTGACACTTTCGACTGCAGTCCCGGCCGTGGCACAGCGGTGGATCGAATACCAGCAGGAAACCGGCAGCAGCCAGCTCGCCACCCTCGAGGTACTCCAGGTGGGCGGCTCACGCCTCCCGGACGAGATAGCCCGGAAGGTGAAGCCGGTCCTGGGCGCCACGCTGCAGCAGGTCTTCGGCATGGCCGAGGGTCTCATCAACAGCACGCGGCTGGACGACCCCGAAGACGTCATCTGCACCACGCAGGGCCGCCCCGTCTCCGAAGCCGACGAAGTCCGGATTGTGGACGAGTTCGGTGAAGACCTCCCCGACGGCGTCCCCGGGTCCATCCTGACCCGTGGCCCCTACACCCCGCGCGGCTATTACCGCGCGCCCGAAGCGAACGCCCGTGCCTTCACTCCGGACGGCTGGTACGCCAGCGGTGACATTGTGGAGCGCCGCCCCGACGGAAACCTGATTGTCCAGGGACGCGACAAGGACATGATCAACCGGGGCGGCGAAAAGATTTCCGCCGAAGAGATCGAAAGCCTGGTTTACCGGATCGAAGACGTCACCATGGCGGCTGCGATCGCGATGCCGGACCAGGTCCTCGGGGAACGGCTCTGCCTCTACATCACGGTCAAACCCGGGACCGAAGTGACCCTCGAACAGATCCAGGACCTGCTGCGCCGCACCGGTGTGGCAGCCTTCAAAATCCCTGAACATCTCGTCGTCGTGGACGAGCTACCCACCACAAAGGTGGGAAAAATCAACAAAAAGGACCTCCGCGCCGACATCGCCGAACGCCTGGCGGCTGCCGGCTCCCAAGGAAAGTAGGACTGTCATGACCGAGAATCTTACGCATGCCTCCGTTGCCGCCAACCAGCCTGTTCCGGAACCGACCGCAGAAGAGGCTGCCCAGCTCAAAGAGCTGTACACGGATTTCGAAACCGAGAACCTGATTCCGTTGTGGACGCAGATCGGGGATCTCATGCCGATGGTTCCGTCGCCTAAAGCCGTACCGCATGTGTGGCGCTGGAGCGACCTGTACCCGCTGGCTGCCCGCGCGGGCGATCTGGTGCCGGTGGGCCGCGGCGGGGAACGCCGCGCCATTGCCCTCGCCAACCCTGGCCTGGGAAACACCCCGTACGCCACCCCGACGCTGTGGGCCGCGATCCAGTACCTTGGCGCCCGTGAGACCGCCCCGGAACACCGCCACTCCCAGAACGCCTTCCGGTTCGTCGTCGAGGGCGAGGGCGTCTGGACCGTCGTGAACGGTGACCCGGTCCGGATGTCACGTGGAGATTTCCTGCTGACCCCGGGCTGGAACTTCCATGGCCACCACAACGACACGGATGAGCCGATGGCCTGGATCGACGGCCTGGACATCCCGTTTGTGCATTACGCCGACGCCGGGTTCTTCGAGTTCGGCACTGAGCGCGTCACGGACGAGGCGACCCCGCACATCTCCCGCTCCGAGCGGCTCTGGGCCCACCCGGGCCTGCGCCCGCTCTCGGGCCTGGATGACACCACCAGCTCCCCCATCGCGGCGTACCGGTGGGAATACACCGACCGCGCCCTGACCGAGCAGCTGCTCCTGGAGGACGAGGGCCACCCGGCCACCGTGTCCCAGGGCCACGCCGCCGTGCGTTTCACCAACCCGACGACCGGCGGGGACGTGATGCCCACCATCCGGGCCGAATTCCATCGCTTCCGTGACGGCGCCTCCACCGAGGCCCTGCGCGAGGTGGGCTCCAGCGTCTGGCAGGTCTTCGAAGGCCGTGGCAGTGTTGTGCTGAACGGCGAGGTCAAGACCCTGGACAAGGGCGACCTGTTCGTGGTCCCGTCCTGGGCCGAATGGTCCCTGCAGGCCGAGACCGGGTTTGACCTGTTCCGCTTCAGCGACGCCCCCATTTTTGAACGGCTGAATTTTAACCGCACCTACACCGAAGGACGCAAGAACGCATGAGACTCCTCACCCTCCGCACTAAAAACGGCACCAAGGCTGTCCGCCAAGACGGCGACACGCTGACCGAAATTGAAGGGTTCTCCGACGTCGGAGCCCTGCTGAAGGACCCCTCCTGGGAGTCCATCGCCGCCGCTGCCACAGGCGCCACCCACCCGGTCGAGGGCGCTGACCTGGACGCCGTTGTTCCCGCACCGGGCAAGATCATCTGCGTGGGCCACAATTACCGCAACCACATCAAGGAAATGGGCCGGGAAGTCCCCGAGTACCCCACGCTGTTCGCAAAGTACGCCGAATGCCTGATCGGCCCGGACGATGACCTGGCCCTCCCGCAGGAATCCGACACGGTGGACTGGGAGTCCGAACTCGCCGTCGTCATCGGGAAGAAAGGCCGCCGGATTTCCGAAGCCGACGCGCCCGCCCACATCGCCGGTTACGCCGTGCTGAACGACGTGTCGATGCGCGACTACCAGTTCCGCACCATCCAGTGGCTGCAGGGCAAAACCTGGGAAAAGTCCACCCCGTTCGGACCGGCCCTGGTCACCAAGGACGAGTTCAGCGGCGGCCTCATGACCACCGCGGTCGACGGCGAGATCCAGCAGTCCACGCCCACCAACGACGTCGTCTTCACCCCGGAGTTCCTGGTCTCCTATATCTCCACCATCATCACGCTGAACCCGGGCGACGTCATTGCAACCGGTACCCCGGGCGGTGTGGGCCACGCCCAGGATCCCAAGCGTTACCTGCAGGAAGGCCAGATCCTGGTCACCACAATCGAGGGCCTGGGCCAGCTGAACAACCGCGTGGTCAAGGAATCCTGATGGTCGCACGCCACGACCAAACGACGGACCCGCAGCTGCTCGAATCGCTGCTGCAGGCCCGTCGCGGGACCGCGTTCTTCGCGCGAAAGCTCAACGAGCTCTCGGACGCGGACCTCGACGGGCCCTCGCTGCTGCCGGGCTGGACCCGCCGCCACGTGACCGCGCACATCGGCTACAACGCCCGGGCCATCGCACGGCTCATTGAGTGGGCGGCCACCGGGGTGGAAACACCCATGTACGCCTCCCCCGAGATCCGGGACCACGAAATCAATTTCGGGGCAACCCTGCCGCCGATTGCGTTGCGGCACCTCTTTGACCACTCAGCGGTGCATCTGAACGTGGAATGGCGCGACCTGCCCGCCGAGGCATGGCTCCACAAGGTCAAAACAGCCCAGGGCCGGACCGTCCCGGCCGAAGAAACCGTGTGGATGCGCACCCGCGAAGTCTGGACCCACGCCGTTGACCTGGACAACGGCGCCACATTCACCGACATCCCGGTCCCGGTCCTGACACGCCTGCTCACGGACATCACCTCCGCCTGGGCAACCCGCGGCACCGACACCGGGTTGCTGGTCCGGGTCACGGACCAGCAACCGGAACTGGAGTTCGGCAGCGACGGCCCCGAGGCACCCCTGGTGGTCTCCGGAACTCTTGCCGGCGTGGTCCGCTGGGCAACAGGGCGCGGAACCTTCGGCGTCACCGCAACAGGCACAGCCGGCGCACCAAATAGTGCGACCGGGGCACCGCTCGGGTTGCCCGAGGTGCCCCCGGCACCGAAATGGATTTAGCAGCTCCAGGGCGCAGCCGCGGCAACGTCACTACGAAGGGCTTTGCGATGACGAAAATTCTAATTATTGGACCTCCCGGCTCGGGAAAAGGCACGCAAGCAGAATGCATTTCCGAGCGCCTCGGCGTCGTGGCCATTTCCACCGGCGACATCTTCCGCGCCAACGTCAAGGGCGAAACGCCGCTTGGTATCGAGGCGAAGAAGTACATGGACAACGGGGACTTTGTTCCGGACAGCGTCACCAACAAGATGGTCAGTGACCGCCTCAGCAAGTCCGACGTCGAAGGCGGCTTCCTCCTGGACGGTTACCCGCGCACCACGGCGCAGGTGGACTACCTCGACGGGATCCTCGCCAACAGTGAAGAGAAGCTCGACGTCGTCCTGCAGCTCACTGCCGACGACGAGGAACTCGTCCACCGGCTCCTCGGCCGTGCCAAGGAGACCGTCCGGAGCGACGACAACGAAGCTGTAATCCGCCACCGGCTGGACCTGTACCACGAGCAGACCGAGGCCGTTGTGGCCAAGTATGCCGAGCGCGGCATCCTGACCCAGGTTGACGGCATCGGCGGCGTCGACGAGGTAACAGACCGCGTCATGCAGGCGATCAAAGGAGCCCAGGCAGTTTAGCCAAATCCCTCCATGCCTCATTTCACGGCTCCACATGGTGCAAGGAGGACACGCTCAGAATCATCCGATCGAGTCGGTAACCAAGAACGACGCCCGGCACCCGCTTGTGCGGGTTCCGGGCGCCGTGCTTTGTCTTGAGGCTGCCTGCTGCTTAGGCCAGGGCTGCGATGGTGCGGTTCTGGCTGCGGCCGAAGACCAGGGCGTCGATGGAGAACCGGCCTGCCCCGACGATGGCGAGGGCTGCCGCGCCGGCCGCGAGGACGAGCACGAGTTCGTATCCGCCTTTGTCAGCGAAGATGCCGGCCGGCGCGTGGACCAGGAACAGGGCGCCGAGCATGTCCAGTGCCAGGAGGGCGGCCACTGGGCGGACCAGTACGCCAAGAATGATGGCGGCGCCCCCAAGGAGTTCCAGAAAGCCGATGGCGGGAGCAACCAGCTGAGCAGCCGGTACCCCCATCTGAACAAAAGCGGCCTGCGTGCCCGGGATGGTGTATTCAAAGATCTTCTGCCAGCCGTGGGCAAAGAAGACAACGCCCACGGCCAGGCGCAGGACTGTACGGGCGAGATTGGACTGCGTGGCAGCGGGATAGACCGGAGAAGTCATGGGATCGTTCCTTTTGTCTTGGCTTCCTGAAGGGGGCGGTTCAAGCCCGGCCTTCGGAAGTTTAGTTGATGTTTCAAGTACCACTCTAAGGGTCAATGGTTGTTGCGTCAACTAATTTGTCGACTGTGCGCAGTATTCTCTGAGCGGGACTGGCGAGGGGGCTCATGCAGTCACGTCATGACGGCGATAGAGGGGCGCCATCGCCGCATCGGGATCCAGCCTCCCCAGGAGGGCATCGGCGATCCCCCGGAGCTGGCCGAGCTGTTCGGGAGTGAGGGCGTCAATGACGTGACTGCGGACGTTTGCCACATGGCCCGGCGCGGTTTCCAGGATTTTGCGCCATCCATCATTGGTGATGCGGGCGTTGGTTGCACGCCGGTCCTCGGGGCAGGGAAAGCGCTCCATTAGGCCGCGCGCCTCGAGCCGCTTGACGACGTGGGACAGGCGGGGCAGCGTGGCGCTGGTCTGGGCCGCCAGGGCGGTCATTCGCAGGGTCCGGTCAGGGGCTTCGGAGAGCATCGCGAGCACGTAGTACTCAAAACTGGTCAGGTCCGCGTCACGGCGCAGCTGGGAGTCCAACACATTGGGCAGCAGCTCGACCACCGTGTACAGCCGCACCCAGGCAGCCAATTCGTCTTTTGTAAGCCAGTTCGTTTCCATGGTTCCATTCTCTCCGAACTTGGTTGTTGCGACAACTAACTTTAGCCGCTACTATTTAGTTGAAGCCTCAACCAACTGGGGGTTCGAAACGAAGGAGACCGTAATGACCACTGTAAGCATCCTCGGAACAGGCAACATGGGCACGGCCATCGCCGGCATCGTTGAAAAAGGCGGCAACACCGTCCAGGTCCTCGGCAGCGAGGACACTGCCCAGACGGTCACCGGCGAGATTGTCGTCCTGGCCGTTCCCTACCCCGCCGTGCAGGAGATCCTGGCCCAACGTGCTGGCCAGCTCGCCGGCAAGATCATCGTGGACATCACCAACCCGTTGAACTTTGAAACCTTCGACTCCCTGACCGTGCCGGCTGATTCCTCGGCAGCTGCCGAGATCCAGGCCGCGCTTCCGAACTCCAGCGTGGTGAAGGCCTTCAACACCACCTTCGCAGCCACCCTGGCCGCGGGCGAGATCGCCGGGCAACCCACCACTGTGCTGATCGCCGGGGACGACGCCGACGCGAAATCCCGGCTCGCGGAGGTCATCACTGCCGGCGGCCTGCGCGCCATTGATGCCGGCTCACTGCGCCGGGCACGTGAGCTGGAGGCAAAGGGCTTCCTTCAGATCGCCCTCGCGGCCGGCGAGAAGATCTCTTGGACTGGAGGATTCGCCGTCCAGGCCTGACCCGACGGTCAGCCCAACCCCGCAGCATCGCATCACCGGCAGCCGCCCCGCCTTCATTCTGGCCGGCTCCCGAGGCACGCTCATGGCCCCAAATAGAGAAAGAATTACCTCCGATGCCAGTCTCCCCCGTCCGGCTGAACCACGCCGTACTATTCGTCACCGACCTTGACCGGGCCGAGCGCTTCTACACCCACGTCTTCAGCATGGAAGTGGTCGCCCGCGAACCGGCTGCGAACGCTGCATTCCTGCGGCTGCCCCGCTCCGGCAACCACCACGACCTCGGCCTCTTCGGCTTAGGCGCCGCCGCGGCGCCTAAGGTGCGTGGCGGCGTCGGGCTCTACCACCTCGCGTGGCAGCTGGACACCATCGATGAGCTCGCCGAGGCCCGCCGGACCTTGACGGACGCTGGCGCATACACCGGTCAGTCCAGCCATGGCGCCACCAAGAGCATCTACGGCGCAGATCCGGACGGCAACGAGTTCGAACTTATGTGGATGCTTCCCCGGCAGCATTGGGGCGAGTACGAGAACACCGCTCCTGTCGAGCCGCTGGAGCTCGACGCCGAACTGGCCCGATGGTCCGGCGTGCCCACCGCCGGCCGCATCGCCCCAGCCAGCGCTGAGAAGGACAACTCATGAATGACGATTTCGGCAAACCTACCGTCGTCTGGCACAGCCCGGACGCCCCCGACCGTCCTCTTGTGGTCCTATTGCACGGACGCGGCGCCGACGAGACCGGCATCATTGGCCTAGCCGGACACCTGCCACCCGGACCATCGTACGCAGCCGTCCGCGCACCGATCCCCGCCGGAGGCGGATACGCCTGGTTCGCCAACCGCGGAATCGGCCGCCCGGTCGCGGAGTCCCTCACTCAGACCATGGCTTGGTTCCGGGAGTGGCTCGACCAAACGGCACCCGCGGGCCGCCAGGTCATACTCGTTGGCTTCAGCGGCGGCGCCGCGTTCGCCGGTGGTCTGCTTCTGGCCGATCCGCAGCGCTTCGCCGGCGCTGCAATCCTGTACGGAACGTTACCGTTCGACGCCGGCGTCCCAACCTCACCTGCGCGCCTGGCCGGAGTGCCGGTCTTTATAGCCCAGGGCGAAACGGACACAGTCATCCCCCGCGAACTGCTGGACCGCACCTGGACCTACCTGCTCGGCGATTCCGGCGCCCCCAGCTACGCACGCCGCGACCCCGGCGGCCACGGGCTCACCAACACCACCGTTGCCGAGCTCGGCGGCTGGATCGCAGAGCGGCTGCAGTTCCTCGCCCTCCGCAGAATTCTGCCCTCCGGGCCCGGCAGGTGGGATACCCTTCCCGGCGGGGAGCTTCCGACCCGCCAAGGTTCCCGGCCCGACGTTTCCTGGTCGATTCCCCAGGAGCAACGCTCCGACAACAGCCCCCTCAATATCCGAGAGCAACTCCTCAGCAGCATCACGGCCTTGCCAGGGGTAACCGCCCGTCAGTCAGCCATCTCCGTACCCGGTGCATCTGGCTTCATGGTCGAACGGGGGCCGGGGGCGCCGCTTGATGCGTTCCTCGTGCCACAAGTTGGCGAGTTCGCACACCTTCACCCCGACTACGACGGTTCTCTGCATCTGGCACTGCCGCTGGCGCTGAGCCGCGACGCAATCGCCAAGGGATGGGCCGTCGCCCACCCCCTCGCGGGCATCCGCCTCGCCCGCGGGATGGTTATGATCTACGGGCCACGGAATGCGACCGAACTCGACACCGTCACCGGCATCGTCCAGACCAGCCATGCCTACGCCACGGCAGTGCTCCCCGCAAGCGACGGGAGTGCCTGACGTGCCGCGGAGCCAAGTCCGCAGGCCGCCATGGCTCCCGTGCCATTAGCTTTGGCGTATGGCAGTTCGCACGGTCTGCGAGAGGTGAAGCGCCCTCGTATCCGCGCCGCCAGGGAGTGGCATTTGCAGTGGAATGTACCCAAAGCTCAGATCGTATAGGGCATCAGCGTAAACGAGGGCTCCGCCTGCCCACGTCGGAAACGACGCCCAGAAAATGGAACACGTCGTTGAAGCAAGAGAAAGAGCGGGAGGACTCACGTGATGGCCAACTGGGCGGCCAGCCATCCTAACAACGCGACAGACACCGATTTTCCCTCAGGTCATGTCACCCAGAACGCCAGGACGCATGAACTGATACCAGCCGAAAAGTTGCAGGAAAGGACCGCAATGCACGCCGAGCGGATGCCCGTCCAGGGGCGTGTGCACAATCTACACACCCCCTTTGGCCGGACAAACCCGCGATGCGCGCGCTCTGCTTGGCCCACAGGAAGCAGCTATTGGAGGAAAAGCTAGAAGGAAATTTCCCTAGGTCATGTCGTCAACACAACCCGTAGCCATGAATGAGTGATGGCCAACAAGGGCCATCAGAACAAGCCACAAAGAGGACCGACAACCCAGGACGCCAGCAGGCGGAGGGCCCACCAGCCAGGACCCTAGCCCGCCACCCACACAACTTTACAGGCCACCGCGGCACCAGCCACAGACCGCGGCCACAGTCAGAGGGACCCGCCAGTTCCTGCAACTCGCCCTCGACGCCGACCCCAACTACCGCCGGGCAAGGCTCAGCGACCAAATGATCGGCACCGTCGCCGGCTGGAACATGGACCGGGCCTTCCGCCGCGCTGCAGAAAACACCGTCCGGTCGCTACGCCGCCGGAGGCCACTAGGACCAGCCAATCGCTCGGCGTCGAGGGTCGCCGACAGCACAGCGGACTATTCGGCGTCGTGGTCCGTTTCGAGGATCTTGACCAGCTTCTCCAAGGCCTCTTCAGCGCCGGTTCCCCCGGCCCGCAGCACCACGACGTCGCCGTGGGACGCGCCTAGGCTCATGAGGGAGAGGATGCTGGCGGCATCCAGTGCCTCGTCCGCGGGTTCACCCGCATAGGCGATGGTGACATCGAGGTCCATTGCGCCTGCGGCGTCGGCAAAGATGGCCGCTGGGCGGGCGTGCAGGCCGACGCGGCTGGCAATGGTGGCGGTACGTTCAGTCACCGTGTGTTCCATTCGTTGTTTTTCAGGGACGGGTGGATGCCGGGCGGCTGCATGCCTGGCCCGGGGAGGCACACGGCCCTGCCCTGGCACACCGGTGGTTCCGGCGGTGGTCCCGGGCAGGGTGGCCCAGGCGGAGCCGCCGCTGCTCATGGCCTGCCTTCTGGAAAGGCCGGACCGAGCTGCGGGACAAAAAAGGACCCGAGCACCGGGCACCAGCCCGGGGGTCGGATCCTGCCTGGATGACCAGTTACATATCCACGACCAGTGTGCAGAAGTGGTGCGGTCCGCGTCAAATCCGTCCGCAGATACCCCGGCTGGGAGAAGGCCTGGCTTCACCGGTATGATCCGGAATCATGAGCGCTAAACAGAGCACTATCGGAACTGTCCGCGCTGTCTTCCTCGATGTGGACGGCACCTACGCGGACTACGGCGTCGTCCCCGAGGGCCATGTGCGCGCCGTACGTGCCGCGCGGGCGGCCGGCCACCGGGTCCTGCTGTGCACCGGCCGGCCCGTGTCAATGCTGCCCTCAAGTATTCTCGCCGCAGGCTTCGACGGCCTGGTGGCCAGCGCCGGGGCCTACGTGGAGGTGGCCGGGAGTATGCTCGTGGATCGCCGCTTTCCAGCAGACCTGGCCGCGAGAACGGTCGCGGCGCTCGACGCGCACGACGCCGTGTACATCCTTGAGGCGCAGGAAGCCCTACACGTCCCGCCGGGGGCTGCGGAGCGCTTGCGGGCTATCATTGATGCCCACTTCCGGAAGGCCCCGGAAGGCCCGGTGGGTTCCTCCGCCATTCTCGACGCGGTGCGCCCCACGACAAACCGGACCACGGTGCCCTTCGCCAAGGTCTCCGTCTTTGACTGCCCCGTTGCCATGGAACGCCTGGTGGCGGACATCGGAGAGGGCATTGCCGTCGTCGCCAACTCGGTGGCCGACGACGGCCGGCACGCCGGTGAACTCTACCAGCGCGGGATCAGTAAGGCCGACGGGATCGCGGCCGCCATCGCGCACCTGGGCATCGCCCGCGAGGACACCATTGCGATAGGCGACGGCGCCAACGACCTGGAGATGATCGCCTACGCCGGGGTCGGCGTCGCCATCGAAGGATCCCTGCCCGAACTCATGGCAATCGCTGACCGCACCGCTGCCGGCCCGCAACAGGAGGGCCTCGTAGCCGCCTTCGCCGAACTCGGCCTCCTCTGACCCGAGCATGGGCCGGTCCGTGCAAGGCCGGTCCGTGCAAGGCCGGTCCGTGCAAGGCCGGTCCGTGCGGGGCCGAGTTGCACGTGACCGGAATCACGGCTACGCTTTCCCCAGCAGGCGATGCAGCCTGAAGGATTGTTACTCGGACACGAGGCAAGACCTGAGACACACGGTGACGTGCGTCTTGGGTCTTTTTTTATGCCCGGAAGACGGAACGGACAGAAAGGACTGCCATGGCTTCCGTGAACTACACGACATTGGCCGCAGACATCCTGAAGGGTGTCGGCGGCGAGCATAACCTGGTGGGTGCCACTCACTGCGCGACGCGGCTGCGGCTACGGCTGCGCGACGAGGCGAAGGCCGATACGGCCGCCGTCGAGAAGCTGCCGGGCGTCATTGCGGTCATGAAGGCCGGCGGCCAGTACCAGGTGGTCATCGGCAACGATGTCCCCGTGGTCTTCGCCGGGCTCGGCAAGATCAGCCGCTTCGGCAATGAGGACACCACCCACGAAGCCCCGCCCGAGGGCAACCTGTTCAACCGTTTCATTGAAATGGTGTCCGCAATTTTCTCGCCCATCCTGTGGCCGCTGGCCGGCGCCGGCCTGCTTAAGGCGTTCCTGAGCATGGGCACGACCTTCGGCTGGGTTGCCCCGACCAACCAGACGTACGTGATCCTTTCCGCCGCCGCGGATGCACTGTTCTACTTCCTACCGATGTTCCTGGCCGTCACCGCGGCACGCCGGTTCAAGACCAACCAGTTCACGTCCATGGCTATTGCCGGCGCCCTGGTCTACCCGAGCATCATCGCGCTAGGTACCGCCGGACAGCCTGTTGACTTCGCGGGAATCCCGCTCGTGATGATGAACTACACCAGCTCCGTGATCCCGATCATCGTGGCTGTCTGGCTTCAAGGATATTTGGAGCGTTTCCTGCTGAAGTCCCTGCCCTCCGCGGTTCGGAACTTCCTCACCCCGCTGCTGACCATTGCCATCATGGTTCCGCTGACGCTCCTTACGGTAGGCCCCGCCACCACGTTCGTATCTCAGGGTGTCTCCTCCGGAATCACTTCAATTTTTTCCTTTGCTCCCTGGCTGGCAGGCGCCGTGATGGGCGGCCTGTGGCAGGTCTTCGTGCTCTTCGGCCTGCACTGGGGCTTTGTCCCGATTTTTACCAACGATCTGGCAACCACCGGGCACTCCCTCCTCATGGCACCCCTGCTTCCCGCTGTCCTGGCCCAGGCCGCTGCCATGGTCGCTGTTGCACTGCGCACCCGCAGTGCCGCCCGGCGTGGGGTGGCCGCGCCCGCTGCGCTCTCCGGATTCCTGGCCGGTGTCACCGAACCGGGAATCTACGGCGTGAACCTGCCGCTGAAGAAGCCGTTCTACTTCGGTATCGCCGGTGGCACCGTGGGCGGCGCCATTGCCGCGGTAGGCGGCAGCGCTTCCAGCGCCTTTGTCTTCCCGTCAGTCCTAGCCCTGCCTGCCTTTGCCACGGTCGGAAATTTCGCACTGCTGCTGGTGGGAACGGCTGCGGCAATTCTCATCGCCTTTATCCTGACGTTCGTCTTCGGTCCCCGCGAAACGGCTGACGCAGACAAGAACGGCGCCGATACCCGCCCCGATGCTGAGGATTCTCCGGCGACGGGCCACACCGCCAGCAGTACGCCAGGTCCCGCTCTGCGCAGCATCACCGTTCTTGCCCCCGTTACCGGTGCTACAGTCGCTCTGGCTGATGTCCAGGATAGGGTCTTTGCCTCCGGCGCCATGGGTGCCGGCGTAGGTATCGTGCCCGAGGAAGACCGTGTCTACTCGCCCATCTCCGGCACCGTACAGGCCGTGATGAAGACCGGCCACGCTTATGGCATCAAGTCCGATGAGGGCGTTGAGGTCCTGGTCCATATCGGCATCGACACCGTCCAGATGAAGGGCGACGGCTTCGAAGCGGCCGTGACCCGGGGCCAGCGCGTGGAGGCCGGGGCGCTTTTGGCCACGATGGATCGCGCCAAGATTCGGGCGGCCGGTTACGACTCCACGACGCTAATGGTGGTCACGAACACCAAGGCCCTGACAGCCGTCATACCCGTTGGCGAAGGGCACCTGACGCACGGTACCCCCGCGCTCGACGTCGAACTCTGAACCTAAAGAACGAAAGGACCACCGCAGCTTATGAGCAACGGAACCACGAAGTCCGCTACCGGGCCGTTCCCCGAAGGATTCCTGTGGGGCGGCGCCACCGCCGCCAACCAGCTTGAAGGCGCCTACAACGAGGGCGGCAAGGGCCTGTCCATCCAGGACGTGATGCCCCAGGGCATCATGACCCCTCCCACGGAGGGACCGACGCCGGACAACCTCAAGCAGGTGGGGATTGATTTCTATAACCGCTATGCGGAGGACATCGCGCTCTTCGCCGAGATGGGTTTCAAGGTGTACCGCTTCTCCATCGCGTGGAGCCGCATCTTCCCCAACGGCGACGACGAACAGCCCAACGAGGAAGGCCTGGCCTTCTACGACCGGGTACTGGATGAACTGGAGAAGCATGGCATCACGCCGCTGGTAACCATCAGCCACTACGAGACTCCGCTGAATCTGGCGCGCACGTACGGTGGCTGGACCAACCGCCAGCTGATCGGTTTCTACGAGCGCTACTGCCAGGCGCTGTTTGAGCGTTTCGGCAGCCGGGTGAAGTACTGGCTGACGTTCAACGAGATCAACTCGGTGATCCACGCCCCTTTCCTCTCCGGGGGCATCCCCACGCCGCGCGAGGAACTGACCGATTCGGACCTTTACCAGGCAATCCACCACGAGCTGGTAGCTTCCGGACGGGCCACCCGGTTGGCCCGGAAGATCATGCCCGACGCCCAGATCGGCTGCATGATCCTTGCCCTGCCCGTCTACCCCCTGACACCGTCCCCGGACGACGTCGTCAAGGCCATGGACACGGCCCATGCCAGCTACGCTTTCGGCGACATCCATTGCCGCGGCGTATACCCGGGCTACCTGCTGCGGTACTTCCGCGACAACGGCATCAACCTGGATATCACCGACCAGGACCGCGAAGACCTGCTCAACACCGTGGACTTCGTTTCCTTCAGCTACTACATGAGCATCTGTGAATCTGCGGATCCTTCGGTGGAGACGGGTCCGGGAAACATCATGGGCGGTGTGGTGAACCCGACGCTGGAAGCCTCCGAATGGGGCTGGCAGATTGATCCCCAGGGGCTGCGCGTCGTCATCAACGACTACTGGGAACGCTGGCAAAAGCCGCTCTTCGTCGTGGAAAACGGCATCGGTGCCAAGGACGTCCTGGCGGAGTCCGACGGTGAAATAACCGTGGAGGACGACTACCGGATCCAGTACATGAATGACCACCTGGTCCAGGTCCGCGAGGCCATCGCCGACGGTGCCGAGGTCCTGGGCTACACCTCCTGGGGCTGCATCGACGTCGTCAGCGCCTCCACCGCGCAGTTGAGCAAGCGCTACGGCTTCATTTATGTGGACCGCAACGACGACGGTTCCGGTACGCTGAACCGGTACCGGAAGAAGTCCTTCGGCTGGTATCGGGACGTAATCGCAAGCAACGGTACAGTCCTGCGCTGACCCCGTCCGGGGCGGGAGTCAGCCAGGCTCCCGCCCCGCGTATCCTTCGAAGGCAGGAGAACAACGACGTGGAAATCCTGCGCGTCTTCAATAACAACGTGGTTCTCGCACGCAGCGGCAGCAGCGAGGTGATCCTTACCGGCCGCGGCCTGGGTTTCCAGGCCAAGCCCGGCCAGCAGATCGACCCGTCCAAGGTGCTGCGCACCTTCGTGCCCGAGGACGGCAGGGACCCCGATCACCTGGGTGCCATGGTCGCTGCGATCCCGCCCGAGCATGTGCTGCTGGCTGAGGAAGCCCTCGACGCCGGTCGTGCCGAGATGCATATCCCGGCAAGCACCGTACTATCGGTGGCTCTCGCTGACCACCTCAGCTTCGCAATCAAACGGATGCGCCAGGGCATCGACTTCGACTACCCCCTTCGTGCCGAAGTGTCCCATCTCTACCCCGCCGAACTGAGGGCGGCACGACGCATCCTGGAATTCGTCAACGCCCGTCTTGAGAAGCCGCTGGCCGACGACGAGGCAGTTGCCATCGCGCTGCACCTCGTCAACGCCGCCTTCGCCACCGGCGATCTTTCCTACACCTATCAGATGACGGGCGTCTTCACACAGCTTTTTGAGGTGCTCGACCAGGCCTACGGACGGCCCTTCGACCGCGACACCGTCAATGCGGCCCGGTTTATTACCCATCTGCGCTACTTCTTCGTGCGGGCAGGCTCCGGCAAGCAGCTGGACGAGGGGGCCAGCAAACTACGCATCGCTATCCAGGACTCCTACCCGGACGCGTATGCCACAGCTCTCAAGCTTCAGGCTGTCCTGGAACTCAGGCTTGGCGAACCGCTCACCGAGGATGAGGTAACTTACCTCACCCTCCATGTGGCCCGCATGGTCAATGAAGATCGCTCCTAGAAGGACAGTCGCGTTTATGGGGTATGGCCGCGGGCCTTGTAATGACAGTATCGTGCGCGCTGCTGATGTTTCCGCCGCCAGATCGAATGCCCCAGGATCCGATCCGGATGAAGTGTCCGGTGCCAGACCAGCCGGACCAGCCGTTCTCCGCCATGATGACCGCCACGGTTCCGACCGATACCTCGATGCCGGCGGCGGCCAGTTTCGTATGGACCATACGGTGCCCGAATATCCCGTCCGAGGAATCGAACATGACCTTTACGTCAGCTCCCGGTGCCGGGCCGCCGTCGGGGACTCGTCCGCGTCCAGCCACCGGAAATACGAGGCCCGGGACATGCCCAGCCGGCGGCACATCCATTGGACGGGGAATTGCGCGTTCTTCGCCTGAACAAGGCGGTAGAGATCCTCTACCGTTGTTCTCTGGCGAAGAACGCTGAAACTTTTTTTAGGAAGTCGTTTTCCCTCTCGACTTCACGCAGCCGGGCTTCCAGTGCCCTATATTTCGCTGGATCCACCGGATCGTCCGGCTTGCCCCCGCCCTCCTGTTGGCCCTCATTGTCCAGCCGTACCCAGCGCTTCAGAGCGGTGACGGAAATCCCCAGTTCCGGCGCAACCGAAGCCGGCGAACGTCCCGAGGAAATCACCAACGCAACAGCATCAGCCTTGAACTCATCGGAATAGGTTGGTCGAGCAGACATGGGCACAATCCTTTCAAACTGTGTCTCACATCAGTAGTACACCTCAGCTCCACCACCCGATTGTCGCGGCCCAGCACAGTCCAGGTATGGCCTCCCTCCGGAATTTGAAGGTGAATGAGGCCAGTGGGAGTTAGGCTGCTGCTTTTGTGTGGTTTTTCTCTGCTGGTTTGTTGATCCAGGCGGCGTCGGGGATGGCGAGGATTTTGGAGTCGTTGTTGGTGGTGAATCGTTCGGGTGTTTTTGCCCGTGCGGCGGCGAGGGTTTTGGTGCGTTCAAGGGCTTTGCCGGCGGCCAGTCCGTAGTGCAGATCTGCCGGGGTGTTGAGGGCGATTCCGGTGTGGCAATGGGTGTGATTGTAGCCGTCGACGAAGGAGTCCATGAACGCCCTGGCGTCAGGCAGGGAACCGAAGCGTTCGGGGAACATGGGAGCGAACTTCAGTGACTTGAACCAAGCCTCACTGTACGGATTATCATTGCTGACCCGGGGCCGGGAATGGGACCGGGTGACCTCCAAGTGCGAGAGCAGCGCGGCCACTGTCTTGGACGTCATCGGCATAGTCCGCGTGCACGACTTGCGGGATGCCGTGGATGCCGAAGATTTCCTTCATCATTTCCATGGCCAGTTCGCCGGACTCTTGAGCGTGGACGTAGGCGCCGACAATGTAGCGCGAATAGATGTCGATCATCATGTAGCAGTCGAAGTATTTGCCCTTGATCGGGCCGGCGAGTTTGGTGATGTCCCAGGTGTAAACCTGCCCGGCTAAGGTCGCTACCAGCTCCGGGATGGCCCGGGCCGGGTGGCGTGCCTGTCGGCGGCGTTCCTTGACCTGCCGGTTCTCCTCCAGGACGCGGTAGAACGTGGAGATTGAGCACAAGTAGATGCCTTCATCCAGGAGCCGGGCATAGATCTGCACCGGCGGCAGGTCGATGAAATCGTTCGAGTTCACCGTCGCCAGGATGTGTGCGCGCTCGGCCGCTGAGAGCTTATTTACCGGTGCCGGGGCCAGCGGAGGGTCTTCCGCCGGGGTTCGGGGTTTACGGGTTGCTGTGGCTCTGGAGACCCCGGCAATCACGGCTGCTTCCCTGGTCGGGAAATCCGCCTGGGTCAGGGCGGTGTAGGCGCCCATCAGGGTTTCTTGTACCAGGGCTGCTGCTCCGCGCTTTCGGAGATATCCTCCAAAAGCAGTCGTGCTTTTTCCATAATCGACAACGCAGCTTCGGTCCGTGCCAGCTTGCGTTCACTCACCTCAAGCTGCCGACGTAGACGCCCGATTTCTGCCTGTTCGGCAGTGGGCTTGCCGATCTTTTCCCCGGGCTTCTTGCCCTCCAGGACGCCGGCGTCGCGGAGCTTGCGCCACTCGGTGATTTGGGATGAATACAGGCCCTCGCGGCGCAGGTATGCCCCGCCGCCGGTGCCGTCGTCACAGGCCTGCGATACGCATCCAAGTACGCCAATTTTTGTGCCGGAGTGAGCGACCTTCGAGGGGACGGCCCACCGGCGCGGGGGCCAGCATTGCTCATGGACCCAACTTCCCGCACCGGGGAAATCGTGGAGATAGACATTGGTGATGTTCCTGATTCTCGCCCTACGGATTAGACGAAGTTGCTATGAGCCGCTGGCCTCATCCAACCCTGACACGTAGGGTTTCCGCGGCCAATAGCCTGCCTTGGCAGCTTCTACGAGGACGTCGTAGTGCGCATCCTTGTCCTGCTGGTCGCCCATTCGCCCATCCTATTCAAGATATCTCTTGACAAGACTACCGTTACGGGTATCTTATTCAAGTACCTACTTGAATAAGAAAGGGGGTGGTGGCCGTGTCCACCATCCAAACTCCACACCAGCAACAGTCCCGCCTCCGGACAGGGGCGGGCCTCATGACGCTGGCCGGGCTGGCTTTCGTGGGGTACGCCGTGATTTTTTTGATAATGAACTTCACGGACGCCTTCCTTGAGCTGGGCATCGGACCCGATCAAGTGGACAAGGGGAAGGCGGAGATCGAGGCGTTCAGCCCGCAGCTTTACCACTACATCAGCCATCTGCACATCGCGGTCAGCGGCTTCATCGCTGCGACCGGCCTGGCTGTCGCAGGGCTGTCCTGGTTCGGAGTGCGCCGAGGAGAATGGTGGGCCTTTGCCACCGCGGTTATCGTCCCGGTCGTCGGACTGGCAGTGGCCCTGCCCGCACATTACCCGTGGGGTCTGGCCACGCTTGGTCACCTCGGCCTGATCTACCTCGCCGTCCTCATTTTCCTGGTGGGGGTCGTGGCAGCCTACAGCGGAATGCGGGGCCCCGCGATTACACGCCACTGACACTCAGACGACGGACTGACTCCCTTAATCCAGCCGGGCGCTGTGTCGTGCACCGGGCGAATCAGGTCATGTTGTCCAGGCCCTGCGCGACTCGTGAAAAAGTAAATCACGGACGTCCAGAGCTCTCCCGCCCGGCTCGCTGGGGTCCGCGGCACCATCGTACGCGAAGACGTCCGGTGCAGCTCATGGACCATCGGGGCGTGTCTGGCTACAGTTGCAGCCTCCAGTGCTGGTGCCCTGTCCGTCGTCGTTGGGGTGCTGGTGGAGGTGCCATCAGCAGCACCCCTATACGATTGAGATGGCCGTTCGCTCACGCCGGCTGGGCGCCTTGGGTGCGCGTCAGGTGCGCCCCCAGCGCCCGCTGGAACGCGTCGATGCTCTCGATGTGGTGGGCGTGATCGCCGTCGAGCTCCACGACTGACGCCTTCGGCAGCCGCTCCCCGAGAACATCGACCACCCGCTTGAGCCAGTCGGCCGTCCTCGTCCCCTTGGTCAGCAGCACAGGGCAGGTAATGCCCGACAGCTCCCCCACCGTGCGCTCCGGATGGTCGAGCGCCTCGCCCTGCCAGGACAACGCCATCCGGTGGCTTAGCCATCGGTCCCAGTTGGGGTGCGATGGCGCGTCCCGGGCGGTCTGGACGAAGCCGGCCAGCTCAAGGAACATGGCCAGATCCTCCCCAGTAACCGGGCGACCGAACAATCCGTGTACCAGCGAATTCACGCGCTCGACGTCTTCGAGCCCGTCGCCGAGCTGTTCGAGGATCCAATACGCGGCTGGCTCCACCAGGGTCAGGGAGCGGACGCGATCAGGGTATTCGATTGCAAACTCGAGCGATGACTTGCCTCCGCCTGACCAGCCCACCAAATGAGAGCTTTCGAGACCCAGCGCATCGAGCGTCAGCCGCAGGGCCTCCCGCTCAGTCTCCGCCGTGTAGCCCGGCTCCCCGGGAAGGCCTGCTGATCCGAGCTCGTTGTGAATCGGCTGGATCCGAATCGCACGGTACCTGCCAGCCAGCCGCTCCTGGTGGGGGATCCATGACAGCCACCCCGTGAGGCCACCGGGGATGAGCACGACCGGCTCGCCCTGACCCTGGGAATCATGTTGAAGCACCCTTGGTTCCATAACTCCCTCCGCCTTCGTTCATGACGACGATGGTTTTGCGCAACAGACTACACCCGGGCCCGTGCCATGGCGGCGACAGAAGGACTCCATCATTTTGGTCGCTCATGGTTCGGTGCGCCCTCCATCGTTGTTCACCTCAACTCAGCGTGGGGTCAGGACCAGGAGTCCAAACCATATTCAAGGGAATGCTTGAATACGCCTCCGGAAGGAGATACATTGTCAAGTAGTTTCTTGACTAGATCTGAAGGTTAGGCCGATGAACAAGCCCGGGAAGAGCACCGAGGACATGGACAGTCAGACTCCCATGGGTCACTATCCAGGTAGCCATAAGGCAAAAAGGGAACTCTTTGACGGATTCGCATCCGTTGCCAAGGTCCTTAGCAGCGGAAGGCGGGCGGAGATCGTGGACATCCTCGCTCAGGGCGAGCGCCCGGTTGATGGGATTTCTCACGAAATCGACCAAACGATCGCAAACACGTCACAGCACCTGCAGCAACTGCTCCGCGCGGGATTGGTGAAAACCCGGCGCGAGGGGACCAGAATTTACTACTCACTTAGCGGGCCCGCCGTATCCCGGCTCTGGGCTGCCGTCCGGGAGGTGGCCGGCGAACACCTCGCCGAGCTGGATGAACTTGCCACGTCCTACCTGGGCGACCGCTCAACCATGATGACCATGACCCGCGCTGAACTGCGTGAGCGGATAGGCGATGGTGATCTGATCGTCATTGATGTCCGGCCAGAGGCCGAGTTCCAGGCGGGCCACATTGCCGGCGCGATGTCCGTGACGCTTAAGGAGCTGGAGACGCGGCTGGATCAACTACCCAACGATCGCATCGTTGTGGCATACTGCCGGGGCCCGTACTGCGTCTTCGCGGACAATGCCGTCCGGACCTTGAATCAGCACGGCATCCAAGCCGCACGGTTGGAGGAAGGCTACCCCGAGTGGAAAGACGCAGGGTTCCCCGTGGAGGCTTCCACCACCGACTTGCCTAGGCATGACCATGCTTCGTAGACCATGGCAAGAAAGGGGGCCCCGGCCGCCCGTCCAGCAACTCGGGCTGGAGGCCGGGCAACCGGGACCAGAGGTCGGGCCGCCGCCAGAGCGGTCAAGCGGCGTACCGCCTTAGCCGCCTCCCCGCCGTCGAGGCCTTCCAAGGTTGGCCACCTCAGCGGCAGGCGCCACAATGCGGAGCCTACTCTCTGACTGAAGCGGATCGGTGATGGCCGGCAGACGGTGGATTCGGAGCATGCGCGGAGCTGCTCCAGGGCTTCCGGCGCTACTTTCGCGTGGCTGACGTCGAGGCCTTCCCTCAGATGATTGGTACGCTTCACAACCACATAAATTGCCTGGATGCTTTGGGCTCTCACATGACCTTGGGCGGCCACCTCGGCCTGGCGCAATCGAGGTCAACGCGGACCAGTTCCGCTCAGGGTCGGTCCCGATGATGCGTCGCTAAAGCCAATAGCACGTGTTGACAGCGCCTCAGGCTGAGAGCAACCTGAGAAAGTTCGGTTCAGCCCTTTACGGCACGTCGTCCCGGGCCCCGCCGGGCCTGCATTCCCGGAGCACCAATCGCGCTTCCGGAGGAACAGTTATAAACCACTCCCTGTTGAGGAGAAATGAACATGCCTGCAGTAACTGTCACAACCCTTGAATCAAAGTCCTTCAACGAACCGGATGAGAAGCGCCGTCCGCCAAAGACAGAAGTCGACGTCGTCAACATTGGTGGCACCACGCTGGGCAGGTTCACTTTCGAGCCCGGTTGGCGGTGGTCCGAGACGGTCAAGACCGTGGTCCACACCGACAGCTGCCAAAGCAACCATCTGGGCTTCTGCACCGCCGGCACACTCACGGTTCAGTTGGAAGACGGGACCCGCACCACAATCCACGCCGGTGACGCCTACGCCATCCCTCCAGGCCACGATGCGTGGGTTGAAAACGACGAGACGTTCGTCGGGTACGAAATCATGAGCGCGGCCTCGTACGCCAAGCCCGCCTAGTACACAGTCGCGTTTGTTTCGGCTGCTGTCCTTTCTTGTAGTGGTGCCGGCGGGCGTTCTGTTGGTGTCTTTGGCGCCAGCCGGAGCGGTCCAGGACGTCTGCCGGCTCGGGGATGACTTAGTCTGGAGGATCTCGAGATGCGTGATGTGGACGTTGCCGTCGTGGGCGGGGGCCTGGCTGGCCTGAGTGCGGCCCGCAGGCTGGTGGAGGCCGGCAGGACCGTGGTCGTGCTGGAGGCCCGCGACCGGGTCGCGGGCCGCAGGCTGGGAGGCTTTCTCAGCAACGGTGTGCCGGTGGAGATGGGCGGCCAGTGGGTCGGCGGGACACAGGACGTGGCACTCGAGCTCATCAGCGAACTGGGCCTGGAGACCTTCCCCAGCTTCGATGAGGGCGATGCCTTGATGGTCTTCGATGGCAACGTCGTGCGGTACGCCGACGAGACGTGGGGCCTTCCGCCGGAGTCCGCGATGGAGGTCAGCCGCCTCTGGGAACAACTGGAGGCCTTGGCCTCGACGGTCACCGCTGACGCACCGTGGGAGACCGAGGGCGCGCAGGACCTCGACCGGCAGACGCTGGACGCCTGGCTGGTCGCCAACACTGAGGACAGCATCGCGCGGCGGTTCTTCCGCCTGCTCGTGCCGGGACTGTTCTCCGCGGAGTCTGCGGAGCTCTCGTTCCTGCACTTCCTCTTCTACGTCAAGTCCGGCACCAGCCTCGAGACGCTCGTCGCGACCACAGGGGGCGCACAGGAGAGACGTGTCGTCGGTGGTACCCACCAGATCTCCGAGCGGATGTCCGCGGAACTGGGCGACGCGGTCCGGCTCAACGCCGTGGTCAGGACCATCCGTCAGGACGAGACGGGAGTGCTCGTTGAGTACGAAGGGGGCGCCGTTGCGGCCGAGCGTGTCGTTGTCGCCGTACCGCAGACGCTGGCCGGCCGGCTGCGCTATGTCCCGCCGCTGCCCGCGCTGCGCGACGGTCTCACCCAGCAAATGCCGGCCGGTTCGGTGATCAAGTTCCAGGTCGGGTACAACGCCCCGTTCTGGCGCGAGGACGGACTGAGCGGCTTCGTGATCAGCCTCGACGACGCGTTTAACGTCGTCTTTGACAACAGCCCGGACGACGCCTCCTGCGGTGTGCTGCTCGGCTTCCTCGAAGGCGCCCACGCCCGCACCGCGGGCCTGATGAGCGCCGAGGAGCGCTGCGAGCTCGTCATCGCAGCGCTGGTAAAGTACTTCGGCCCGAAGGCAGCGCACCCGTTCGACATCATCGAACAGGACTGGAGCGCTGAAGAGTTCACCCGCGGCTGTTACGGCGGACGACTCGGCGCAGGCGGCTGGACCCAGTACGGCCCAGCCCTCGCTGCGCCGGTCGGCCGGATCCACTGGGCGGGCTCTGAGACCTCCACGGTCTGGAACGGCTACATGGACGGTGCCATCCGCTCCGGTCGCCGGGCCGCGGACGAGATCCTCCGGGAGCTCTCATGAGCGTCCCGGCCGTCGACAGCCCCGCGCTGGAGATCGACTCGCCAATCGCCCGACACGCCTCCTAGGAGAGCGCCTGGGCATAGCTGTAACTCTTGCGGAGGTTGTGAACAATCCGGACGCCACCGGTCCATCCAGGGCTGGACCGGTGCCCGGTACGGGCTCCGTCGCGGCCCTCATTACCAAGGCCACCCGCCGCGAACCGCACGTTGTGGGCAAACCGAACCCCATGATGTTCCGCTCGGCCATGAACCGGACTCAGGTCCATGCGCGAACCACGGTCATGATCGGTGACCGGATGGACACCGACATCATCGCGGGCATCGAAGCCGGGCTGCGCACGGTGCGGGTCCTCACGGGCGCCAACGGAACTAAATCAAGGCACCACGGCAAAAGCCCGCATCGTCACCGGCAACGACGCCACTACCATCAACCACTGCGACGTCTAACACCCGTGGCCCCCTCCCGGCGCGCAGTCCGCCACCAGGCGCTGGTGGCAGCTTGTCGAACAAGGCTGGAATATACCTGTACCTCAACACGCTATATCTGGGTGTGTTCCTTTGGACGGTCTTCAAACCAGCGGCTTCCGAGACGTAACGCACCCGAGGTTCGGCCACTGCGCGCCAACATTGCAGACTAACCTATTGCAAGTTCTTGGACTGCGGAACCATCCGAGTAGTTCAAAGGTCATGCCGCTACCTTCCAACTTCGACATGAACAGTCGTGAGCACAGGAATAGCAATGGGAAAGGGCAGCCCCTCCCCCCAGCACCGTCCAGGTCATGTAGCTCCGGATGCTCCCCACCATGAATGAATACGAAACGACACCGGCCAAAGCAGGAGAAGGAGACCGGCGGTCATAGGCACGGCGAACAAAAAAAGGGGCCCGAAGGGGCCCACATGTGAACATTTGTGCACACTCAGAGGCCTACAAGCCCCTGAACAGGGAAAACACGTGCCCGAGGTGGGACTCGAACTGCATTCCAGCCCTTACAAACACTGGGCACCCGCGGAAACGTACGTGATCCGGGCCGATACGAGGGCTATAAAAGCCAGTCCAAGCGAAAATACGTTGACAGCGTCAACACGACTAATTCAACACAGAGCAGTTGGAACGGTAGTGACCGGGCTTGCGGCGATGTCCGCATTTTCGGACGCGCTGCCCCTCTGACAACGGGACTCTGACGCCCGGAACGGCAACCGCCGGAATTGAAGCTGCCGTGAGAACAAGATCATCGAAGTATCCCGGAGCCGCGAGAACCGCTGATGTTCGTTCGAGGACCAACAGTTCTTCAGTCGTCAAGATTTCACCTGAGAACACTGCTTCACGGATCATTTCCAGGAACAGTTCGTTGAGTCCCGGAACCTGCTCGGCCCCCACACCTCCCCCACCCGCCGGCGGCTAGTTCTCGGGTGAACAGGGCGTAACGGTATTTCAATCGGCTCCCTGGCCTCCGTCGACCGTCGACACCTGGGCCCAAACCACCACCTCGTGCGCCAGACCCAAGCAAATTGGTCTGCGGGTCGGGAAGCTGAATATCGAACCCGGCGCACTGAAGAAACTCGGCGTCAACGACAGGTGCGGTGCCGAAACGAATACCAGACTGTCGGCCCTCGGGGCGTAGCCCTTTAATCGGTTGGTGTCGATCTCTGGAGCGGTAGATGAAGAGATCCAGCACGTTCAGGAAATTCTGCTCGGGCTGCAAGTCGAAGTCATGCCGCCCGGTTCCCTGGCGTAGATGGACCAGTAAAAGTTCCATCGCTGCTTGTCATTCTGATATGCCCATGATCGCTGAGCGGGTCCTCCGCGCAACCAGGGCGCTACCGCGCCGACCCCGGAATCGAAAACTTCGTCATACGAACGGCGACGCATTACCACCAGATGAAGTTTCCGCCCCCGGCGCCGGTTCCCCAAGTTGCACTCCGGCCCCTCAGCCCAGCGGGTGGTCCCCTACCAGAACGACACCCACAACCAACAACCGCAGAAAACACGGCAACACAAAGGGTGAAGGGAACCAAAGGATCATGGAAAAGCTCACGATCAAGACACCATCAGATGTGCTCAGCTTCATCGGACACACCCTGGGCTTCTGGCCACAGGAAAGCCTGGTCTGCATCACCTTGAACAGCAACGGCATCGGCGCGACCCTACGCATTGACCTCCCCGGCCAACCTGGCCAGGAACTCCCGTATGCACGAACCGTCGCCCACTACCTGACCAGCGACACGACCGCCACATCGATCCTCTTCGCCGTCTACACCAAGGAAACTGCCCACCACGGACAGGCCAAACCGTATGCCGGCACCATCGCCGCGCTTACCGGGGTCCTCGCCGAACAGGGCATCACCATCCGGGACGGGCTCTTCGTCGGAGACGAAACCTTCTCACCCTACGACGACGAACCCTGCACCAGCCTCGCCCTGCCCGTCAGTTCCACCCAGACAAGTGCGATCAACGCCGAATTCATCTACCGCGGCAGCTTCATCGAACCCACCAACCACATCGCCCTCCCAACCACCGGCCAGGAAACAGCCAAGGCCACCGCCGTCGAACACCAAATAGAAAGCATCAGGACCCAACCAACCGACGCAGCGCTCCAGCATGGCCGGAAACTCTGGGCAAACATGCTCGATTCCAAGAACCTCCCCAGCGATGAAGACTGCCACGCCCTCGTCGCAAACCTGCAGTTCCCAGAGATCCGCGACCGTCTCCTCGCAGATATTCCAGGGCTCGACGAACCCATGCAGCAGGTCCTGTTTGCCCAAACCGAGGAGGCGCCGAAGTGGTCACGCATCGAGTGGGCACAACAACTGCTTCTCCACGCTTACACCCGCACAAGCGCAGAGCACTCAGCACCTGTCCTGACGGCCATCGGTTACATCAACTGGTGGGAAGGCAAAGGCAGTAAAGCACACCAATTCCTCCAACTGGCCCTCGACTCCGACCCTGCCTACCGCCTCGCCCGCCTTAGTGACCAAATGATCGGCTCCGGCATCGTGGCCGGCTGGAACATGAGCAAAGACACCGCCTACAAGACCTTGCCGTTCGACTAGCTCTGAAGATTGCAAGTAACTCAAGGCTCCAGCTCGCCACCACCAGCTAGCCATCTCCAGACGGATAGGCCGGATTGACCAAGCCCTGGCCCTCTCAAGGTCATTCCATTGGAACACTTGGTGAGGAAGCAAATGCCTCTTCTGCACACAGCAGGTTGACGGAATCTTCATTATCGGCGTGGCGAAATGGGCCGGGGAGGGGTCTGAAAATAGGCCAATATCCTTTCTTAGACATCAGTCTGGTCAAACGACTTGTTCAACCGACCAAATTGAACTAGACTTGGTCACGTGACCACCTTCACTTCTCCCTTTGAAAGGAATTGATCGACGTGACACGAGAAGAAGCCTATGCTTGTTGCTCTTCGGACTCCTACGTGGAGTTCTATGCTGGCCGGTGGCTTGTCGTTCCGCTTACGCCGGTCGAGCAGCCCTCCTTTTTTACCTGCGTCCCCGGCGATACGCGCTACTGAATCTGGGCACCGGCTCGGGCAAAGTAGCGCACTCCGTGAGGGGAAGCGCGCACCGCAACGGCTTGAGAGACAGATCTGTGCAGCCAGCGGCGATTGGTCTATCTCCCCTAGCCCGGAGCGTGTCGTTGACCGCTGCGACGCAGAAGCTCAGCTAGCCCAGATGCTCGAGTTTAGATTTGCCGGCCTCCAGAAATTTGCAGAGTTGAGCTGGCGGCACTCCTGATAGCTGGCTCTGTGCTTCGCTTCGATGAGTACGAATCCTTGATCTCACCTGCGACCCACGCCTTGTGCGACGCGTCGGTCCAGCAGTTCAAATCTCGGAACCGACGGATTAGTTCGAAACGAATAATCAATTACCCGTAGTTGCCCGGGCCAACTTCATCGGTGTGCACTTTCGGGCCGGTCTGTTCTGGTTTGGTTGCGCCGCACTGGACGAATTTGAGTACGGCCTTCATCTGGGTTCGGGTGCTCCCGGGCTTCTCACCATCATCACCGGGTCCAGAGGCATCGACCAGACCGTCATGCTGAGCGCAGCAGAAGCTATCGCGAAAGAGCACGGCTGGGCCGTGATCTCCAGGACGGCCAATCACAGTTTCTTGGCGAAGATCGGCGACGATATGCTCTGGCTCGTCGACGAGCTAGGGGACGGCCCGCCCACGCGGAAGATCACCGCCTTCTCCGCTGCAGGGTTCGGGCTGACAACTCAGCTCCCCCAAGAACGAATTCCCGACTGGCGTCGGACCGGGGAGGAGCTACTGCGGCTGCTGGAAGCGAAAGGTACAGGCCTTGTCATCACTATTGACGAGATCCACGCCGTCGACCGGACTGAAATCTCCCAGCTGGCCTCCGACATACAGCACTTCATCCGCGATGGGCTGCCCATCGGCCTCATGTTCGCCGGGCAACCTTCCTCCGGCGAGCCGCCAGGATCAACCTTCACGAGGCCGCCATTGCCGAAGTCACTGCCTCCTACCGGGACCTCTTCAGCCAGGGCGATATTGATGTCTCTCCCAACCTGATCAGCGAGGCGGCGGAGGCCACCGAGGGCTACCCGTTCCTCATTCAGCTCGTTGGCTATTACCTCTGGATGGAAGCTGACAAGGCCGACTGGACCTTGGACCAGAACAGCGCCCGTACAGCCATCGCGGCGCCGCAGCGACGGAGCACGCTGGTTGTCGTCGAGGCCGCGCTGTCAGACATCTCCGAAAAGGACCGTGCATTCCTAAATGCCATGGCAGGGGAGGACGGCCCCTCGACAGCTGCCCAGATCGGGCAAGCCATCAAGGGGCCCTTGACAGCTGCTCAGATCGGGCAAGCCATCAAGTCCAAGCCCAACGTGGTCTCGAAGTACCGGAACAGACTTATAGCAGGAGGCCTGATCGAATCAGCGCCGGCTACGGCAAGGTCGACTTCGCCATCCCCGGACTGCGTCGCTACCTTCGAACCGGGTCATGAGTCTGCTGATTGAGCATGAAGTCTGCTGTGACGACGCTATTGACTTCGGTCGCTGAGGTCGCAGGCCACCGCGATCGCACCCGCGCCGATTGCTGCGGTAGCTCGCTCGGCCAGCTCGAG
>NZ_PJIW01000025.1:0-57307 GCF_002929755.1 Arthrobacter sp. 4R501 | reverse complement strand
GCCCGGGATGACCTGGCCGATGAGGGTGTGTGGCTGTACGCCGAGACGGTCCGGAAGATCCACGAGCTGAACCCGGGAACCGGCGTCGAACTGCTGATCCCTGACTTCTCCGGCAAGCCCGAGCACATCGCGGCGATTTGCGATTCGAAGCCGGAGGTCTTCGCGCACAACGTCGAGACCGTGCCCCGGATTTTCAAGCGCATACGGCCCGCGTTCCGGTATGACCGGTCCCTGGATGTCATCACCCAGGGCCGCAAGCTGGGGATGGTGACCAAGTCCAACCTGATCCTGGGGATGGGCGAGACCCGTGAGGAGATCTCCGAGGCGTTGCGGGACCTGCACGAGGCCGGTTGTGACCTGATCACCATCACCCAGTACCTGCGCCCGTCCGAGCGGCACCTGCCGGTGGACCGCTGGGTCAAGCCGCAGGAATTCGTGGACCTGCAGGACGAGGCCAAGGAGATCGGTTTCCTCGGCGTCATGAGCGGCCCGCTGGTCCGTTCCTCGTACCGGGCCGGCCGGCTCTGGGCCACCGCGATGCGCAAGAAGGGCTGGGAAATCCCCGCCCAGCTCGCCCACATCGAATCCTCCGGCAGCACCCGCCAGGAAGCCAGCTCACTGCTCGCAGCCCGCGCCTAAGCCGTAGTTTGCTATCCCTGGGGGCCGGCACCGGACATTCTCCGGCGTCCGGCCCTCAGGCATAAATCACGTAGAATTGAGGAACTATGGCGAACTCCCCTGATTCCAGTAACAGCACTCCGGCGGCATCTGACGCCCCGAAGCGTGGCCTCTTCTCGCGCAAGCCAAAAGAAGCAAAGGCCAAGAAGCCCAGCCGGCTCAAGCAGATCGGCGAAGTCTTCAACATGACCCGCCGCCATGATCCCATGGTCCCGTGGCTGATGCTGCTGGTGTTCCTGGGTGTTGTGGCTGTCAGCTTCCTGGTGGGTTTTTGGCTGGATAACTGGATCACCGGCCTGCTCATCGGTATTCCGTTGGGCCTCCTCGGCGCCACCCTGATCCTTTCGCGTCGTGCCGAACGTGCCGCGTTCGCCCAGATCGAGAACCAGCCCGGAGCCTCCGGCGCGGCACTGGGCACGCTGAAGCGCGGCTGGATCACCGAGGACCAGCCGGTCGCCGTAAACCCGCGCACGCAGGACGCCGTGTTCCGCGCCGTCGGCCGTCCCGGCGTCGTCCTCGTCAGCGAAGGCCCCACCATCCGCGTCAAGCCAATGCTCGACGCCGAGCGTAAGCGCCTGGCGCGCATCCTCCCGAACGTCACGGTCCACATGATCGAAAGCGGCCGCGGCGAGGGCCAGGTTCCCATCAGCCAGGTAGCCAAGAAAATGGGCAAGCTGAAGAATGAACTGACCAAGCTTGAGGTGAATGCGGTATCCAAGCGCATTTCCTCGCTGGGCAACCGCCTCCCGATTCCCAAGGGAATCGACCCCTACAAAGCGCGCCCCAACCGCGGACGCTAAGACCCTTGAACCGCCCTGGTTCCGGCTTGCCGGAACCAGGGCGGTTTTGTCTGCCGGACGCCGCAGAACAGGCGGGCGCATTGATTGGAAGTAGCAACATGACCATTCCCGTTAGAACCCTTGTTATCCGGGCCTTCCGCGTCCTGGCTGTTGCCGAAGCCTTCAGCTGGGCTGCCCTGCTGGCTGGCATGTACTTCAAGTGGATCGCCAAGACCACCGAACTGGGTGTGGAGATCGCCGGCCCCATCCATGGTGCGCTGTTTGTGGGCTACGGCATCGCCGCCCTCGCCCTGTGGCGGCTCCAGCGGTGGCCATTCGTTGTGGCCCTGTTCGCGGGACTGTCGGCGGTGTTCCCGTTCGCCACTGTCGCGTTCGAACGCTGGGCCGGAAAGCGCGGCTACCTGACGCCAGGCACGGCCGTTCCTGCCGGGACAAAGGAAACAGCGGGGGTCTGACGGCGCACTGGCTGTGTTCAGAGCTGTCAGGTGTTCGCGGACGTCAGGCGCCGGCGAACCGGCGAGGCCGGGTTCCTGATTACTGCTAGCGCCGCACAAGGATCGTATTCATCGCCTTGTCGTGCAGTCCCCGCTGGTCCGGATCGAAAATGACGGCGGGAATCACCAGGCACAGCAGCACCGACCTCACCACGGCAGCCATTGGACCGGCGGGCCCGCCGCCCAGCCGCTGCACCTGGATCCCGGCCACGCGGTGGCCGATGCTGTAACCGAGGGTGCCCACAAGCAGCATCTGTTCCACGGCGAAAATCGCCAACGTGGCCCAGGAGTCACCGCCGAAGGCAAAATTGCTGATCAGCAGGGCAATCCCCCAGTCAAGGACGATGGCGAGGATGCGCCTGCCCGCCCTGGCGATGGAGCCGGAACCGGATTCGGGCAATCCCAGTCGCTCCCCCGGGTACCTTGAGATGCCGGACGTGTCCGGTCCGCTGAGCCAGGAGCCAATGTCATTGCGATCTACCACCGTCCAAGCTTACCGACTCACCGCCGACCACAGAGTGGAAACCGTTGGACCACACTACGGACACCGGATAGCGTTACCTGATCAGGACAATTCTGTAACCTGAACAGGGCATTCTGTAACCTGCCCGAAACAATGTGGACACTGACGGGAAATGACGTGTCCATAGGCTGATAGCAGTTTCAAGCAATACCTCCCAAGCAGGGAAACTTGGTTTCCCTGCCCTTCGGATTGCGCTGGATCAGTTGGCTTGCCAGCCAGATATTACATATGCGTAAGGAGCATAGATGTTCAAGACTGCGGACGAAGTCCTCAAGTTCATCAAGGACGAAGATATTAAATTCGTCGATATCCGCTTCACCGATCTCCCGGGCGTGCAGCAGCACTTCAACGTGCCGGCAAAGAGCGTCGACGCGGACTTCTTCGTCAACGGCCAGCTCTTCGATGGTTCCTCCATCCGCGGATTCCAGGGCATCGCCGAATCCGACATGCAGCTGATCCCGGACGTCACCACCGCATTCCTGGACACCTTCCGCATGGAGAAGACCCTTGCGCTGAACTTCTCCATCGTGAACCCCCGCACCGGAGACCCTTACCACCGCGACCCCCGCGGCGTGGCCGAAAAGGCTGAGGCCTACCTCGCCTCCACGGGCATCGCCGACACCGCGTTCTTCGCTCCGGAAGCCGAATTCTTCGTCTTCGACAACGTCCAGTACCAGTCCTCCCCCGAGGGCAGCTTCTACAAGATCGACTCCGAAGAAGCACACTGGAACACCGGCCGCGAAGAAGACGGCGGAAACCTCGGCTACAAGACCCCCATCAAGGGCGGCTACTTCCCGGTTTCCCCCACCGACAAGCAGGCTGACCTCCGCGACGCCATGTGCGTCGCCCTGGATGAGGCCGGCCTCGAGGTTGAGCGCAGCCACCACGAGGTAGGCTCCGCCGGCCAGGCTGAAATCAACTACAAGTTCACCACCCTGACCCACGCCGCAGACGACCTGCAGAAGTTCAAGTATGTCGTCAAGAACACGGCCGACGCCTGGGGCAAGTCCGTGACCTTCATGCCGAAGCCGGTCTTTGGCGACAACGGTTCGGGCATGCACTGCCACCAGTCGCTGTGGACCAACGGCGAGCCGCTGTTCTACGACGAAAAGGGCTACGCCGGCCTGTCCGACATGGCCCGCTGGTACATCGGCGGCCTGCTGAAGCACTCCTCGTCCGTCCTCGCCTTCACCAACCCGACGGTGAACTCCTACCGCCGCCTGGTCAAGGGCTTTGAAGCTCCGGTCAACATGGTGTACTCGCAGGGCAACCGCTCCGCCGGTATCCGTATCCCCATCACGGGTTCCAACCCCAAGGCCAAGCGCATCGAGTTCCGCGCTCCGGACCCCTCGTCCAACCCGTATCTGGCCTTCGCTGCCCAGCTGATGGCTGGCATTGACGGCATCCGCAACCGCATCGAACCGCCGGCTCCGATCGACAAGGACCTCTACGAGCTGCCCGCCGAGGAAGCCAAGGACATCCCTAAGGCTCCGGGCTCGCTGGAAGAGGCACTGGAGGCCCTGCGCGAGGACAACGAGTTCCTCCAGGCCGGTGGCGTGTTCACCCAGGACCTGATCGACACCTGGATCGAGTACAAGTACGAGTACGAGATCCGCCCGCTGTCCCTGCGCCCGAACCCGTACGAGTTCGAGCTCTACTACGGCGTCTAGCCAGATCCGCGGCTGAACCCGTTCAGTCCGCCAAAAAGTCCGCCCGGGCTGCCAGCGTCAATGCTGCAGGCCGGGCGGACTTTTTTGTCCCTAGGGTGGGGGCTGACTCCAGACGTGCTGAGACCAGAAGCCAGCCCCCTGACATGTGCTCCCCGAGACGAAGACTTTTCAAGCCTTCCCCCCAACAAGGTTTGAAGAACACCGCCAATCCACATGATCGATCAATGTGGAGCCGGAGGCAATGCCCGCCTGCCGTGTCTGGACGAATTATCCCGTGAAGCTCCGGTACATGATCCGTTGCGGTCCGGAACTGCCGCCTAGGTACTGCCCCTGGTCCACAAAGCCGGCGGTCCTGTACGCGGACAACCCGGCCGGATTGGCTTCGTTGACGGAGAGCACGACGCCGGCCTCGTGCGTTCCGCGCCTGGCGGTCAGTTTCGCGGCCGCCTCCACCGCGGACGTTGCCGCCAGCGGCCCGAGGCCTTGCCCCTGGTGGCGCCTGTCGATCAGGAAACCGCGTAGCAGCCACGCAGAGTCCTCGTCCGGCCAGCCGGCCAGGCGCGCGGCACCGGCCTGGAGGGTCAGCACGCCAACGGCGTAGCCCGCGGCCTCCACGACAAAAGGGAACCGCGAATCCTCCTCCAGTCCCGCCAGGACCGTGCGGAGCGGGTCACCCACGAAGCTGCTTTGGCCTGGGCCCAGCTCAATGTTTGCCACCTCTCCCAACTGGATGGCAAGGGCATCAGTGTCGAGGTCATCCAGTGCGATGAGCCAAACCGAATCAACCCGGGTTTTCAGGTCGGCTGTCCGTCTGATCCGGCGGGGGCCCCGTCGTCGGCCGGTGGACCGGCAGGGTCCATCCAGAGGACCTCCCACAGGTGCCCGTCCGGGTCCTGGAAACTGTGGTTATACATAAAGCCGTAGTCCTGGACCTCCTGCGACGGGGCGCCGCCGGCTGCCAGCGCCTTGCGTACCGTTGCGTCGACGGCTTCCTTGCTGTCCACCGAAAAGGCCATGATGGCCTCCGTGGAACTGGTGGCGTCGGCTACATCCCTGGAGGTGAAGGTTTTGAAGAAACCCTCCACTAGGAGCATGACAAAGGCGTTGTCGTTGATGATCATGCAGGTCGCGTTTTCATCGGTGTAGTCCGGGTTGAACGAGAAGTCCAGGGCGGTGAAGAAATCGATGGACCGCTTCAGGTCCTTGACGGGCAGGTTCACGTAAATTTGCGTTGCCATGGCCCCCAACCTAGCACCGCACCGGCGCGGCTGTCTGCAGCCTTCGAGGAGGACCCGGACAGCCGCTAATGGCTGTAGAAGGCCCTCTCGAACACGGCCCGGGCCCGCCGGCTCAGGCGGAGGTAGTCCTCTTCCAGGGCGGCCGCGTTGCCAGGTTCGTAGCCGCACCAGCGGGCCACCGCCTCAAGGTCCCCGCGTGCGGACGGCAGTGTGTCCGACGCCCTGCCGCTCCAGATGACGTTGGCGGACCGGATCCGGCTGGCGAGCCGCCACGCGTCGGCCAGCAGTTTCGCGTCAGGCCCGGTGAGCAGGTCCAGTGCAGCCGCCGCTTCCAGGGCCTCCACCGTGGATGTGGTCCGCAGTTCCGGGTGCTTGGCCGCGTGCTGGAGCTGAAGGAGCTGCACCAGCCACTCGACGTCGCTCAGTCCGCCGCGGCCAAGCTTCACGTGGCGTGCCGGATCCGCCCCGCGCGGCAACCGCTCCGCTTCCACCCGCGCTTTGACCCTGCGAACCTCCCGGACGTCCTGCTCCGAAATCGACTCCGGGTACCTGATGGGGTCGATGAGGGCCAGGAAGTCCTCGGCCAGGGCATCGTCGCCCGCCATCGGCCGGGCCCGCAGCAGCGCCTGCGCTTCCCAGATCAACGACCACCGGCGGTAATATTCGGCGAACGAATCGAGCGAGCGGACCATGGCCCCGTTCTTGCCCTCGGGCCGAAGATCCGCGTCCATCTGCAGTACCCGCTCGGCCATGATGGCCGGCTTGAGCGGCTGCGTGAGCAGGCTGGAGACCTTGGCGACAATCCGGGCCGCCTGATCCTGCGCTTCCTCGTCCGTGTAGCCCGGCAACGCGCGGTGCACGTACATGACGTCGGCGTCGGAGCCGTAGCCGATCTCGCGGCCGCCCTGGCGGCCCATCGCCACCACCAATACCGCCGTCTTGAGCGGTCCAGCAGCAGAGACGATGCCTTCGGCCAGGCGCAGCGCACCCAGCACGGCTGCCCGGTCTGTGTCAGCCAGCGCCGCGCCCACCTGGTCCTGGTTGAGAAGCCCGGCAGAATCGGCGATCGCGATCCGGAGGATCTCCCGGCGCCTAATGAGCCTGATCAGCCTGATGGCGTTTTCCGGGTCCGAGTGGCGCGACATTTTGGACGCGATCTCCTGCCACTGGGCGTCGAAGCCCAGCGGCACGAGGTCTTTGTTGGTGCCCAGCCACGCCACCGACTCCGGCGAAACCTCCAAAAGATCCGCAATCAGGCGTGAGTTGGAGAGCACGTTGCATAGCCGTTCAGCCGCCGCTGTGGAATCCCGGAGCATGCCCAGATACCAGTGGGTAGTGCCAAGGGCCTCACTGACGCGCCGGAACGCGAGCAGCCCGGCGTCGGGATCAACACCTTCGGCGAGCCAGTCCAGCAGTACGGGCAGCAGCTGGCGTTGCAGGGCTGCCCGCCGGCTGACACCGGCGGTGAGTGCCTCGATATGCCGCATGGCGCCCCGCGGGTCACGATAGCCCAGCGCGGCGAGGCGACCCTGGGCTGCCTCCGGCGTCAGCCTGGCGTCCTCGCTGCTGAGTTTGGCAGCGGTGTTAAGCAGCGGACGGTAGAAAATACGTTCGTGCAGTTCGCGGACGGAGCGTTTGGTTTTCTGCCAGGTGGCCAGCAGCGAAGCCGGCGGCGGCCTGTCATTGGAGAACGGGCTGAGCACTGCCTTTGCGAGGGAGCGCTGTGCCGCTTCGCTGACCGGCATCAGGTGTGTCCGCCGGAGCTGGAACAGCTGGATGCGGTGTTCCAGGAGGCGAAGGTACCGGTACGCGTGATCGAAAGCGGCGGCGTCGGACCTGCCGATGTACCCGCCGGCCGAGAGTGCCGCTATTGCCGCGGTGGTATCCCTGCGCCGAATGGTTTCGTCGGATTTTCCGTGCACCAGCTGGAGCAGCTGCACGGTGAACTCTACGTCCCGAAGGCCACCGCGGCCGAGTTTGATCTGCCGCTGTTCCTCCGCCGCCGGGATATGCTCGGTAACCCTTCGGCGCATCGCCTGCACGGACTCCACGAACCCTTCACGGCCCGCGGAGCTCCAGATCAATGGGGCCACGGCTTTTTCGTAGCGTTCCCCCAGGTCCTTGTCACCGGCGATGGTCCGCGCCTTCAGGAGCGCCTGGAATTCCCAACTCTCGGCCCAGCGGGCGTAGTAGCTTTCGTGTGAGGCCAAGGTTCGGACCAGTGGGCCGGACTTGCCCTCCGGCCGCAGGTTGGCGTCCACTTCCCAGAGGCCGGGTTCACGCGCCACGGAGGAGATCGCCCGGGAAATACCGGTGGCCAAGGCCGTGCCGATAGTACTGGCGCGGGCGTCGTCCAGGTCGCCGGCGTCGATCACGTAGATGACGTCGACGTCGGAAATATAGTTCAGTTCCCGCGCTCCGCATTTGCCCATCCCGATGACGGCCAGGCCAACGGCGGCCACCTCCCCGGCGCTGAACTGCTCGGCAGCCTCGGCACGGGAAACTGCCAGTGCGGCTTCGATCGCGGCCCCTGCCAGGTCAGCGAGTTCAGCTCCGACGGCGGGCATAAAGTCCAACGGGTCAGCAGCGCACATGTCCTTGACCGCCAGGTCCACCACCCCGCGGCGGTAGGCCGACCGCAGCGCGGCATAGGCGTCGGCTCCGGTCATTCCCGCCACGGGCCGTGCTGACCCGGGCTCCGCAAGAACGGATTTCAGGAGGACAGAGCGGAGGCGTTCCGGGTCTGCCTGAAGTGGCTCGGGACTGGCCGTGACGTCGAAGGCGTCCAGGTGCTCAGGGTGCCGGATGAGGAATTCTCCCAGCGCTTCGGAGGCCCCGAGCACCCGGTAGAGCGGCTCGCTGACCTCCGGATCGGCCGCGGCCAGCTCCCGGAGACCGGGGTGCTTTTCGATCAGCCGCACCAGTGACTGCAGTGCGGTGTCGGGGTTGGCGGCCATTTGCAGGCCGGCGAAAATCCTGTCCGGGTCCAAGCCGTCCAGTTCCGGGGCAGCAAGGAAGCGCTCACCCTTCTCCAGGTCACTGAAGCCGGCTGAGATGAGGCGGCGTGCGAGGCTCACTGCCGCCTAGAGAATGCCGAGGTTGCGCTGCAGCTCGTAGGGCGTCACCTGGAGCCGGTAGTCCTGCCATTCGGCACGCTTGTTGCGCAGGAAGTGCTCGAAGACCTGCTCGCCGAGGATCTGGGGCATCAGTTCGGAGTCCTCCATGGACCGGATGGCATCGTGAAGGCTGGCGGGCAGGGGGTCGTGACCCATGGCACGGCGCTCGGCGGAGCTCAGTGACCAGACGTCGTCCTCTGCTGCGGCGGGCAGGTCGTAGCCCTCTTCGATCCCTTTAAGCCCGGCCCCCAGCAGGACGGCGTAGGCAAGGTAGGGGTTCGCTGCCGAATCGATGCCGCGGTATTCGATGCGGGCCGACTGGCCCTTGCCGGGCTTGTACAGCGGGACGCGGACCAGGGCCGAACGGTTGTTGTGGCCCCAGCTGAGGTAGCTGGGCGCTTCGCCGCCACCCCAGAGCCTCTTGTAGGAGTTTACGAACTGGTTGGTCACAGCCGTGAACTCGGGAGCGTGCTTCAGGATGCCTGCGATGAACTGGCGGGCCGTCTTGGACAGCTGGAATTCGGCGCCCGCCTCATAAAAAGCGTTGGTGTCGCCCTCGAACAGCGAGAAGTGCGTGTGCATCCCGGAGCCGGGGTGGTCGGTGAAAGGCTTGGGCATAAATGTGGCGTAGGTTCCCTGCTGGAGGGCCACTTCCTTGATCACCGTGCGGAACGTCATGATGTTGTCCGCGGTCTGCAGGGCGTCCGCGTAGCGCAGGTCGATCTCGTTCTGGCCGGGACCGGCTTCATGGTGGCTGAACTCAACCGAAATGCCCACGGATTCCAGCATGGTCACGGCCGTGCGGCGGAAATCCTGCGCCACGCCGCCGGGAACGTGATCGAAGTAGCCGCCCTCGTCAACGGGTACCGGAGCACCGTCGGGCCCGGGCTGCTGGGACTTGAGGAGGTAGAACTCGATCTCCGGGTGCGTGTAGCACGTAAAGCCCATGTCCGCAGCCTTGGCCAGCGTGCGCTTGAGGACATTGCGCGGATCCGCGGCCGACGGTTCGCCGTCCGGAGTCAGGATGTCGCAGAACATACGCGAGGTCTGTTCGGTCTCGCCACGCCACGGCAGGATCTGGAACGTGGACGGATCCGGCTGCGCCAGCATGTCCGATTCGAACACACGTGCCAGGCCTTCGATGGCTGAACCGTCGAAACCGAGCCCTTCCTCGAACGCACCTTCAACCTCGGCCGGGGCAAGTGCCACCGATTTGAGTGATCCTACGACGTCGGTGAACCACAAACGTACGAACCGTACGTCGCGCTCCTCGATTGTGCGCAGGACAAACTCTTGCTGGCGGTCCATGATGGCCTCTTCTCCGGTCAATCGTTCATGCCCCGGGTCCGCGGAAGCGGCAGCCGGCAGCAGTTCACCATCACTTTACTAAGCAATCGGCTCCAATGCGGGCGACGGCGCCGCACGTAACACAGCGTTAACACAGCAACCATTGACGGCCGCGCCCGCAGGTGGCAAAAATGCCCTTGGCGGGCACGTGAATATGACGCGGATCACGGTCCGCCGGCCCGTCTGCGGTGGCTAGGACTGCTGCTGCCGCATTACGCTCTTGCCATGGCCTCAACCAATAGCTCTGAGTCAAGCGCGTCCGCTGAAGTACACGCACCCTACGGAAACGGACCTGCACCGGTGCAGCCGCCGTCGTCGGAAATGAACGCGAAGCCCGCACCCAGGGTACGTATCCACCACCTGCAGCAGGCCAAGCGGGACGGCAAACGCTTCGCCATGCTGACCGCCTACGAGCAGTACAGCGCGGAGATCTTCGACCAGGCCGGCATCGAGGTCCTCCTGGTCGGCGACTCGGCGTCCAACAACGTATTCGGCAACGAGACCAGCCTGCCGGTCACAGTGGATGAACTCCTGCCCCTCTGCCGCGCCGTGGCGCGGTCCGCCAAGCGTGCCCTGGTGGTGGCAGACCTGCCGTTCGGCAGTTATGAAGTCTCGGCGCAGCAGGGTGTGGAAACAGGTGTCCGGTTCCTCAAGGAGGGGCTGGCCCATGCCGTCAAGATCGAGGGCGGAAAATACTACGCGGAAACCGTCCGGGCCATGGTCCAGGCCGGCGTCCCGGTGATGGCCCATATCGGCTTCACCCCCCAGAGTGAACACGCGCTGGGCGGATACCGGGTCCAGGGCCGCGGGGATGACGCCCAGCGATTGATTGACGACGCCGTGGCGCTGGTGGAGGCGGGGGCGTTCGCCGTCCTGATGGAAATGGTTCCGGCGGACACTGCGGCCGCCGTTGACGCGGCGGTCGGCGTGCCGACGGTGGGGATCGGCGCCGGCAACGCCACCACGGGGCAGGTGCTGGTGTGGCAGGACATGGCCGGGTTCCGCGGCGGCAAGATGGCGAAGTTCGTCAAACAGTACGCCGACCTGCGCACTACCCTCAGTGACGCGGCGAAGGCGTACGGCGATGAGGTCCGAACAGGCCAGTTCCCCGGACCGGAGCACTCCTTCTAGCAGCTGACGCGCTCCCCAGGCTCGCAAGCTCGCCCGGGGCCCCTCGCACGTCAGTCTTGGTCGTCCTGTTTGTCCCAGGCCTCGTTGCGGGCCCGGACTTTTTCGAGAGCGTGTTCGGCCTCTTCCCGCGTTTTGTAGGGGCCGATCAGCTGGCTCCAGTCTGAGAGCGCGTCCTCTTCCACCTCGTGGGTGTTCACGTTGTACCAGTACTCAGTCATCGGTCCTCCTCGTTCCAGCCGGCGGGGCCCTGCGGTGATCCACGTAACTTAAACGTGGATGCGGACAGCTTGGGGCTTCCAGTTACTTGGCCTAATGCGGTGCCTTATATGATCAATCTATGCCTTCCCTAGCCTCGACTGCACCCACCGGCACCCTTACCCGCGGAACCGTCAGCCCGCAGCTCACTGTTCCCGCGTCCATCCCGCGCCCGGAATACGTAGGCAAGCCCGGCCCGGCCAAGTTCACCGGCTCCGAGATCAAATCCGCCGAGACCGTTGAGAAAATCCGGATCGCCAGCCGGATCGCCGCACAGGCCATCGTTGAGGTGGGCAAGCACATCAGGCCCGGCGTAACCACCGACCAGTTGGACAAGGTGGGTCACGAATTCCTGCTGGACCACAAGGCCTACCCGTCCACGCTTGGCTACCGCGGGTTCCCGAAGTCCCTATGCTCGTCGCTGAATGAAGTGATCTGCCACGGCATCCCGGACAGCACTGTGATCCAGGACGGCGACATCCTCAATATCGACATCACGGCATTTATCAACGGAGTCCACGGCGATACGAACCACACGTTCCTGGTGGGCGACGTAGACGACGAATCACGCCTCCTGGTGGAGCGCACCCGGGAATCCCTCAACCGCGCCATCAAAGCCGTGGCTCCCGGCCGGGAGATCAACGTGATCGGCCGGGCCATCCAGTCCTACGCCAAGCGTTTCGGCTACGGCGTGGTGCGGGACTTCACCGGCCACGGCGTGGGCGAAGCGTTCCATACGGGCCTGATCATCCCCCACTACGATGCCGCGCCGGCCTACAACACAGTCATCGAGGCCGGCATGGTGTTCACCATCGAACCCATGCTGACCCTCGGCACCATCGAGTGGGACATGTGGGAGGACGACTGGACAGTTGTCACGCGCGACCACAAGCGGACCGCCCAGTTTGAGCACACACTGCTGGTGACAGAATCCGGCGCCGAAATCCTCACGCTCCCCTGAAGTTTTTTCCGGTCAGCCGCCCGGCCGACCTGCCGCCCTGCCACGAACGGAACAACATTGGCCAAGAAGGACGAGAAGTCGCACAAGAACGCCCCGCTGATCGGCATTGACATCGGCGGTACAGGAATCAAGGGCGGCATTGTCGACCTGAAAAAAGGCAAGCTGCTGGGTGAGCGGTTCCGCGTGCCTACGCCCCAGCCCGCCACCCCTGCCGCCGTAGCCGACGTCGTGGCGCAGGTGGTTGCCGAGCTGTCAAGCCGCCCGGAGGCTCCGGCCGCGGATTCGCCCGTGGGCGTCACCTTCCCCGGCATCATCCAGCATGGCGTGGTCCATTCGGCGGCCAATGTGGACAAGACCTGGCTCCACACCGACATTGATGCTTTGCTGACCGCACGCCTTGGCCGCCCGGTGGAGGTCATTAACGACGCCGACGCCGCCGGGCTGGCGGAAGCCCGTTTTGGTGCGGGTCAGGGGGTGGATGGCACTGTCCTGGTGATCACCCTGGGCACCGGAATCGGCTCAGCATTCATCTTCGATGGCCGCCTCGTCCCCAACGCTGAACTGGGGCACCTGGAGATCGACGGCTTTGACGCCGAAAGCAAAGCCTCAGCCGTGGCCCGCGAAAGGGACGGACTGAGCTGGGAGGAATACAGCGTGCTGCTGCAGCGCTACTTCTCGCACGTGGAATTCCTGTTCTCGCCCGAGCTGTTCATCGTGGGAGGTGGCATCTCCAAGCGCGCAGACGAATACCTGCCGCACCTCAAACTGCGCACCCGGATCGTGCCGGCCGAACTCAAGAATGAGGCCGGGATCGTCGGTGCCGCCGTCGAAATTGCCATTAAGCACAAGCTCACAAAATAGCATGTAGCTGCCCGGTGCCGAGAGGCAGCGGGCGCCGGTGGTGGCGGCGGCTTCCCCTCCGCGGCCACCACCGGAGCTTACAGGGGGCTCTTTTCGGAGCTCTTCGCGGGCGCCGCCGCGGGTTGGGTGCCTTCTTCCACAGACTCGTGGCGGAGCAGGGCAATGGCCGTTTCGAAGTCCTCAAGGGATTCGAAGGCCTGGTACACGCTGGCAAAACGCAGGTAGGCCACCTGGTCTAGCTTCTGCAGCGGACCAAGGATGATCAGGCCGACTTCATGGGCGTCGATCTCAGCCGCGCCCGAGGCACGGATCTGCTCCTCCACCTCCTGGGCAAGGAGCGCCAGGTCGTCTTCGCTGACCGGCCGGCCCTGGCATGCCTTGCGCACGCCGTTGATGACCTTGCTGCGGCTGAAGGGTTCGCCCACTCCGGAGCGTTTGATCACCGAAAGGCTGGTGGTTTCCACGGTGGTGAACCTGCGGCCGCATTCCGGGCACTGCCGGCGGCGGCGGATGGCCGAGCCGTCGTCGGCCATGCGGCTGTCCACAACGCGGGAGTCCGGATTGCGGCAAAATGGACAGTACATGGTGTCCTCTCCCTCGATGTCTTCCGGCGCCGATGTTTCCGGCCCCGGCGGACCTCTCCGTCTCTCAGTTTACGACTACATGTAGCGGAATAACAATCCTGTAATTACCACATGTAGTGGTGCCCGTAGCCGGCCCCGCAAGGCCTGCGGCGTTAGCGGGCCTCGCGGAAGCGCGCGGTGACCGCTTCACCGTGCGCCGGCAGGTCCTCGGCACCGGACAGGCTCACAATGTGGCCGCTGACTTCCTGCAGCGCGGCCCGGCTGTAGTTGATGACCTGGATGGCGCGCAGGAAAGTGGTGACGTTCAGTCCCGAGGAAAACGCCGCGGTCCCGCTGGTGGGCAGGACGTGGTTGGAGCCGGCGCAGTAGTCGCCCAGGCTGACAGGACTGTAGTCCCCCACAAAGATCGCCCCGGCGTTCCGGATCCGGGCAGCGACCGCCGGCGCGTCAGCGGTCATGATTTCAAGGTGTTCAGCGGCGTAGGCGTCGCAGGCGGCGATGCCCTGCTCCAGGTTCTCCACCAGGACAACTCCCGACTGCGGGCCGGAGAGCGCCTCGCATACACGCGCGGAGTGCTTGGTGCCGGCCGCCTGCCGGTCCAGTTCGGAGCGGACCGCCGCGGCCAGGTCCTCCGAGTCCGTGATGAGCACGGAAGCCGCCTGGGGGTCGTGCTCCGCCTGGCTGATCAGGTCCGCCGCCACCAGGCCAGGTTGCGCCGTTGAATCAGCCAGGATCGCGATTTCGGTGGTCCCCGCCTCGGAATCGATTCCCACCACACCTTTGACCAGGCGCTTCGCCGTAGCCACAAAAATGTTTCCCGGACCCGTGACTACATCAACGGGCTCCAGCGCCGGCCCGGAGTCATGCGCCGGCACTCCATAGGCGAACGCAGCGATGGCCTGGGCCCCGCCGATGGCGTAGACCTCGTCGATGCCGAGCAGGGCCGCTGCCGCGAGGATGGTGGGGTGCGGGAGGCCGCCGAAGTCCTTCTGCGGCGGCGATGCCAGGGCAATGGACTGCACTCCCGCAGCCAGCGCCGGGACAACATTCATGATGACCGACGACGGATAGACGGCGAGACCGCCGGGGACGTACAAGCCGACCCGCGATACCGGCACCCAGTTCTGGCTCACCAGCGCACCGTCGCCGAGTTCGACGTCGAGATCCCGCGGCCGCTGCCCGTCCGCGAAGCGCCGGGCCCGGCTGATGGATTCTTCCAATGCGCTGCGAACCGCCGGATCCAGTTCCGCCAGCGCCCGGGCCAACGAGGCCGCCGGGACGCGGGGGTGGACCTGCTGGACTCCGTCGAAACGGAGTGCCAGGTCGCTGAGGGCTGCGAAGCCGTCCTCGCGGACGGCTTTGATGATATCCAGCACCTTTTGTTCCGCATCCGCCACGGTGTGCTGCCGGGCACGGGGAACAGCGGCGCGCAAACCGGCAAGCGTCAGGTCCCTGCCCCGAAGGTCGACCGTCCGGAAGCGGACAGCGGCGGCAGTCGGGGTGGCGGGAAGTTCAGGAGAAATGGTCACCGGTCCATTTTACGCGCCGGGCGCCTTGCCTTCGGCTACCGGCATGCCAGCGCTCCCGGGCCCGCTTTTGAGCAGGTTTATCAGGCTCAGGACAAACACGGACGTGGCAGTCGCGGCCGGCCAGAGGATCAGCACGGGCAGGGACCGGAGCGAGAACGCGACGCTGGCATTGACAGATGTATCTGCGGGGCCGCCCCACAGCTGGCCCGCAAGCACGCCCGTCAGCCAGGCGATCAGGACGCCGCCCAGTCCGCCGACCAGTCCCAGGAGGAAGGCCGCCTGCGGATCGCGGCCGCCTTTTTCAGTCAGGAAGACGGCCACCAGGCACCCTGCGAACACACAAAGCCCCGCAAGGGTGAGGTCCCTGAGCAGCCACACCTCCGGATTGGTCCCGTCGGCCAGGGCGGGGTTGCGCGTGATCAGGTTCATCCCCCCTGGCGCGAGCAGCCACCACAGCAGGCCGACGGGAACGCCACCGGCAGCAACAGCGGCAAACCATTTCCACGGCAGCAGGGAAGACCGGCGGCTGATGTGTTGTCTCATGAAATAAACCTTAACAAAGGTCGGGTATGACCGATCAAACGACGTGGGCAGTCTTGACAGATGACGTGCCGGGTCCAGCGATTGCTCCCTCTCCGACGGGGACTAATACCCTTAAGGAAGAGTCCATTCCAGCCTGCTTTTCAGGGAGCAATTCTCAAGATGACAGACAAGACGCCGTTCGAGGGCACCTTCAAGGAAATGTTCCGGCGGCATGCTGCCGGGGTCGCCATCATCACCGTGAACTACCAGGGCGAGCCCTACGGCTTTACCGCCACGTCCGTGGCGTCACTTTCAGCACAGCCGCCGCGGTTCACTTTCAACATGGCCCGCAGTTCAAGTTCCTGGCCGGCCGTGGCCAATGCCACCTACCTCGGCGTCCACATGCTGGGCCTGGAAAACCAGGCGCTGGCGGACCGTTTCGCCCGCACCAAGGACAGGTTCGGCGGGGACCACTGGGAACTTGGCCCGCACGAGGTCCCGATCCTCAAAGACGTCGCGGGCTGGCTGATCGGCAAGATCCAGATGCGGCTCTCCTTCGAGAACAATGCCGTGGTGGTGGTTGAAGTTGTGGACGGCGAAGTGGGCGACGACGGTTCGCCGCTCCTGTACCACGCCGGCGGCTATGGACAGCCGGTCCCGCTGGACTACGAGATCTAACTATCGGGTCCTAGTTATCCAGGCAGGTTGGGCCCAGGAGCACCTTCAGGTCACCGAACAATGACGGACTGGGGTTGACCCTGAGATGGACGGGGAGGCCCATGACTTCCGTCCGGGCGTCCCCCTGCAGGTGCAGCCGGACTTCAGAGTTCCCCCGGTGGTTCCGAAGCACATCGCCCAGTTCGGTGACAACAGCTTCGGTTGCCTTGTGGGTGGGCATCGAAATCAGCACGGGGCCGTTGGTTCCTTCACTGAGGTCCGGAACGGACAGTTCCATGCAGTTCAGCGTCACGGCACCGTCGTCCCGTCGCTGCAGACGGCCCTTGACCACCACGATCAGGTCCTCGGCAAGGACCGAGGCGATAGGGCCGTAGACCTGGCCGAAGAACATCACCTCCATCGAACCGCCGAGGTCTTCGATCTCGGCACGGGCATAGGCGTTGCCACTCGCCTTGGCGATCCTGCGGCTAAGTGAGGTGATCATGCCGGAGATCGTAATGATGGCGCCGTCGTGCGGCCCGTCTTCGCCGATGATCGAGGTGATGGACTGGTCCGCGTGCTGGCTGAGGAGTCCTTCCAGGCCCTGCAGCGGGTGGTCCGACACATACAGGCCGAGCATGTCCCGCTCAAAGGAGAGCTTGTCCTTCTTCTCCCATTCCGGCAGGTCAGGGATCTCGATGCTCAGCGACGCTTCGGATTCGGCCTCCTCGAAACCGGCGAAGAGATCGAACTGGCCGATCGCTTCGTTTCGTTTGAGGGTGATGACGGAGTCGATGGCCTCTTCATGGATCATCGCCAGCGCACGCCGGTGGTGGTTGAGGGAATCGAAGGCTCCGGCCTTGATCAGGGATTCAATGGTCCGCTTGTTGCAGACCACGGCGGGGACCTTCATGAGGTAGTCCTTGAAGGACGTGTAGGCGCCTTCCTTTTCGCGCGCGGCCACCATCGCTTCGACGGCGTTGACCCCTACGTTGCGGATGGCGCCCATGCCGAAGCGGATGTCGGTGCCGACCGGGGTGAAGTTCAGCGCGGATTCGTTCACATCCGGCGGCAGCACGGTAATCCCCATGCGCCGGCATTCGTTGAGGTAAATTGCCGATTTGTCCTTGTCGTCACCGACCGATGTCAGCAGGGCAGCCATGTATTCCGGCGCAAAGTGCGCCTTCAGGTAGGCGGTCCAGTAGGAGATCACGCCATAGGCGGCGGAGTGGGCCTTGTTGAAGGCGTAGTCGGAGAACGGCAGCAGGATGTCCCACAGGGTCTTGACGGCGGCCATGGAATAGCCGTTGTCCTGCATGCCCTGGGAGAATCCGGCGAACTGCTTGTCCAGCTCGGATTTCTTCTTTTTACCCATGGCGCGCCGCAGGATGTCTGCCTGCCCGAGGGAATAGCCAGCGAGCTTCTGGGCTACGGCCATCACCTGCTCCTGATAGACGATCAGGCCGTAGGTTCCGCCGAGGATTTCAGCAAGGGGTTCCTTGAGTTCGGGGTGGATCGGGATGACTTCCTGGATCCCGTTTTTGCGCAGCGCGTAGTCGGTGTGCGCGTTGGCGCCCATGGGACCGGGCCGGTAGAGCGCAAGCACGGCGGAGATGTCTTCGAAGTTGTCAGGCTTCATCAGCTTCAGCAGGGAGCGCATGGGGCCGCCATCCAGCTGGAACACGCCCAGGGTGTCGCCCCGGGCCAGCAGTTCATAGGAGGCCACGTCATCCAGGGCCAGGCTGTCCAGGTCCAGGTCCAGGCCGCGGTTGAGCTTGATGTTCTCCAGGGCGTCGGAAATGATCGTCAGGTTCCGCAGGCCGAGGAAGTCCATCTTGATCAGGCCCAGGCCCTCGCAGGTGGGGTAGTCGAACTGCGTGATCACCTGGCCGTCCTGGATGCGCCGCATGACCGGGATGACATCGATGATGGGGTCCGAGGACATAATGACGCCGGCGGCGTGCACGCCCCACTGGCGCTTCAGCCCCTCAATGCCGAGAGCCGTCTCGAAGACCTTGGCGGCCTCGGGATCAGTTGCGATCAGCTGGCGGAAGTCACCGGCCTCGCTGTAGCGCTTTGAGTCCTTGTTCTGGATGTCGGCGAGCGGGATGTCCTTGGCCATCACGGCCGGCGGGAGCGCCTTGGTCAGCTGCTCGCCCATGCTGAACGGGTAACCCAGCACGCGGGAGGAGTCCTTCAGCGCCTGCTTGGTCTTAATGGTGCCGTACGTGACAATCATGGCCACGCGCTCGTCGCCGTATTTCCGGGTCACATAGTCGATGACCTCGGACCGCCGACGGTCATCGAAGTCAACGTCGAAGTCAGGCATGGACACACGGTCCGGGTTGAGGAACCGTTCAAAGATCAGCCCGTGCAGGAGCGGATCCAGGTCCGTGATGCGCATGGCGTACGCCACCATGGAGCCGGCTCCGGAGCCACGGCCCGGACCGACGCGGATGCCGTTTTTCTTCGCCCAGTTGATGAAGTCGGCCACCACCAGGAAGTAACCCGGGAACCCCATGGAGGTGATGACTTCGAGCTCGTAGTCGGCCTGGGTGCGGACTTTGTCCGGGACACCGCCCGGGTACCGGTATTCCAGTCCGGTGGCAACTTCCTTGACCAGCCAGGATGTCTCGTCCTCGCCCGGCGGGCACGGGAACCGCGGCATGTAGTTAGCACCGGTGTTGAACGAGACATCGCAGCGCTCGGCGATCAGCAGGGTGTTGTCGCACGCATCCGGGTGGTCCCTGAACAGCTCCCGCATCTCCTGCGGGGATTTGAGGTAGTAGCCGCTGCCGGAGAACGCGAAGCGGGAACCGCCGTTGTCATACGATGGCTCCAGCAGCGTGGAACCCGACTGGATGGCAAGCAGGGCCTCGTGCGCCTTGGCGTCGTGTTCGTGCGTGTAGTGCAGGTCGTTGGTGGCCACCAGCGGCAGGTTGAGGTCCTTGGCCAGCCGCAGCAGGTCCCCCGTTACCCGGCGTTCAATATCCAGGCCATGGTCCATCAGTTCGCAGAAATAGTTCTCCGCACCGAAAATGTCACGAAATTCCGAGGCGGCTTCCATGGCTTCGCGGTACTGGCCCAGCCGCAGCCGGGTCTGGACCTCCCCCGACGGGCAGCCAGTAGTGGCGATCAGGCCTTCGGAGTATGTGTTCAGGAGCTCACGGTCCAAACGAGGCCACTTGCCGAAGACTGCGTCCAGCGAGCCAATGGACGAGGCCCGGAAGAGGTTGCGCATGCCGACGTTGTTATAGCTCAGCAGCGTCATGTGCGTGTAGGAGCCACCGCCGGAGATATCGTCCTTGCGCTGGTGTTCCTCGCCCCAGCGGACACGGCTTTTGTCCGTCCGTGCGGTGCCGGGGGTGACGTAGGCTTCGACGCCGATAATCGGTTTGATCCCCTGGTCCGTGGCACGCTTCCAGAAATCGAAAGCCCCGAAAAGGTACCCGTGGTCGGTGGTGGCCAGGGCCGGCATCCCGAGGCGTTCAGTCTCGTTGAAGAGCTCACCCAGGCGGGCTGCGCCATCCAACATGGAGTATTCGGTGTGGTTGTGGAGATGGACGAACGAGGCATTGCTGGAAGTCACCGCACCATTCTAAGCGCTGGCGGACCGCCAAGGGCCCAGCGACCCAGCCGCTAGGCCTCCCCGGACTCCAGGACTTCGAGGGCAAAGGCCAGGTCCTGCGGGTATTCGCTGGTAACGGTCACGCGCTCCCCCGTTACCGGGTGGTCGAAGCCGAGCTGCCGGGCATGGAGCCATTGCCGGGTCAGGCCCAGGGTGGCGGCGAGCCGAGGATCCGCCCCGTAGGTAAGATCTCCGGCGCATGGGTGCCGCAACGCTGAGAAATGGACACGGATCTGGTGTGTACGCCCGGTCTCGAGGTGCACCTCCACCAGCGTGGCCTTGCCAAAAGCCTCCAGCACCTCATAGTGCGTGATCGACGGCCGGCCGTCTTCGATCACGGCAAAGCGCCAGTCGTGTCCGGGGTGGCGACCGATAGGTGCGTCGATGGTGCCCTCCAGCGGATCCGGGAGCCCCTGGACCACCGCGTGGTACACCTTCTCCACGGTGCGCTCCTTGAAGGCCCGCTTCAGGACCGTATAGGCGCGCTCCGTTTTGGCCACCACCATCACCCCGGACGTGCCGACGTCGAGCCGGTGCACGATCCCCACCCGCTCGGGGGAACCCGACGTCGAGATCCGGAAGCCGGCTCCGGCGAGACCGCCGACTACGGTGGGCCCTACCCAGCCGGGCGACGGATGCGCGGCAACGCCCACAGGCTTGTCCACAACGACAAATTCGTCGTCGTCCAGCAGGATTTTCAGGCCTTCCACAACTTCCTCCACCACTTCGAGCGGGTCCCGTCGTTCAGGCACCGTCACTTCCAGGACATCGCCGGCAACCAACCGCGCGGACTTTCCGACTTTCTTGCCGCGGCTCACCACGTTGCCTTCAGCAATGAGGGTCGCGGCCATTGACCGGGAAATCCCCATCAGCTTGGCGAGCCCTGCGTCCGCCCGCATTCCGCCGAATTCGTCGGCGACCACCACACGCTCAGACACCGTCCGTGTCCTTCGGCTTTGCCGCCTCTTCCCGTGGGGCCGCGACGTGGCGTGAACCGTCAAGGGCGATCCCCTTAAGCGTGAGGATACAAATGATGACCACCGCTGAGACCACCGCCGAGTCGGCGATGTTGAAGATCGCAAAATTGGGCAGCTGGATGAAATCCACCACGTGCCCCATGCCGAACGAGGGCTCCCGGAAGAGCCTGTCCGTCAGGTTGCCCAGGGCCCCGCCTAGGAGCAGACCCAGTGCCAGCGACCACCAGGCCGAGCCCAGCTTGCGCACCTGGAACAGGATGGCGATGGAGACGCCGGCCATGATGATGGAGAACACCCAGGTGACATTTTCTCCGATCGAAAATGCGGCGCCGGAATTGCGGATGAAGTACCAGTGCAGGAGCGGCGGAAGCACCGGGATGCGTTCACCCTCCACCATCGTGGACGTCACCCAGAGTTTTGTCAGCTGGTCCAGGACGTACGCAAAGACCGCAAAACCGGCGAAGAGCGAGAACAGGAGTGCCCGCCGGGGGCGGGCCGATGAAGGAGAAGGGTTTGCGGCGTCAGCGGCGAGGTGGTCAGTCATGGTGCTTTCATTTTGTAAAACCGATGTTAAATCCCAAAAACCGGCGGCCGAGGAATCCTCAGCCACCGGTTCTCAGAATACGTGCTTGACGAACTAGTTCGCTTCAACCTCAGGTGCCGCCACGGAACCGCGGGCGTCAAGGTCGCGCAGCTGGCCTTCAATGTAGGCCTTCAGGCGTGAGCGGTAGTCGCGTTCGAAGCCGCGGAGTTGCTCTACCTTGCGTTCCAGGACGGAGCGCTGCTGCTCGAGGGCGCCGAGGATCTTCCGGGACTTCTCCTGGGCATCGTTGACCAGGCTGCTGGCCTCGATCTGGGCCTCTGCGATGATCTTGTCCTTCTGGGACTGACCGTCGGCGACGTGACGGTCGTGCATCTGCTGCGCCATGGCGAGCAGTCCGGCAGCGGACTCGGCCGAAACCGTGCTTCCGTTGGCTGCGGTGGGCGCAGCAGCCGGGACGGCCGCAACAGGTGCTACCGGCTCGGCTTCCTTCTTCTTGGCGGCGTCGGGAGCTTTCGCCTCGACCTCGGCCTTCGCCGGGGACTCAACCTTGTCAGCCTTGACGGACGCGGGAACCTTCTCGACCACCGGGGCGGACCCAGCGGAGCTGGCCGGCACACCGGAACCTGATTCTGCAAGCTTCTTGCGGAGCTCGTCGTTCTCCTGGTTCAGGCGCCTGAGTTCCACAACGATCTCGTCCAGGAAGTCATCAACTTCATCCTGGTCGTAGCCTTCGCGGAACTTGGTCGGCTGAAAGCGCTTGTTGACAACGTCTTCTGGCGTCAAAGCCATCTGGTCACCTCATTGGTCTAGTTAGTCAGTAGGCCTTCCGGCCGTCAAAACTACGGTACCTAAATATTGTCTGGTTCCTCTAATTCAACACTGGGTGTCAAACCGGAGATTTCTTCGCGGCTCAGAGGAAGTTCCCATTCCAGGAACTTCGCCTGCGCCGCTAGGTCTTGTCGAAGATTACGCGAAACCCCTGGTGACCGCCATCGCGATGCTGACGGCGATGAACAGGACCAGAAACCCGAGGTCCAAAGTCACCCCGCCGAGCCTCAACGGCGGGATCAGCCTCCGGAGCCCCTTGAGGGGCGGATCGGTGATCGAGTACACCGTGTGAGCCACCACGAGGGCGACACCACGCGGACGCCATTCCCTGGCAAACATCTGGACCCAGTCAAAGACCAGCCGGATGATCAGCGCCACGAAGAACAGCAAAAGGGCGATATAGACAAGTCCGAAAACAATTCCCATGACTTAACTCATATCTCCATGTCCATTCCGGATACCGCGGTGCCCTGCCAATGTTTCTTGTCTATTTCAGCACAGATGCCAGACAGGTGTACCTGCCTGGCATCCGGAATAAGCTCAGGGCTAACTTTGATTGAAGAAGCTGGCCTGCGTCTCGCTGACCTTCTTGTCATCGCCAATGACCTCAATGTACGACGGTGACAGCAGAAAAACCTTGTTGGTGACGCGTTCGATACTGCCCCGGAGACCAAAAACCAGGCCGGCCGAGAAGTCCACGAGACGCTTGGCGTCCGCTTCGCCCATGTCGGTGACGTTCATGATGACGGGGATGTCGTCCCGGAAACTTTCACCGATGAGCTTGGCGTCATTGTAGGACCGCGGGTGGATCGTGGTGATCTGCCGAAGCCCGGACGGTTCTTCGCGGCTTGAGGCCGCACGCTTGATGGGGGTCACTGGTGCGCGGTATTCCTCTTCGGGGGCGTGTGATGACTCTCGGCTGACGTCGCGGACGGTTGCCGGTGCACGGCGTTCCTCGCGGTCAACTTCCATCGAATCGTCCTCGTCCTTACGTGTTGTGGTGTGCTCGGACTCGTAGTGTTCATCGCCATCGGCGAGCCCAAGATAGATCATTGTCTTGCGCAGAGCGCCGGCCATGGTCGACTCCTAATCGTGTCCGTAGGCGGGCCGCCCAATGACTTGACAGCCTTGAATCCCCCGCCATTCACTTCCTATGGGTTCGACGCTACCCCACGTCAGGACGCGATCCGAGAATATCGGAACCAATTCGCAGGTGTGTCGCACCGAAACGGATGGCCGCTTCCAGGTCCTGGCTCATGCCCGCCGAGATGGCGGTTGCGCCGGGATACTCCGCTACCAAGGCCGCCGAGATGGCTGCCAGCTTTTCAAACGCCGCCTCAGGACTGGTGCCCAACGGGGCGACAGCCATAACGCCCGCCAGTTCCAGTCCTGCCGCAGCCGCCAGCCGCTCGGCCAGGAGTGGCACCTCCGCCGCGGCCACGCCGCCGCGATGCGCCCCGGCGTCGTCGTCGAGGCTGACCTGGATGAAACAGTCCAGGGCCGCCCGGCCGGTCCGGTCCTGTTCCGCGGCGATGGCACGCTCGAGGGCATCAACCAGGGCCAGCCGGTCCACGGAATGGAGCGCATGGGCATACTTCACCACGGATTTCGCTTTTTTGCTCTGCAGCTGCCCGACGAAGTGCCAGTTGAGTCCGAGGCCCGCCAGTTCGGCCGCCTTCGAGGAGGCTTCCTGATCCCGGTTCTCGCCGACGTCACGGACGCCGAGGGCAGCCAGGCGCCTGATGTCGGCGGCCGGATGGAACTTGGTGACTACAATCAGCGTGGGCACTTCCCCCGCCCGGCCTGCATCCTGGACGGCCGCATCAATACGACGCTGCACGGCGGCGAGGCGCTCCGCCAGATCAGCCATCCGTTCGGCGTTGTCCTCCACAGTGCCCTCATTCATGCGACCACACCAGTCCCGCGAAGCGCCCTGTGGTGTTGGACCTGCGGTAAGAGAAAAGCTGTTCGTTTTCAAGCGTGCACGGACCCGCATATTCGATGACGACGCCGGCAGCTTCAAGTTGGCTCTTCGCCCCTGCTGGGAGATCCAGTGCGGGCGTGCCCCAGGACGTGGCAGCCCACGTCGCCGGCACCTGGGCAGCTACTTGGGCGCGCAGTTCGGCGGGGACCTCATAGCAACGCCCGCAGATTGACGGGCCCAGCCAGGCACGGATGGCGGTGGCCCCGGCTGAGCGCATCCGCTCCACTGCCGCCGGGAGAATGCCGCTTTCTATCCCCGGGCGGCCTGCGTGCACGGCGGCCAGGACCGGACCGTCTGGTCCTTCCCCTACGAGTACTGCCGGGATGCAGTCGGCCACCATCACCGCAAGCGGCAGCCCCCGCGACACCATGGCATCGACGGTCGGCGCTGGCGTGGCCGGCTCCATCATTTCCACCGCAGTGCCGTGGACCTGCTCCATGAACCGGAGGGAACCACGGGTTAGGCCGGCAGCGTTCTCCAGCGCCTCCCGGCGCTGGAGAACATCAGCGGCGTTGTCCCCGACGTGCAGGGCAAGATTGCCGGCCTGGGTGTCTGTGAACGCCACACTCACGCCAGCAGACACTTCGGCCCGCCAATAGAACAACCCCGGCCCTACTTCAGGAAGTCGGGGACATCCAGGTCATCGACGCGGTTGCCCGAGAGGTCCGGCTCCACTACCGAGGGCAGGTCGACGTCGAAACCTGAGTCGGCGGGGACCGACGACGGGCGCTGCTGGCCCCAGTTGCTCAGCCCCGACGCGCCCACTCCGGCGTGGACCGGCTGGACGTTGTGCTGGTGGCTGCCACCCGAGGTGGGGGCCTGAGCCGGTGCGGGTGCCGCTGCGGGCCGCTGCGGCGCAACCTGCGGCTGCGACTGGTCCATGGAGGGAGAAGTGGCCTTGACGTCGTCGAAACCGGCGGCAATGACCGTGACACGGGCCTCGTCACCGAGTGCGTCGTCGATCACGGCACCGAAGATGATGTTGGCTTCGGGGTGGGCCACTTCCTGGACCAGGCGGGCAGCTTCATTGATTTCGAACAGGCCGAGATCGGAACCGCCCTGGATCGAGAGCAGGACACCATGGGCGCCGTCGATGGAGGCTTCCAGCAGCGGCGATGCAATTGCGAGCTCGGCAGCCTTCACCGCACGGTCTTCACCGCGGGCGGAGCCGATGCCCATCAGCGCGGAGCCTGCGCCCTGCATCACGGACTTGACGTCCGCGAAGTCGAGGTTGATCAGGCCGGGGGTGGTGATGAGGTCCGTGATGCCCTGGACACCGGACAGCAGGACCTGGTCAGCGGAACGGAAAGCGTCCAGGACGGAGACGTTGCGGTCGCTGATGGACAGAAGCCTGTCATTCGGGATGACGATCAGCGTGTCCACTTCGTCGCGGAGGGCGTCGATGCCCGCCTCTGCAGAACCCGCACGACGGCGGCCCTCGAACGTGAACGGGCGGGTCACCACACCGATGGTCAGCGCTCCGAGGGACCGGGCGATGCGCGCCACCACAGGGGCGCCGCCGGTGCCCGTGCCGCCACCTTCGCCGGCGGTCACAAACACCATGTCCGCGCCGCGGATGACCTCTTCGATTTCGTCGGCGTGGTCCTCCGCAGCCTGCTTGCCCACCTCGGGGTTGGCGCCTGCACCGAGCCCGCGGGTCAGCTCACGTCCGACGTCGAGTTTGACGTCGGCGTCACTCATCAGCAGCGCCTGGGCATCTGTGTTGATGGCGATGAATTCAACGCCCCGGAGGCCGACCTCGATCATGCGGTTGACTGCGTTCACGCCACCGCCGCCGATGCCGACGACCTTGATGACGGCCAAGTAATTCTGCGGAGTTGCCACGTTACGTGTCCCTTGTTCGTGTCCTATTGCGAAAACTGTGGAGTCGGGCTTGAAGCTTCGAACCTTAACCTTCGAGTTGAAGGTTATAGTTATGTCAAGTAACTCATGTCTGGAACGCTATTTCCTATGGTTCGGACATTCAATAACCGGAGCCGCGTGTCGCGGGAATACCGGGTAAATAAAAGCGTTCAGCGCGTCACCGGATGCCGGGGCGCGCTCACATCGTACACACGGACGGGGTTCTTCGGGTCCGCGGGAACTTTGAGCAAGGCTTCAAGCACCTTGGCCTTGAGCTCCTTCTCCCCCGCATTCCCCCAAATAATGGTCTGACCGTCCACCAGTTTGAGCTCCACGGCGTCCACGGACTGGGCGGACGCGTTGGACAGCTTCGACAGCACGTCCAGCGGGAGTGCACCGAGGACCGCTGCGGTGGCCTGGAAGAGGTCCTTGCCGATGGTTCCCGCGCCGCCGTCGATCACGGGCAGGGCCACCGTGGCAGGGTCCGCAGGGCTGGCCAGGACCACGCCGTCCACATCCACCAACTGGTACTGCTCCCCCTGCTTGACCAGGGCCACCGGGACCCGCTCCAAAACCTGGACCACCAACCCGGACGGCGGGCGTGCCTGGGTGGAGACGGACTTGATCTGGACGAGCGGCGCCAGGAGGCGGCTGACCTCCTCATCGCTGATCTGGGGCAGGGGTTTGCCCTTCAGGGGTTCCAGTGCTGCCTGCACCTGTTCCGTGGTGACGAGCCGGGTCCCGGAGACCGAGACGGTGCCTACGGCGAGTGCCGGCGAAAAGATTGCGGCGGCCAGCAGCGCGCAGACCAACGCCAGGACAGTGCCCAGGGTCACCAGGATGTTCCGCCTGAGGCGTTTTCCGGGCGGCTCCGGGAAGGCCAGCACGTTGTCGGTGCCCGCCGGCGCCCTGTCCGCGGACCCGTTGTCCGCTGACCGCTTGCGGCCGGCGTCCTTCGCATTCTTGCGGTCGGGCAAAGACGGGGGGTCCGCCTCGGGGGCACGTTTGGAGGCCGAGATGACCTCCGGTTCCGCTGGCGCGGGTGGCTGCCGCCTGCCCGGTGAAGCGTAGGTGGGCCGGCGCGGACTACCCACCGAGAGCCTGCACGATCTGCGGTCCGAAGGCCGTGACATCCCCTGCCCCGACGGTCAGGATGATGTCGCCGGGCCCGGCGGTGTCCGTAAGGGCAGCAACCGCCCCGCCCGGCTCCACCAGGCGTCCGCCGGGCGACAGGTGCTCGGCGATGAGCTGGCTGCTGACTCCGGGGATGGGATCTTCGCGCGCGGGGTAGATGTCCAGGACCAGGGCGGTGTCTGCCAGGTTCAAGGCATCTGCAAACTCCCTGGCAAACTCCCTGGTGCGGGAGAACAGGTGCGGCTGGAACAGAACATGGACGCGGTGCCCGCCGGCCACAGACCGTGCAGCCGTCAGGGCGGCCCGGACCTCGGTGGGGTGGTGGGCGTAGTCGTCATAGACGCGCACGCCGCGCGCCTCCCCTTTCAGTTCAAAGCGCCGCGAAGCACCCGAGAAGTGCGCCAGGGCACGCGCAGCAGCTTCGGCGTCGACCCCCAGCTCCAGCGCGACGGCGACGGCGGCGGCGGCGTTCAGCGCGTTGTGCCTGCCCGGGACCTGCAGGTCCAGGGCGAACCGCCCGGCGGGTGAGGAAACCGCCACGTCCCCGGGGCCGCCGTCGTGCAGGACCAGGTCCGACCCCTCCGAGGTGCCGTACAGCACCACCCGGGTGTTGCCGCGGGCGAGCGTGCGCTCTGCTAGGGCTGCGGCGCCGGCGTCGTCAGCGCAGGCAATCAGGACACCGTCGGCCGGAAGCAGCTCCGTAAAGCGGTCGAAGGACTCGTAGACGGCCTCTGCGGTGCCGTAGTGGTCCAGGTGATCGGGTTCGACGTTGGTGACCACGGCAATCTTTGGCCGGTAGTTCAGGAAGGAGCCGTCGGACTCGTCCGCTTCGGCCACAAAGACCCCTGACGTGCCGTGGGCGGCATTGACGCCGAGCGCAGGCACGTTGGCGCCGATCGCAAACGACGGATCCATCCCGGCGCCCTGGAGCAGGACGGTGATCATGGAGGTGGTGGTGGACTTGCCGTGGGTGCCTGCCACGGTCACCACGAGGTCGTCCCCCATGGTGGCCGCCAGGGCCTCCGAGCGGTGCAGCACGGGCAGGCCGGCCGCCTGCGCGGCCACCAGTTCGGGGTTGTCCGCACGGATCGCCGAGCCGGCCACCACGGTCTGGGCATTGCCCAGGTTGGCTGCGGCGTATCCGACGGCGATCCTCGCGCCGGCGGCGGCCAGCTCCGCCATCACCGGAAGGTCCTTGGCATCCGATCCGCTGACGGCGCCGCCGCGGGCCACCATGATGCGGGCCACGGCGGACATTCCCACCCCGCCGATGCCGATGAAATGGACTCGGCCCAGGGACTCCTGGCTGCGGATGCTTGCGGGGATCATGCGGATACCGCTTCCAGGACAAGGTCAGCCATGCGCTGATCGGCGTTTCTGATGCCAAGGCGGCGCGAGCTGGCGGCCATGGTGGCCAGGCGGCCGGGGTCGGTGACCAGGGGGATGAGCTTGCCGGCCACCCACTGCGCGGTGAAGTCCTTATCCGGGACCAGGAGTGCGCCGCCGGCGTTAACGAGCCCCGCCGCGTTGAGCGCCTGCTCGCCGTTGCCGATGGGCAGCGGGACAAACACTGCCGGTACACCCACGGCGGCCACTTCGCAGACCGTGGCTGCGCCGGACCGCGCCAGCAGCACGTCCGCGGCGGCGTACACCCGTTCCATGCCGTCCACGTACTCCAGCTGCCGGTAGCCCGGCGCGGCGAGCGGGCCGCCGTCGGGCCCCAAGACCGTCTTGCCGCGGCCGGTGATGTGGAGTGTCTGGATCCCCGCCGCGCCAAGCTCCTGGACGGCGGCGGCGACCGCACGGTTGATGCTCTGGGCGCCGGAGGAACCGCCGGTCACAATCAGCGTGGGCGTGGTGGGATCCAGGCCCAGTTCTTCGCGCGCGGCGGCGCGGGCAGTGTCCCGGTCCAGGCTGGAGATTTCGGTCCGCATGGGCATGCCCACATGGCGGGCGTGACGCAGGCGCGTGGTGTCGAAGGCGGTGGCCACGTGACGGGTCAGGAACGATCCCACCCGGTTGGCCAGGCCGGGCCTGGTATTGGCCTCATGGATCACGATGGGGATTCCCCGGCGCCGGGCGGCGAGGTACAGGGGTGTGCAGACGTAGCCGCCGACGCCCACCAGGACGTCGGCCGAGGCGTCGTCGAGGATGCGTCCGGACTGCCTGACCGCCCCGGCCAGCCGTGCGGGCAGCTTGAGGAGGTCAATGGAAGGTTTCCGCGGAAACGGCACGCGGTCGATGGTGGCCAGTTCCAGGCCGGCGGCGGGCACCAGCCGGGTTTCCATGCCGGCGGGCGTGCCGACGGCGAGCAGCCTCGCTCCGGGCACGGCGGCACGCAGGGCGGCCGCGATGGCCAGCAGGGGGCTGATGTGGCCGGCGGTTCCGCCGCCCGCCAGGACAATGGACAGGTTCTGGGAAGTCATCTGGTGCTACGTACGCTTTCTTGCGGTTGTTGTGGGGCTGGCGGTTTTGCGGGCAACGGTTGTCGTGCCGGCGGTTTTCCGGCCAGCAGGTTTGCGGCCTGCGGCTCCCCCGGCCTTCTTGGCGCCGAATTTGAGCAATTTCTTCGGCCTGAGGGCAGGCGCCATTTGTTCGCGGGCAAGCGAGAGCACCACCCCCACGGCGCAGAGCGACATCAGCAGTGCCGAACCGCCGTAGGAAATGAATGGCAGCGGCACGCCGATCACCGGCATCAGCCCCGTCACCACGGCCATGTTGACCGTGGCCTGCCCCAGCAGCCACACCATTATGGTGCCGGCCAGCACCCGGTGGAACATATCCTCCTGCGCCACCACTACGCGGTAGATGGCGGCGCCGAGGATGGCAAAAAGGACAAGCACGACGACGGTGCCCACCAGGCCGAGTTCCTCGCCGATGATGGCGAAGATGAAGTCGTTATGGGCTTCCGGGATCCAGCTGTACTTCTGTCGGCTTTGGCCGAGTCCAACGCCGAACCAGCCCCCGGACGCGAGCCCGTAGAGCCCGTTGGTGGCCTGGTAGTTGGCGTCAATGCCGTCGGCACAGGACTGGCCTGTCCACCACGAGGTGATGCGGCACATGCGGTTTGAGCTGGTGATGGCCATGACGGCCGTGCCGGCGGCCGCGGCCAGTGCGGCGAACCCGAACAGGTACAGCGGTACTCCGGCGAAGAAGAGGGCGGCAGCAGTGATCATCATGATGATCATGGCGGTGCCCAGGTCATTGCCCAGCAGGACCAGGCCGATGACGCCGCCCGCCAGCGGCACGGCGGGGATCAGCACGTGCGGCCAGCGCCGCAGCAGCTTCCCTTTCCTGGCCAGTACGGTGGCCATCCACAATGCCAGCGTCAGCTTGGACGCCTCGGACGGCTGGAAGGTGATGCCGCCCAGGTCGATCCAGTTCTTGTTGCCGTTGACTTCGTCTCCGATCAGCTGCACCAGGACCAGGAGGACAAGGGCCCCACCCAGCCCCGGCCAGGCCAGGCGCTTCAGCCAGACCACGTTGATGCGGGAGAGGACGAACATGGTGAAGATGCCGATGGCGGCGAACATTCCCTGCTTGAGGGCGTCGCCGTAGGGCGATTTTCCGGCAGCGATGGATTCGACGCTGGAGGCCGACAGCACCATCATGATGCCGATGGCGGTCAGGGCCAGCGTGGAACCAAGGATCAGGTAATACGTTGAGCCGTTTTTGGAGGTGCCGGTTCCTTCCAGCGTGGACCAGAAGGCTTGGTACCAGTCCCGGATCCGGTCCGGCAGGGTGATGGTGGACTTTACGGGAGAAGCGGGTTTCCCGGCGCGCGACCGGGGGGCCGGCGACCGGGTGGGCGTGCTGACCATTGTTACTCCTCGCCGGTCGGGGCCTGCCCTTCCACCAGCTCGCGGACGGCTTCAATAAAGGCGTCGCCGCGGTGAGCATAGGAAGAGAACTGATCCATGGAAGCAGCTGCCGGGGCCATCAGCACGGTGTCGCCTGATGCCGCCAGCTGCGCCGCTGACGCAACGGCCCGGGACATCACGGCCGCACCGGAATCCGGCGAGCTGTCCGTGGTGGCTCCGCCTGTTGCGGCAGTCTGCATATTTTCAGTGTCGCCCGGCGGCGTCGTGATCACGGGGACATCCGGCGCGTGTCGCTGCAAGGCCTCCGCAAGCGCGGCGGTGTCCGTACCGATGAGTACCACAGCCTTGAGCCGGGCGGCGTGGTCCCGGACCAGGTGGTCGTAGCTGACGCCCTTGGACAGGCCGCCGGCGATCCAGATGACGTTTTCAAAGGTGGCCAGTGACGCGGCTGCTGCGTGCGGGTTGGTGGCCTTGGAATCGTTGACCCAGAGCACGCCGTTCTGCTTGGCGACCGGCTGGATGCGGTGGTTGCCCGGGACGTAGTCCTGGATTCCCTGGCGCACGGCCTTCGCCTCCACGCCGTAGGCCCGGACCAGGGCTGCAGCCGCGAGGGCGTTCGCCACCATGTGCCTGGGTGCAAACTGCCCCAGGTCGGTCATCGATGCCAGCTCGGCGGCGCTGTCCCTGCGTTCCTCGATAAACGCGCGGTCCACGAGCAGGCCCTCCACCACGCCGAGCATGCTGATGGCCGGCGTGAGTGTGGTGAAGCCGACGGCCCGGCAGCCCTCCACAACGTCCGCGTCCTCAACCATCCGTTCGGTCTCGATCTGTTCCGCGTTGAAGATGCAGGCCTTCTGGGTCCGCGCATAGACCTTGGCCTTGTCCGCGAGGTAGGAATTGTAGGAACCATGCCAGTCAACGTGGTCCTCAGCCACGTTCAGGCAGACGCTGGCCACCGGCGACAGCGTTTCAGCCCAATGCAGCTGGAAGCTGGATAGTTCAACCGCGAAGACGTCGTATTCCACGGGGTCGCGGAGGGCGTCCAGGATGGGGGTGCCCACGTTGCCGACCGCGATGGCCTTCAGGCCGGCGGCCTGCAGCATCGACGCCGTCAGGCCCACCGTGGTGGTCTTGCCGTTGGTGCCGGTGATGGTCAGCCAGTCAGCGGTCTTGTGCCCGGCCCGGACCCGCAGGCGCCAGGCAAGCTCGACGTCCCCCCAGACCGGAATGTGGGCGCGCGCAGCGGCCGCCAGGAGCGCCTGGTCAGGCCGCCAACCCGGGGAGGTCACGATGAGGTCGGGGAAGCTGCCATCGATCTTGGGGATCCTGTTGACGGCTTCCTCGCCCAAGAGCACGTCCACGGCGCCGACGATCTTCAGGGTGTCGGCCTGTGCGTTGGCTGTCTCGGACGTGGCGGCATCAACCACCACCACCCGGGCACCGAGTTCGATGAGGGTATCTGCCGCGGCGAACCCGGATACTCCGATGCCGGTAACGGCAACGCGGAGCCCTGCCCAGTCAGAGTCCCAACTGACCAGGTTTTGCAGGCGGGGAGAAACAGTCACAGGAGCACAACCCATTCAGCGTAGAAGACACCCAGGCCCACGGCCACGAAGAGCCCGCCCAGGATCCAGAAGCGGACCACCACCGTGACTTCTGCCCAGCCCTTGAGCTCGAAGTGGTGCTGCAGCGGTGCCATCTTGAAGACGCGTTTACCGCCGGTGGCTTTGAAGTAGCCCACCTGGATGATCACGGAGAGGGTAATCAGGACGAACAGGCCGCCGATGATTCCCAGCAGCAGTTCCGTCCGCGACAGGATGGCGAAGCCGGCGACCGCGCCGCCGATGGCCAATGACCCGGTGTCCCCCATAAAGATCTTGGCCGGGGAGGTGTTCCACCAGAGGAATCCCACGAGGGCGGCGCTCAGGATAGCGGCCAGGAGCGCCAGGTCCAGGGGGTCGCGGACGGAGTAGCAGCCGCTGCCGGCTTCCCGCGGCGACCCACAGGCCTGGTTGTTCTGCCAGATGCCCATCAGCGTGTAGGCACCGAAGACCATGACCGAGGCACCGGCAGCGAGACCGTCCAGGCCGTCCGTCAGGTTCACGCCGTTGGTCGCCGCCGTGACGATCAGGTTGGACCAGAGAACAAAGAGGATTGCGCCGACCACCGTGCCGGCGAAGGCCAGGTCCAGCCAGGGAATGTCGCGGACCAGGGAGATTTTGGTCGAGGCCGGTGTCAGGCCGTCCGGGTCGGGAAAGTTCAGGGCCAGGATGGCGAAGGCTATGCCTACCGCGGCCTGGAGGATGAGCTTGGCCTTCGCGTCCAGGCCAAGGCTCCGCTGGCGGGAGATCTTGATGAAATCGTCCAGGAAGCCCACCAGCCCCATGCCGACCATCAGGAAGAGCAGGATCAGGGCCGAGGCGGAGGGGCCTGCCGAGTCCGGGTTCATCATCCACATAATCAGGTGGGTCAGTCCGTAGCTGAGCAGGACCGCGCCCACCACCACGGTGCCGCCCATAGTGGGCGTACCGCGTTTGGTGTGGTGGGACGTGGGTCCGTCATCACGGATGAATTGGCCGTAGCTCTTGCGGACAAGCAAGCGGATAAACAGCGGCGTTCCCACCAAGGCAAACAGCAGGGCAAGTCCTGCGCCGATCAGTAGTGCAATCACAGCAGCTCGCTCCCTTCATCGGTGGGTTCCGTGGATTGTGGGGGTAATGCTATCCGATCGCCCAGGTGCCGCAGTCCAACGCTGTTGGACGACTTGAAAAGCACCAGGTCGCCGGGCTCAAGCTCGGCGTTCAGGAGCGCATAGGCGTCCTCGGCGGTTTCGGCAAAGACGCATTCGTCGCCCCAGGAACCCTCCTGGACGGCGGAAACGTATAGTGCGCGGGCTTCGCGGCCGACGACGACCAGCCGGGAAATGTTCAGGCGGACCACTTGGGTGCCCACAATGGTGTGTTCACGGATTGAATCGGGTCCCAGTTCCAGCATGGCGCCCAGGACGGCCCAGGTGCGCCGTCCGCGGCCAAGGTCGGCCAGCGTGCGCAGGGCCGCCCGCATGGACTCCGGGTTGGCGTTGTAGGCGTCGTTGATGATGGTCACGCCGTCAGCACGTTCGGTGCGTTCCATCCGCCAACGGCTGGCTGCTGACTGTGTGCTCAGCGATACGGCGATGTCCTTGCCGGACACTCCGGCCGCGTGCGCGGCCGCTGCTGCGGCGAGGAGGTTGCCGGTGTGGTGGGCGCCGACGAGGCGGCTGCTGACGTGCAGGCCTGTTTCGGCGCCGGGCAGGATCAGTTCGAATTCGGGGTTGCCCTCAGCGTTTGTGTCCGGATTCTCGGCCCGAACGGTCGCGTCAGGGCGTCCTTCGGCCGAGAAGCCCAGCACGGTGGCGCCGGTGCGGCTGCGCATGGCAGCGACGCGGTCGTCGTCGAGGTTGATGACGGCGGTGCCGCCGGCGGCGAGGGCCTCCACCAGTTCACCCTTGGCCTGGGCAATGTTGTCCACGCCGCCGAACTCCCCGGCGTGGGCAGTGCCGACGCCGAGGACAACGCCGATGTCGGGCCTCACCATGTCGGCCAGGTAGCGGATGTGCCCGATACCTGTGGCGCCCATCTCGATCACCAGGTACCGCGTTTGGGTGTCGGCGCGGAAGACGGTGAGCGGCACGCCCACCTCGCCGTTGTAGGAACCTTGCGGGGCAACGGTGACGCCTTGCTGGGTGAGGATGCCGGCGAGGAGGTCCTTCGTGGTGGTCTTCCCGGCGGAACCGGTGATCCCGATGACGGTCAGGGGGTCGCCTGCGGCAGAACGGACCAGGCGGATCCGACGGACCGCTTCGGCGGCCAGCGCGCCCATGGCCAGCACGGCATCCTCTACCAGCACGGCCGGATAGTTGACGCCGTCCGGACCCGTTACGGGGCGTTCGGCGAGGACCAGCACCGCACCGCGGCTGAAGGCGGCGGCAACGAAGTCGTGGCCATCGGCGTGCTCGCCATGTTTCGCCACGTACAGCGACCCGGCGGCAGCCTCGCGCGAATCGGTGACCACCGAAAGGGGCGTGATCCCCGGATCGGCGTCCAGGCGTCCGTGTGTGATATCGGCGATTTCCGCCGCAGTAAGTGCAATCATCTCGGTCTAGGACTCTATCCGGTCGTCTCGGAGAACGGTGAATCCCCTGGCTGTCAAGGCGTTCCGCAGTTCCACACGGTCGTCCAGTGCAAGATTGACGCCCTTGACTTCCTGCCAGACCTCATGGCCACGGCCGGCCACAAGAATGGTGTCGGCCGGACCGGCCAGTTCCACGGCGCGCCGGATGGCGGCGTCGCGGGGATAAACCTCTTCGATGACACACTCCGGAGATTCCTGTTCGCGCGCCGCCTGTGCGCCCGCCAGCACATCTGCCCTGATGGCCGCAGGGTCCTCGTCGTGGGGGTCGTCATCCGTGACGATGACGATGTCGGCCATCTTTGCGGCGACGGCGCCCATGGCGGGACGCTTGCCCTGGTCGCGCTGTCCGGTGGCTCCGAAAACCACGATCACCCGGGAGCCGGGCAGCGGTGACCTGACCGCTTCCAGTGCCCGTGCCAGGGCATCAGTGTTGTGGGCGAAGTCCACGACGGCCGCCGGTTCCTCGGAGACGAGCTGCATCCGTCCCGGTACCGCCACGGTGAAGGGGTCATGGTGGTCCAGGGCGGCCTGCACGGTGGTGGCGTCCATTCCGCTGGTCAGGACCATTACGGTGGCCAGTGCGGCGTTGGCGACGTTGAAAGCTCCGGGCAGGCCGGTGTGGACATTCAGGGTAACTCCGCCGGGTCCCTGCAGGCTGAAGCCGGTACCCAGCCCACGCGCGGAGGTGGACGTTACGGTCCAGTCGGTGGGAACTCCGCCCGGTGTCATCGAGAGGGTGGTGACCGGGATCCGTGCCGTTGCCGCAAGCCTGCGGCCCCATTCGTCGTCGACCGTCACCACAGCCCTGCGGGCACGGCCGGGCGTGAACAGTTCCGCCTTTGTGGCGAAGTAGTCCTCCATGGTGCCGTGCAGGTCCAGATGGTCCTGCGTCAGGTTCGTGAAACCGGCAACGTCGAAGAGCACCCCGTCCACCCGCTGGAAGGACACGGCGTGGGACGAGACTTCCATGGACGCGGCGTCCAGTCCCCGTTCCCGCATGAGGGCGAGCAAGCCGTGAAGATCCGGTGACTCAGGCGTGGTCAGGAGGCTGGGAACCGGTTCTCCGCCGGCCAGGATTTCGATGGTTCCGATCAGGCCGGTCTGCTGCCCGAGCGCACGGAGCAAGGCGTTGATGAAGTACGTGGTGGTGGTCTTGCCGTTGGTTCCCGTCACACCATACAAGCGTGGTGTCCGTCCGCCTGCCGGCTGGCTCTGGTAGATCATGGCGGACAGCGGCCCCACCACGTTGCGCGGTCCGTCCACCACAAGCACCGGGACCGAGGCTTCGGCGGTATCCGCAGACAGCGCGAGAAGGCGTGCGCCGGCGTCGTCGGTCAGGACTGCCACCGCTCCCCTGCCGACCGCCTGCGACACGAAGTCTGCGCCATGGCGGGAAGCACCAGGCAGCGCCACATACAGGTCGCCCTGCTCCACGGTTCTCGAGTTCAGTGAGATTCCCGTGACGCTGACGGCAGCGGAGGCGCCCGGGACCTGCACACCGATCGCGTCGCCGATCGCGTTCAGGCTGACGGCAGCAACTGCCGTAGGCCTGAACCGCGCGGGGGCCGGTTCCCCTGCCGGCCCCGCGTTGCTGGCTGATGCGTTCTGCTCTGACAAGGGAATCTCCGATGGTGGTGCTAGTGGATCATGCCCGCGGGAGACTGCTTCCGCTGCGGGCGTTGGGGAACTGCTGCTTAGCTTGATGCTACTTGGCGTACTGCGGCAGCCTGGCCGGTTCACCCGTGGACGGCTGGACGTTGTAAGTGCGCAGCGCCTGGCTCATGACCGAACGGAACACTGGCCCCTGCGTAATGCCGTAGATATTGCCCTTGGGCCGCTGCAGCACCACCTCAACAATAAACCGGGGATCATCCATGGGCGCCATCCCCACAATTGAAGCGGTGTAGCCGCAGAACCCTGACTTCCCGTCGTCGCACGGCGATTCAGAGGTTCCGGTCTTGGCCCCCACCCGGTATCCGTCGATCGCGGCGTCCTTGATCTGGCCTTCGGTCACCGCGCTTTCCAGGATGTCCTGGACCTGCTGCGCGGTGCCGTCCGACACCACCTGGCGGGAAGGCTGCGGGGCGACTTTCTCCTCTGTTCCGTCGGGTGAAACGTACGCGTCAATCAGGCGCGGCTGGAGCATCACTCCGTTGTTGGCGATCGTCTGGAAGGCTCGGACTGTCTGCAGGGTGGACTGCGATACGCCCTGGCCGAACAGCACCGTGTATTCCTGGCGGCCGTCCCACTGGTCCGCCGGTGTGAGAATGCCGGAGGCCGTAGCCGGCAATCCAATGTCCGGGGCTTCGCCGATGCCGAATTTCTTAAGCCAGTCGTACCGTTGTTCCTTGGTCAGCCGCGACCCGGCCGCCACGGTGCCGGTGTTCATTGACCAGCCCAGGATGCCGGCGAGCGTGCGCTCTTCGGTGCCATGGGTAAAGGCGTCTGTAAAGGTCTGGCCGTCCACGGTGTACGACGGTCCGAGAGTGAACGTATCCAGGGGGCTGGATTTTCCTTCTTCAATCAAGGCGGCGGCCGTGATCATTTTCTGTACCGAGCCGGGCTCATACGCTGCGGTCACGGAGCGCACGCCGCGGTCCTTGGCAGCCACCCGTCCGGGATCGTTCGGATCCGGGGCATTAGTGTCCGCCATCGCGACAATGTCACCGGTCTTGGCATCCATCACGGTGATGACGCCCCATTCGGCGCCCTGTTTGTCCGACTGGCTCTGGATGGCCTGCTGGGCGAAATACTGGAGATCGGAATTGAGCGTGAGCTTGACGTCCTTGCCGTCCTCCGGCGGTGTCAGCTCATCCACGCCGACAGGAATCCGGAGACCGTCGGCACCGATCTCGAAGAGCCGCTTGCCGTCCTTCCCGCGCAGCAGCCCATCCTGGGTCTGCTCGATCCCCGCCTGGCCCGTGTTGCCGTCCTGGAGGAAGCCGATAATACCGCCGGCCACGGAACCGTTGGGGTACACGCGTTTGCTGACGCCCTCAGTGACGATGCCGGGAATACTGAGATCCGAGACCCTGAGCTCAACGTCCGGCTTCAGGTCCTTAGCGACGATGTGGTACTTCGATTCGCCCGTCACGGCGTTCCTGAGTTCGTCAGCGTCCATGCCCAGGACAGCCGCGAGTTCGCTGATGCCCTGCTCCCGGCTGACTTCAACAAGTTTGTCCACGCCCTCCTCCAGGCGCCAGAACTTCTCTGTCTTCGTGTTGGTGGTTTGGTCCACCACAATGTTGTAGCGGATCACACTGTTGGCCAGGACCGTCCCGTTGGCGGCAAGGATGCTGCCGCGTTCGGCGGGGAGGGAAGTCTCGCGCATCCGGTAGTCGAGCGCAGCTGCGGCCATCCCGCCGACGTCGAGCCCTTGGACGAAAAAGAGCTTGCCGCCCACCACCAATAGCAGCGTCAGCATAATGCCCAGGCCAAGGCGCAGCCGCTTGGTGGCGTTAGGGGCCTTGCCGCTTTTTGCCCTGCCCGTCCTCTGCGCCACCGTGATTCCCTTGCTCGCCTTGTTGCCTGTTTAATACCTGACTGGCTGTCCTTCAGCGACTACCGGTTAGACCCGGGCACCTTCTGTTCGGGTGCCGGAACCGAACCGCCGTGGAGCTCCGCGGCACGTGCCGGTGGCGCGGGCGCTTCAGCCTGCGGTGCAGCGGCAGGTGCCGCTGCACGGGCCGGTGCAGGGGCCGCAGCCGGGGCCGGTTCCTCGGCAGCCGGTTTACGGTTCGTCAGCGGCTCCCACTTCGTTGCCGGGGGAACCACGGTGAGCACTCCCTCTACGGCTGGAGCAGGGATAACCGATCCAGCCGCGCCACCCTTCACAGCCGGAGTTGCCTTGCCCGTGACGGCAAGGGTGGAGAGGTCGATCTGGCCTTTGACGGTCGAAGCCACCATGCCCAGGTCTGAGGCCTTTGCCGCCAGGTTCTGGGGCGCCTCGAAGTTTTGGACCTGCTGTGTCAGGTCCTGGTTCTGCTTGGTCAGAGTGTTTTGCTTACCCCTCAGTTCCACCAGCTGGTACTGCGAGGTAGAGACTGAGATGTTCAGGACCAGCACGGCCACGAGCGCAACAGCGAGCAGGGCGAAACACATCACCACAAACGGCGCACGGCGCTTCTTGGGGGCGGAACGCACCACAGACAGGGGTGTGCGTTCCCTGCGGCCGGTGCCAGAAGGAAGCGACCTGATCGCCGGGGCGCTGCTGCCGGAGACGACCGGAAAGTTCTTGACGGCGGCAGTGCTCATGCTTCTCTCCTGGCTCTGATACGTTCCACGGCACGCAGCCTGGCGGAGGCTGCGCGCGGGTTCTCTGCAATCTCGACGGCGGTGGGTACCTCGGTGCCCTTGGTCAGGGTTTTGAGGAAGGCCTTGTGTTCCTCAAGCTCCACCGGAAACCCGAGCGGCGCGGAGGATTTGGAGCCAGCCTGGAAAACTGATTTGACGATTTTGTCCTCGAGGGAGTGGTAAGACATCACCACGATGCGTCCGCCCAGGGCCGTTGCTGCCACGGCGGCAGGCACAGCGCGCTCCAGCACGTCGAGTTCCTCGTTCACTTCGATGCGCAGTGCCTGGAACGTCCGTTTGGCCGGGTGGCCGCCCGATTTGGCGGCTGCCGCCGGCACCACGGAGCGGATCTGTTCCACGAGTTCCCCGGTGGTGGCGAAAGGCTTGACTGTCCTCGCCGCGACAATCCTGTTGGCGATCCGGCCGGCGAACTTCTCCTCGCCCCACTTCCGGATGATCCTGACGAGATCCTCTTCGCTGTAGTTGTTGACCACGTCCGCTGCGGTCTGACCGCGGCTGGTGTCCATCCGCATGTCCAGCGGAGCGTCAAAGGAATACGCGAAGCCACGCTCACGCTCGTCCAGCTGCAGGGATGAAACGCCCAGGTCCATCAGGATGCCATGAACCTGTGCCACGCCCAGGTCCTCGAGGACGTCGGCGATTTCGTCGTAGACGGCGTGGACCAGGTCAGTCCGGGAAGCGAAAGGAGCCAGCCGCTCGCCTGCCAGTACCAGGGCTTCCTCATCACGGTCGATGCCGATCAGGTGCAGATCCGGGAAACGCTCCAGCATGGCTTCGGCGTGGCCGCCCATGCCGAGGGTCGCGTCAATCGCGATGGGGGTTTCACCTCGGAGGCGGGCAGCTTCGAAGCCGGGGGCCAACAAATTGATGCACCGGTCCTTGAGGACCGGCACATGGCGTTCGGACGTTGGCTTCGGGTCATCGTTCATGCCTTCGTCCTTTCCTGCCGTGGGTGCTGGTGTGCTGCTTCTTGAGCCAGATCCCCATCCGCGCCTATCGACCTGCCGGCCTGGCTCCGGGGAAGTGAGCCAGGTTGACTGTCCGATGGGCGGCTGGAGATCTCGTTCAAGAAGCGTCCGCCGGGCCGTTCAGGTGATCACAGGATCCCCGGAATGGCATCGTCGGTTTCGGAGAAGGCGGTTTCCTTCTCCGCGAGGTACTCGTTCCATGCCTGGGCATCCCAGATCTCGGCCCGGGTTCCTGCACCGATAACGGCCAGTTCCCTGCCGAGGCCTGCGTACTCCCGGAGCGCGGCCGGAATGGTGATGCGCCCCTGCTTGTCAGGTACCTCGTCCGAGGCTCCAGAGAGAAAGACGCGGATGTAGTCCCGGGCCTGCTTGGAGGAAATGGGCGCCTCCCGCATTTGCTCGTGGACACGTGCAAATTCCTGCTCACTGAAGACGTAGATGCAACGTTCCTGTCCCCTGGTGAGAACAAGCCCGCTGGCAAGCTCCTCACGGAACTTCGCAGGGAGGATAATTCGGCCCTTTTCGTCCAGACGTGGCGAGTGTGTGCCCAGAAACACTGGCCCACCGCCTGTCTGCCGTCAGGAACTGCACATCCCCTGTGTTGCAACTACCCTCTTATGTCCTCCATATTACTCCACTTTCCACCACAGTCAACGCAAATCAGGCCAGTATTCCCCCATTTCAGGTCTTCGTCCCCCAAATGGCGCGGGAGCAGGTGGTGGATGGAACTGGAGGGCCCGGCGCCGTTTCGGCGCGAACCATGACTGCCCGACGGCGGTGCCAGGCCGCCGCCGGGCTCTCATCTGACGCCGGCGGCGGATCCACAGTCCCCGGGCTCCCCAAACGAGGTAGCAGTAGGAGCCCGGCGTGAGCGCTCAACAGACCCCTGGCGCTACCTGCCTCTGGCTGAAAAGCAGAAGACCCGCCGGGGCGGGTCTTCTGCTGCGGTCATCCTGACCGTGGGGAGGGAAATGGAGGACGGCACGGCCTATCGTCATGGAACCGTTCCGGCAGGCGCTGCCTTACGATTCGTCGCGGCGGCGCTCGTCCCAGCGTTCTTCCAGGCTGGACATAAATGAACTCCGGGGCTTCCCGGACTTACCGGTGCCAGGGGCGGAGCGCTGCTTGCCGCCGGACGCGTTACGCATTGTGGCGAAGTACACACCCGCGCCCATAACCACGAAGCCCAGGACACCGACGAAGATGTTCTGGACTGTAACGCCGACCAGGAGCAGGGCGATCCCCGCGAGGGCGCAGAGCACCCCAATCACGATGTGACGGGTGGACCACGTTCGTCCAGGGTCCGAACCCATGGAATTCGCGAACTTCGGATCGTCCTCGTGCAGCTGCTTCTCCAGCTGCTCCAGCAGCTTCTGTTCGTGCTCCGAGAGCGGCATCACGACCTCCTTAAGTAGGCCAACGTCCGGGCTGGTCCCATCCCGTACTACTGCTCCGATAACGACCGGCATGCCCGGGAGGTTCCCGCCCGCCGACGATGGCGGAAGGCGAACACCGGCATGCGGGCCATTGGAACTGCAGCATGTCCAAGAAGTCCGGCAATAACTGAAAACTATGTACATATAAGGATAGTTTGTCGGGGGCCGTTCTGAAAGACGGCCATCACCTCCCTGAAACTCGCAGGCAAGGTGCCGGCGCCCTGCTAGGACCCGTTTCCGGAATCCAGCAGACTCGCCGGGAGGACGGATTTGTTTCCGAACTTCCGGCTGACCTCGTCCAGGGTCTGTTCTGCTGCCCGCCAGTTGTCATCCCGGCGGTCAAGGCTCAGCTGGAGGGACGTATTGGCGGTGTCTTCGAGCTGCTCGGCCCGGATGCCAACCAGCCGCACAGTCATGGGACGGCTCCCCAATGATTCCAGGAGCTGGATGGCCACGGCATAAATCAGCTGGGCGCTGTCCACGGGTGTCTGCACAGTGCGGCTCCTGGTGATGGTGGAAAAGTCGGCGTAGCGGAGTTTCAACGCCACCGTCCGTGCCACCATCCCCGAACTCCGCAGCCGTCCTGCCGTCCGGTGGGAAAGCCGCAGCAATTCCCGGGCGATCAGCCCGTCATCGCCCGTGTCCACAGCGAACGTCTCCTCAGCCCCGATGCTCTTCTCGAGCCTCACGGGTGTCACGGGCCGCGGATCGATCCCCCACGACAACCGGTACACGTGCTCACCGGTGGCACCCAGCATTTTCTTAAGGGAGGACACCGGCGTGGCCGCCACGTCCGCCACCGTCCGGATGCCCATCCGGGCAAGGACGTCCGTAGTCTTCGCGCCGATTCCCCACAAGGCCCCGACAGGCAGGCTGTGGAGGTAGGGCACTGTCTCGTCGGGTCCAATCAGCAACAGCCCGTCCGGCTTGCAACGCGTGGAAGCAATCTTCGCGACGAACTTGCTGGCTGCAATGCCCACGGAGGCCGTAATGCCCAGTTCGGCAGCCACCCGGCGCCGGATCAATTCACCGATGACGCGCGGGGGTCCCAACCGGCGGATGGCGCCGCCGACGTCCAGGAAGGCTTCGTCCACACTCAGCGGTTCCACCAGATCGGTGATGGACTCGAAGATTTCCATCAGTTGGGCGGAAACCTCGTAGTACAGCTTGTGGCGCGGTTCAATGATGACCGCTTTGGGGCACATCCTGGCGGCGACCACCATGGGCATGGCGGACTTCACCCCGAACGCGCGTGCTTCATACGACGCCGAGAGGACCACTGAGCGGTCCGCGGGAAATCCAACGATCACCGGTTTGCCGCGAAGTTCCGGCCGCGTGCGAAGCTCCACGGAGACGAAGAAGGCGTCCATGTCCACGTGCATGATGCAGTTGCGCCGGAGCTCACGAAGACTCGCTTCGGTGTACTGGTTGTTCCGCTCAGGCCCCACACCGGCAATTGTATCGGTTGGTACTGACTAAACTGGAGGCTGAATCCGGCATCAACACCAGGAGGACAGTCCCTGTGACCGTCATGAGAAGTCTTAAGCCAACAGGATTAGCGGCACTGGCCGCGGGCGCAATACTGGCCCTCGCTGCCTGCAGCCCCGCGGAGCCCGGAGTGACATCATCCTCCCCAGTTACCTCCCCACCGGCGTCGGACGGCGCAAGCATCACCGCGTCCGCCAGTCCGACTGCGTCGCCGGGAACTTCCGCCACTGTTGGGACAATCGTCGCAGGGTTCCCGGAAACGCTGCTTCCCCTGATGCCCGGCGCCACGGTGATTTCGAGCAGCTTTGACAAGACCTCAACGCCCGCCACCGCGGCACTCGTGGCAAGCATCAATGCCCCGACTGCCGCCGTCGTGGATTTCTACACAAAGCACCTGGAGGCGCAGGGATTCAAAGCCGTCCCCGGCGACGCAGTGGGCGCCGTGGCTTCCAAGGACTTCGTCCGGAACGACTCCGAGACGGTCAACATCGCCGCCGTCGAAGCGGCCGGCGTCTCCACGTTCACCATCGGCGCCAACGTGGCTGCTGAGTCAGCCAAGTGAGCGTTTCGGAGCAGCTAAGGCTTGAGCAGACTGCATTCGTCGCCGCCGTTGCCGGTGAGCTGACAGACTTCCTCACCACGCGGCAATCCCTGATGGCCGCCATATCACCCGATATCGATCCCATTGTGGGTTCCATTTCCAACCTGGTGACCGGCGGCAAAAGGCTCCGTGCACTGATGTGCTACTGGGGATGGCGCGGCGCGGGCGGTGAGCCGGCGGCCCAGGAAATCGTGACGGCGGGATCGGCCCTGGAGCTTTTCCAGGCAGCTGCCCTGATCCATGACGACATCATTGACCGCTCGGACACGCGGCGGGGCGGCCCCAGCGTGCATCGCCGCTTCAGCCAGCTGCACCACGCGCAGGGCTGGGCTCTGGACAGCGATCGGTTTGGGCAGGCAGCCGCGATCCTCACCGGGGATCTTTGCCTCTCGTTCAGCGAGGAGGCCTTCACGGACATCGGCGCACAGGCGGCTGCAGGCAGCCGGGCACGGCTGATCTTCAACCTCATGCGTGCCGAGGTGATGGCGGGGCAGTATCTTGACATCCTGGAGGAAGTGGCCGGTCCTGTCCGGGACCGGGCCGGAGCAGTGACACGGGCACAGTCCATCATCAGGTTCAAGTCCGCCAAATATTCCACTGAGCACCCGCTGGCGCTTGGCGGCGCCTTGGCGGACGCTCCGGACGAGTTGCTCCGGGGCTACTCGGCCTTCGCGTTGCCGCTGGGCGAGGCGTTCCAACTGCGCGACGACGTCCTGGGTGTCTTTGGGGACCCTGTCACCACGGGCAAGCCTGCAGGTGACGATCTCCGCGAAGGCAAGCGGACCGTACTCATTGCCCTCGCGCTGGGCCAGGCATCAACGGCAGAATCGGCGTTTATCGATGCGAAGCTGGGCAGCCCTGACCTGGGCGACGCCGATGTGGCCGAGATCCGCCGGATCATCGAAGAGTCGGGGGCGCTTCAGGCCACCGAAGTGCTGATCAACGAATTTGGCGCCGCGGCGTATGACGCACTGGAACAGCTGCCGCTGGAAGAACTGCCCAAGACTGCCCTGCGGAAGCTGGCGGAAGCGACGGTCAGCCGCGCATCCTGACGTTGGCGCCCGTCTTGGCCACGTCCGCGAGCCCGGCGTCGTCCGGGCCCTTGGTGCTGCTTACCAGGCCAGGGTCTGGGCCCGGCGCCTGATTTCCGTTTTGCGGCCTTCCCGCAATGCATCAATCGGCCGGCCGCGGAGCGACTCGTCGGGGGTAAACAGCCAGACGATGAGGTCCTCGTCGGAATAGCCGGCGTCCGCCAGGACCACAATGGTCCCTTTGAGGCTGTCGACAACCTGGCCGTCCAGGATAAACGCGGCCGGAACTGAGCGTATCCGGCGCTCCCCGACCCGCAGGGCCGCCAAAGCGCGTTCATCAATAAGGCCATGGACTCTCGTAATCGAAACGTCCAACAACTGCGCGACATCCGGCAGGGGCAGCCACTCGCCCACAAGGCTTTCTACGTTACTCACGGATCAAGGTTGCCACGGCCGGAGCCCTGCCGCCTAGTCGGGATTGGCCGCCATTGCCGCGAATCACGCGACACTCCATAAAACTCTTTATTCTGCGTGGTGCCGAATTCTTGTGCTATGCGAACTTTCGTGAGAGATTCACATAGATCACATTTGAAACATCAATAACTTAAGTAACACTAGTATCAATAGTCACATCGCATCTCCGGCCCCCGGCAGTTGAAGAAGAGGATCCTTTCCATGACGACGTCCCGCTCGCCAAAGCAGCCCTCCAGGCAGAGCCTGCCCATGATTGCTGTCACCACAGCAGCGCTTCCTGCGGTTGTCCTGTCGTCGTTGGCCCTCGCCCAGCCTGCTGCCGCAGAGGCCCCTGCCCGCGCTATTCCGGCAACCCTTGCCGCTGCGATGAAGGCCCAGGCAGCCGAACCTAAGGCTGCCCTGATCCCGGCGGCCTCGGTTTCCACTACTATTCCGGCTGCCTTCCAGCCCATGCAGCCGGCGGCTCCCGCGGAATACACCATTGCCCGGGGCGACACCATCAGCGGAATCGCCGGCAAATTCGGGCTGGACACGTACGAGGTCCTTAAGCTCAACAACCTCCAGCCGAACACCATCATCTACCCCGGCCAGAAGATCAAGCTGTCGGGCACGGGTTCCGCCCCCGCCCCCGCCCCGGCTCCTGCGGCCCCTGCCGCGGCCGCTCCGGCCAATGCCGGAGGCAGCTACACCGTAAAGCCCGGCGATACGCTCGGCGCCATCGCGGCCCGGCACAGTGTCAGCCTGTCGGACGTTTTCAGCTGGAACGGCCTGAACATGCGCTCCATCATCTACCCCGGCCAGAAGATCAAAGTCGGCGCAGGTGCCCCCGCGGCCCCGGCTGCGCCGGCTTCGGCCGTGCAGCCTACTTCCGCTCCCGCAGCGCCCGCTCCCGCGCCTGCTCCTGCTGCGCCTGCTCCTGCTGCGCCTGCTCCCGGCGGTTCATACACGATCAAGGCCGGCGACACCCTGTCAGCGATCGCCTCCCGGCACGGCGTCAAGCTCTCGGACATTCTGGCGGCCAACCGGCTGAGCATGACCACTGTCATCTACCCCGGCAACAAGCTGGTCATTCCCGGCGCCTCCATTCAGCCCGCTTCGTCCACCCCGGCCGCCCCGGCGGCCCCCGCCGCCCCCGCCGCCCCGCTGGTGCCGAGCTCCTTCCTGGGATTCACCTACCCCGCTGCCGTTGTGAGCTCTGCCAACGAGAACAAGGCCCTGCTGAACGCCTCTCCTGTACCGTCCCGGGCCGAGATGCGCGCAATTGTGGCCGACACGGCACGCCAGATGGGAGTGGACCCCACCCTGGCCCTGGCCTTCGCGCACCAGGAGTCCGGCTTTAACCAGCGTGCGGTTTCACCTGCCAACGCGATCGGCACCATGCAGGTCATCCCGTCCTCCGGGCAGTGGGCCTCAGACCTCGTAGGGCGGAAGCTGAACCTGCTGGACCCCTACGACAACGCGACGGCCGGCGTGGCGATCATCAAGCGGCTTATCGCCACCAGCAAGGACCTCGACACGGCAATTGCGGGGTACTACCAGGGCCAGTACTCGGTCAGCAAATACGGCATGTACGACGACACCAAGACCTACGTAGCTGCCATCAAGGCGCACCAGAAGAACTTCGGCTAAGCCGCCGCGCCATGATTCCCCGGGCTTGCTGAAGCCGGCCCAACGGGGTAACGATAAGGGTCCGGACCGCACGTCGGTTCGGACCCTTTTCCATGCGGGATTAGGATCGTAGGGTGCAGGAACAAGTGTCAGACCGTCTCGTTGGAACGCTGGTGGACAACCGCTACGCCGTCCGCTCCAAACTCGCGCGCGGCGGCATGTCCACCGTATATCTGGCAACGGACCTTCGGCTGGAACGCGATGTTGCCCTGAAGGTCCTCCATCCCCACCTCGCCACCGACGAGACGTTCCTGGACCGGCTGGGCCGCGAGGCGAAAGCCGCCGCGAAGCTGTCCCACGCCCATGTGGTGGGGGTCCTGGACCAGGGTAACGACGGCCAGACGGCTTATCTGGTCATGGAACACATCAAGGGTCACACCCTCCGGGACGTCATCAGATCCAAAGGTGCGCTGCCTCCCCGCCTGGCCCTTGCCCTGATTGATCCGGTAGTGCAGGGCCTCGGCGCGGCCCATGCCGCGGGGCTGATCCACCGGGATGTAAAACCGGAGAACGTCCTGATTGCCGACGACGGCCGGATCAAGATCGGCGACTTTGGACTGGCCCGGGCAGTGACGACGTCAACGAGTACCGGGACGCTAATCGGTACGGTGGGTTACCTCTCACCCGAGCTTGTGCTGGGAAAGCAGGCTGACACCCGGAGTGATATCTATTCGGTGGGCATCATGCTCTATGAGATGCTGACCGGCCAGCAGCCGTACGACGGCGAGGTCCCCATCCAGGTTGCGTACAAGCACGTGAATGAAACGGTCGGTCCGCCGTCGGCCTTGGTGCCCGGCCTCGCCGCCGAGGTGGATGAACTCGTCCAGTGGTGCACCGCAAACGATCCCGAGAACCGCCCGGTGGACGGCAACGCCCTGCTGCAGGAACTCCGCCACATCCGGACCAACCTCACGGATGCCGAACTGGACCTCAGGCCGCCTGCCGCGACCCAAGAAGGCCAGCAGAACCAGACCGAGATCATCGCCCGCACCAACAACCCCACCGCCGTGATGTCGTCCTTCTCCCGGCCGCAGCCACAGCACCCTCCGCATGCTCCGCATGCCCTGTATCCGCCCGACGCCGACTACCGGCCAGGCGAACAGTTCCGGCCGGAAGCGCACTACAGGCCTGATGCTCAAGACGCCGTCCCGGCAGGGATCCCCCTCAGTAAACGCGCCCGCCGCAAGCTCGACAGGGAGGACGAGAAGGCAAGGTCCAGGGCTGCGGCGACCCCGGTCCGGAGCCTGCGGGAGGGGAACCCGCGGCGCCGCGGCGCCCTCTGGGTGGTGGTCCTGGTCATCATCGCGTTGCTTGCCACAGGAGCCGGCTGGTTCTTCGGCATGGGCCCCGGGTCGCCGGGCACCATTCCGGCGGTCGCCAACAAGTCGGTGGCCCAGGCCCAGCAACTGCTGAGCGAGGCGGGGTTCCAGTCGCGTACCAACGATGTCTTTGACGACGACGTTCCGTCGGGCCTCGTTGTGGGCTCCGACCCGACTGCCGGCACAGAGACCAGGAAGTTCCAGCTCGTGTCCCTGTTTGTTTCCAAGGGGCCGCAACTGTTCGAACTCCCGAAACTGACCGGCGGAACACTTGACGATGCGAAAAATGCACTGAACCAGGCCGAGATGGCGCTAGGTACCGTCACTGAACAATTCGATGACGCCGTTGCCGCCGGCGTTGTGTTGGCCCAGGATCCCGCCGCAGGAACCCCAGCTCGCCATGGCACTCCGGTAGCCCTGTCCGTCTCCAAGGGCCCGCAGCCGATCCCCGTTCCGTCAGTCGTCGGGCTGGCGGAGGACGCCGCCGTCAAAACCATCGAGTCGGCCGGGCTCAAGGCCGATGTCGCGAAGGACAAAGTCAATGACAGGCACGTGCCCAAGGGGTCGGTTGCCGTGCAGTCGCCTGCGACCGGCATTCTGACCAAGGGCGGCACGGTGACGCTGACCATTTCAGACGGACCCAAGCTCGTTGAAGTCCCCAGTTTCATCGGGAAACAAGCCAAGGAAGCCGAAGAAGCGCTGCGCGCCCTGGGCTTCGAGGTACGCGTGAACAATATCCTCGGCGGCTTCTTCGGCACGGTACGGGATCAGGACCCGGTGAAGAAGAAGGTGCCTGAAGGCTCCGTCGTTACCCTCACGGTGGTGTAGCCGGCGGACTGCCGGCCACACCCCGCGGGAGTCCGACTCCGCGTCGAGCGGTCAGTGCTTGGCCAGTGCTCCGGCCACCAGGAACGCCATTTCCAGGGACTGCATGTGGTTCAGGCGCGGATCGCAGACCGACTCGTACTTGTCGAGGAACGCTTCCTGGTCCACCGGATCGGCACCGCCCAGACATTCGGCGACGTCGTCGCCGGTCATCTCCACGTGGAGGCCACCGGGAACCGTGCCCAAAGCATGGTGGACTTCGAAGAACCCGCGTACTTCGTCTATGACGTCGTCGAAGTTCCGGGTCTTGTAGCCGTTGGGCGAGGTGACGGTGTTGCCGTGCATCGGATCGGTGACCCAGAGAACCTTGGCGCCGGAGGCGGTCACCTTCTCCACAATGGCGGGAAGCTTCTCGCGGATATTGCCCGCGCCCATACGCGTGATGAAAGTCAGCCTGCCCGGCTCCCGCTCGGGATCCAGCTTGTCGATGAGGCGGAGGGCGTCGTCGCCGGTTGTCGACGGGCCCAGCTTCACACCGATGGGGTTCCGGACGCGTGAGAGGAAGTCCACGTGCGCGTGGTCAAGCTCGCGCGTACGCTCCCCGATCCACAGGAAATGCGCCGACGTGTCATACGGGAAACCGGTCCGCGAATCGATGCGGGTCAGTGCGCGCTCGTAGTCCAGCAGCAGGGCCTCGTGGCTTGCGAAGAATTCCACCCGCTTGAGTGCTTCGAAATCAGCGCCGCAGGACGCCATGAACTTGATGGCGCGGTCGATGTCACGGGCCAGGGATTCGTAGCGGGCGTGCGCCGGGTTTTCAGTGAAGCCCTTGTTCCACTGGTGCACGGAGCGCAGGTCCGCGAAGCCGCCCTGCGTGAAGGCCCTGATGAGGTTCAGGGTGGAGGCGGACGTGTGGTAGGCCTTGAGCATCCGGGCGGCGTCATGGCCACGGGACTCGGGGGTGAACTCGTAGCCGTTGACAATGTCGCCGCGGTACGCCGGGAGGGTCACGCCGTCGCGGGTCTCGTCGTTGGAAGAGCGGGGCTTGGCGAACTGGCCGGCCATCCGGCCCATCTTGATGACTGGCATCGCTGCGCCATAGGTGAGCACCACTGCCATCTGGAGGATGGTTTTGACCCGGGCGCTGATTTTATCCGCTGTTGCCGCTTCAAAGGTCTCAGCACAGTCGCCACCTTGCAGCAGGAAGGCTTTGCCCTCTGCTGCAGCCGCCAGCCGTTCCCGGAGAACGTCCACTTCGCCGGCGAAAACCAGCGGCGGGAGCACGGAAAGCTCCCCGACAGACGCGTCGAAAACGTCCTTGTCCTGCCAGCTGGGCTGCTGGGATACGGGAAGGTCACGCCAATCGTCGAGGCCAGGATAATTGGCTGCTCCGCTCTGGGCGGTGCTGGACAGCGAAAAGGCAGGTTTTGCAGATAGCTCAGTCACTATCTAAGACTAATGTGCGCGGCTGGCTTCAGGACACCTGACCGTCACGCGTACCGAGAGCGGCGTCACAGTCAGCCCGCTGCCGGGTGCTTACCTTCGGCGTCACTGCCCCCAGCACCGCCGTCAGGATCGGCGCGTTTCGCGGTGGCGTCCCCAGCCTCGGGGGCGGCTGTGCCCGTAAGGCGGAGCTTCACCACGGCAGCGTACTCATCCACGTACTCCTGCCCGGAGAGCCGCATCAGCTCGAACATGATTTCGTCGGTGACCTTGCGCTGGACCAGCCGGTCCTCCGCCTGGTCTGCGTACTGGCTGAAATCCAAGGGCGCACCGAAAATCATACCGATGCGCCGGATATTCGGCATCCGCTTGCCGATGGGCTGAACCTTGTCCGTGCCGATCATGGCCACGGGAATCACAGGCACCCCAGCCTGCAGGGCCAGCTTGGCGACGCCCACCTTGCCCCGGTAGAGGCGAGCGTCGGGGCTGCGGGTCCCCTCAGGGTAGATGCCCAGCAGTCCCCCGCTTGTCAGGACATCCATGCCGGCGTTGAGCGAAACAGCCGATGCCGCGCCCCCGGACCTGTCCATGGGCAGCTGGTTGGTGAGCCTGAAGAACATGGCCGTCAGCCTGCCTTTGATGCCGGTGCCGGTGAAGTACTCGGACTTGGCCAGGAAAACAACCGGCCTGCGGACCATCAGCGGCATAAAGATGGAGTCGGAGAAAGACAGGTGGTTTGAGGCGATAATTGCCGCGCCCTGCGCAGGAACATTGTCCAGACCCTTGACCCAGGGGCGGAAAAGGAGCCGCAGCACCGGCCCCAGGAAGATCCTCTTCATGACCCAATAGAACACGTAACGAACCTCTCCGGAAGCCGGCCGGCCGGCCCTTCGTCGGGCCGGGCGGGCACTCCAGTGCAACCCTACTCTAGTGAGATTTGTCGAGAACAATGACACGATGGTGTTATGACAGAAAGCAGCATCGCGCCCCGGCCTGCCGCTTTCAGCTACCCCGGCCACGGACCCAATGCCAGTACCGGGATTGCCATCTGCCATGGCTTTACCGGCAGCCCGCTCAGCGTCCTGCCCTGGGCAGAGGACCTCGCCGCCCAAGGATTCGCCGTGTCGGTGCCGCTCCTGCCCGGCCACGGTACAGATTGGCGGCAGCTCGCCCGCTCGAACTGGCGCGACTGGTACGGGACTTTCGAATTGGCGTACCTGCAGCTGAGCGCCCGGACAGAGCAGTGTTTTGTGGCCGGCCTCTCGATGGGCGGCGCCATTGCGCTGCTGACTGCCGCCAGGCATCCTGTGGCTGGCGTCTCCTTGGTTAATCCCGGCCTCAGCTTCTACGACCGCCGCGTGCGGGTCATCGGAGTTCTCAAGTACTTCCAGCGCACCACGCTGCCTATTCAGGAGGAACAGCCGACCGCGGACGTCACCAATGACGGCGACTACTCACGGACTCCGTTGGCAGCCGTGCACGAGCTCAAGAAGCTTTTCGGCACAGCCACCCGCGGGCTACACCAGGTCACTGCCCCGGTGCAGGTATTCAAGTCCCAGTCGGACGTCGTGGTGCCGGCCACCTCACTCCTGATGTTGCGGCAGCGTTTGGGCCCACGTCTGGTGGAGGTAGTGGACCTGCACAACAGCGGTCACGTGGCCACCCTGGATGTTGATGCGCCTGAGATTTTTGCCCGTTCCAGCGCCTTCTTCCTTGCCCATGCACCCAGCACTGCACCGTCAGCCCGAACCGCGGCCACACCTCACACCACCTCGGAGACTTCATGACCGGCGTACCGGACCACAGCCCTTTCAGCAGCGCCGTCAACGGCGACGGAGCCCGGATCGGGGTGGTCCTCTCACACGGATTCACGGGCAGTCCGCACGGGCTGCGCGCGTGGGCCCAGTCGCTTGCCGACGCCGGCTTCGCGGTACGCATGCCGCTGCTGCCCGGGCACGGCACCCGTTGGCAGGACCTTGCGCGCACGCGCTGGCCGCAGTGGCACGGCGCCCTGGACGACGCCTACCTGGAGCTGGACTCCCACTGCGACCACGTCTTCGTCGCCGGGCTGAGCATGGGCGGTGCCCTGGCCCTGAGAATTGCCGCCACCCGGCCCGTGGCGGGAGTGATCGTGGTGAACCCCGGACTGGTGATTGATGATCCCCGCGCTCCACTGGCCGGCATCCTGAAACTGGTCCTGAAGAGCACCCCGGCCATTGCCAACGACATCCTCAAGCCCGGGATGGACGAGGGCGCCTACCCGCGAACGCCCGTAGCTGCGGCCCATGAGCTGAACAAGATGTTCAAGGACACCATCCGGCTGCTCCCCCGCATCACCGCGCCTGTACGCGTCTTCCGGTCCACCGTGGACCACGTGGTTTCAGACACGAGTGTGGCAGCGCTGCGCCGCGGCCTGACCAACGCTCCGTTGGCACTGACCACCCTGGAGAACAGCTACCACGTGGCAACGCTGGACAACGACGCCGAGGAGATCTTCCGGGGGTCCGCCGACTTCATCCGGGCGGTGGTTGCCGGCACGGCAGCAGCCCAGGTCCAGGAGGGCACCGCCCATGAATAGGCCCGACTCCGGCTCGCCGGACCAGAGCGCAAACCAGGACGATGCTGTGTGGCTGGACCTAGTGGCCCGGCTCGAAGAGAAACCTGCCTCCCCTACCGGCACAGCGGACCCGGGAATCGCCGCTTCCCCAAGCCCTGACGCCACGGGCAATGACCCTGAAACTCCTGGTCCGGCCGGCCCGGACGCCGTGGCCGGGTCCGGCAGGTCCGCGACGTTCCGCGACTTTGATCCGCTGGGTCTGGCGGGAACAGCCCCCACCGAGCTGTCCGCAGCCGAACGGCAGGCGGCGACGCCGGGCGCCGGTGACGGCGGGCAGGTCGACGCCGGCGAGGGGACCGGCGGTTACGGCCAGGGCGGCCCCGCCGCCTTCGGCCCGCGTGACTACGCTGCGGAGGACGACGCTGGGGACTTCGTTCCCGAGGAACCGCCAAGCCTTGCCGGGACGGATCCCCTGACCATGCTTGCCTGGCTCGGCGCAATTGGTGCACCCATAGCCTTGCTCCTGGCCGTGATGTTCTGGCGGTCCGCGCCGCTGCTGGCGATTGTGGGCATGGTGGCGGTGTTCATCCTTGCCGTGGTTTACCTCATCATGAAGCTGCCGCAGGAAAAAGACGAGAACGACGACGGCGCCCGCGTCTGAGGTGCGTCCCTCACCGCATGCGGCTGCTGACGCGGGACAGATCGGCCGCCCCGATAAGACCCGCGTTTGGTCCGAGCGCTGCCAGCGCGATGCCGGCCGCCGGACGGAAGCCGCGGCCCGTTAGGTTCCGGGCGAACGCCTTGCGCGCGGGCTCCACCAGCAGGTCCCCTGCCGAGCAGAGTCCCCCGCCGATCACAAACAGCCCCGGATCCAATGCTGCCGCCAGGTTCGCCAATCCCAGGCCCAGCCACTCGCCCACTTCATCCAGGAGTTCGCGGCAGGCCGCGTCACCGGCGAGTGCCAGCTCGGTGACAATGGCCCCGGTGATCTGCTCCGCGTCACCGCCGACGGTGGCCAGCAGTTCCTGGGCAACCGGCGAATTGGCCCGCGCCAGAATCCTCGCTTCCCGGCCGAGGGCGTTGCCCGACGCGTACTGCTCCCAGCAGCCCCGGTTGCCGCACTCGCAACGCTGCCCGCCGGGCATGATGATCTGGTGGCCGAATTCGCCGGCTACACCAAACCGGCCGCGCTCCACCCGCCCGTCCATCACCATGGCACCGCCGATGCCGGTCCCGAGGGTAATGCACACCAGCCTGTCCTCGCCCTGGCCCGCACCAAAGCGCCATTCCGCCCAGGCCGCAGCGTCGGCGTCGTTCGTCAGCAGCACAGGCCGGCGCAGCAGGCGCTGCAGGTTTGCGCGCAACGGCTCGTTGCGCCAGGCGAGGTGCGGACTGAAAAGCACGGTTCCGCCGTCCAGATCCATCCAGCCGGCCGCACCGATGCCTACTGACCAGACCCTGTGGCCGGCACCGAGTTCGTCCACGAGCTCTACGATGACCTGCTCTACCGCACGCGGGTCGCTGCCGGGGGTGGACCGCCGGGCCTCGCTCAGGATCCTTCCGTCGGCGTCCACCACGCCGGCGGCGACCTTGGTGCCGCCGATATCGATGCCGATTGCCAGCCCCTTGCGCCCGAGCCGCAGGTGCTCGCGGAACGATCCCACCTGTCGCGGCCGGGCCCTCAAAGCCAGCGGCCGCCGCCGCCAGGGGGCCGGACGTCGGGGCGGGGTGGCTGGCTCGCCGGGGGGCGTTTCGTACATAGTCCTTCATTCTAGGGCGCACAGGGCGGGCACCGCCGGAGGCCGGGCCCATGGCTTCCCCACTCCTCTTTGACTCATAAGTTACTGGCCAGTAGGTTTGTTTCTGCACGGCCAAGTTACAGGGCGTATTAGTCTTTAGGCATACCCTGTGCGGGTCTATGGATATCAAAGGAGCTATAGTGCGCGAATTCAGTGTTCCGCCCCTGGTTGTTGTCCCACCGGAAACCAGCATCACCGATCTCTTGCTTCGGCAGGCAGCCAAGCCCAGCAACCCGGCGCTCTTCTCGCGGCTGGACTCGGTAGGCGCCTGGCGGGACGTCACCGCCACAGACTTCCTGGCGGACGTCTCAGCCCTCGCGAAGGGCCTGATGGCCAGCGGCGTGGGAGCCGGCGACCGCGTGGGCATCATGTCCCGCACACGCTACGAATGGGCCCTCATCGACTTCGCCATCTGGTTCGCCGGCGCCGTCTCGGTGCCCATCTACGAGACCTCATCGCCGTCGCAGGTTGCCTGGAACCTCGGTGACTCCGGTGCGGTGGCCGCTTTCGGCGAGGCGGCCCACCACGAGGACATCATCCGGCAGGCGGCCACCTCGGAAGGCCTCACCGCCCTCCAGCACGTCTGGCAGCTCGAAGGTGGCGGACTGGACGCCGTCCGTGAGGCCGGCCGGGACGTCAGCGACGCCGACCTCGAGGCCCGCCGCTCATCGGCGCGGCTCAGTGACATTGCCACCCTGATCTACACGTCCGGCACCACCGGCCGGCCCAAGGGCTGCGAGCTGACCCACGGCAACTTCGTTGAGCTGTCCGACAACGCCCTGGCACTGCTTGGCGACGTGGTCAACGAGCAGGCAAAAACCATCATGTTCCTGCCTTTGGCGCACGTCTTTGCCCGGTTCATTTCGGTGCTGGCCGTGGCCGCCGGGGCCACCGTGGCGCACACCCCCGACATCAAGAACCTGCTGGCTGACCTGCAGAGCTATCAGCCCACGTTCATCCTGGCCGTGCCGCGCGTCTTCGAAAAGGTGTACAACTCGGCCCTGACAAAGGCAGAGGACGGCGGCAAGGGTGCCATCTTCCACAAGGCCACGGAGACCGCCATCGCGTTCTCCAAAGCCCGCCAGGCCGGGCACGTTGGCCTGGGGCTGAAACTCAAGCACACAGTGTTCGACAAACTCGTTTACGGCAAGCTGCGCGCTGCGATGGGCGGGAAAGTGGCCCATGCTGTGTCCGGCGGCGGTCCGCTCGGCGAACGGCTGGGCCACTTCTTCCAGGGCATCGGCCTGCAGATCCTAGAAGGGTATGGCCTGACCGAGACCACCGCTCCGATTTCCGTCAACACGCCGGACCTGATCAAGATCGGTTCCGTGGGGAAGCCCCTGCCGGGCAACTCCGTCAGGATCGCCGAAGACGGCGAGATCCTGGCCAAGGGCGTCTGTGTGATGCGCGGCTACTACAAGCGCGATGACCTGATGGCGGATACGTTTGCCGATGAATGGTTCCGCACCGGCGACATCGGACGGCTCGACGAGAGTGGTTTCCTGTGGATCACCGGCCGCAAGAAGGAAATCATTGTCACGGCCGGCGGTAAGAACGTGGTTCCGGCCCTGCTGGAGGACCAGATCCGGGCGGATGCGCTGGTCTCCCAGGTCCTGGTGGTGGGAGACAATCGGCCGTTCATCGGCGCCCTGGTGACCCTGGACCAGGAGGCCCTGCCGGGCTGGCTCCAGCGGCACGGACTGCCGGCCACCACCACGCTCGACGAAGCGGTCGAGAACCCGGTGGTCAAGGCCGCCGTGCAGGACCTGATCACGCATGCCAACGCCTCGGTGTCGCAGGCGGAAGCCATCAAGTCATTCCGGATCGTCGCTTCGGACTTCACGGAAGCTTCCGGCCACCTGACGCCGTCCATGAAGGTGAAGCGGGCCCAGGTGATGAAGGACTTCGAGACAGTCATCGAGGAAATGTACGGCGCGCCGCGCGGCTAAGCGGCAACGCAAAACGAAGGGCCCTCCCGGCGGAAGCAATCTTGGATTCTGGGGATCGTTGCAACACCTGTTGGTTAGGTGGTTAGTAGTAAATCACGTAGACGCTCGGCTGGAGTA
>NZ_PJIW01000024.1:0-57721 GCF_002929755.1 Arthrobacter sp. 4R501 | reverse complement strand
TATTTTCCCAGCTCAGAAGCACCTTTCGTCGCTTTAACACACCCGGCGGGCGCCACCCTCATGAAAACCCCGGGCTAATGGGGACCATGGGGTATTTGTCGAGGGTGATGCGTGCATCCTGCACGAGCTCCTCATATACGGCCGCTGCGTACTTATCAAACGACGACACGTACCCGAACTCCCAATCGGGCGGCCGCGGGGCAGTGGAGAGAGACCAGGCCCGCACGAGGACGATGACGACAGCGACCTGCAGCTCGTCCGCGAGCCCAAGAGCCGTGGCCAATGCATAATCTGCACCGTCAGATCCATCGTGCCCTACGACGATGCTGTTGCCCGGTGCCGGATTCAGTCCATCAACCGACTTTTCATGGCTCACTGATGGTTCTCCATGCTGTCGGAGGTCGCAACAACGCCGGTTGCCGGCAGGCGATGGCCCCGCGGCCGAGGGCCAGGTGATTCACTGCTGAGGCAATGCGACGGGTCCGCCCGGACTCAGAGCCGCCGCCCCGGTAGGTCATCAGGACAGTTTCAAATGTGACTCCGGTGTGGTCCAGGGCCTGGTGCGCGAGGCGCTCCAATCGGAGCACCTCCTGTTGCCTGCGTGCGATGACGGACCGGACCAGGGCGGCGTCGGTTGTGAAGCCCAAACGGGGCCGGGCGAGAGCGATCAGCAGGCGGGCACCGGCGCTGCGCGCCTGTGCGGCCGCCGCGACCAGAATGTCTGCGGCGTCGGACTCGGCCACGACGACGAGATGCACCGGCCCTGCGGAATCCGCAGTGGTGGCGGGAACACCGGCTGGAGGTGGCGGTCTGACATGTGCCTCTCGATTATTCAAGAGCGAGCTCCTTCCAGACCGACTCAGCTCGGCCGTGCCGAAGACACTCCGGCCGGCCATCCCGCCACCTGATGCAGGTAGCGTATGATTCAACTACTGAACTCAGATTAGCGAACTGTAGTTCATGTGTCTAGGGTTGGGAGGTGGATTCCGGGACGAGGACCGCGAGGAGTTCGTCCAGTTCGTGGCCGGCATCGAGGGGATGGCGGAGAGGACGACCGGTGGCGACGGTGTAGCTGTTGCGCCGTCCGGCACGGGTTCTGGTGATATAGCCGGCCTCCACAAGGTCAGCAGTTATCTTTTGCGCAGCACGCTCCGTAACGCCCACCCGGGTGGCGACGTCGCGCATCCGGATCTGCGGATCGCGGGCGATAGTGAGCAGGACGTGGGCATGGTTGGTGAGGAACGTCCACTGCGTCTCGGCGGCGGCCCCGGCGGGTGTCCCTGAGTCAAAATCCTTGGTTGCCATTTCAAGGACAATAGTCCATCGGACCCGCAGGCGCCCGGTCGGCGGCCGGGAGCGCAGGGAAAGCAAGCAGCCAGTTTCAGTTGATGACAAGAAAGGCCACCAATGCTCGAAGTCAGTGTACTTCGCTGGACTATCACCATCGGACTTATTCTCGGGCTGCTCGCCCTGGATCTTGGACTGGCTGCCGCACGGCCGCACGTCGTGAAGTTCCGCGAGGCCGCAATTTCATCGATTCTCTATATTGCCGTGGCCATTGCCTTCGGACTGGTCTTCGCAATGCAGGTGGGCTGGGACTTCGGCGCAGAATACTTCGCGGGTTATATCGTCGAGAAAAGCCTCTCCATCGATAACCTCTTCGTCTTCGTGATCATCATGTCGACCTTCGCCGTCCCCGAGAAGTACCAGCAGAAAGTCCTGATTTTCGGCATAGCACTGGCCCTGGTCCTGCGGGCGATCTTCATCGCACTGGGCGCAGCACTGCTCCAGCTGTTCTCCTTCATGTTCCTGATCTTCGGCCTGATCCTGATTGTGACGGCTGTGCAGCTTTACCGGCACCGCAACGCCGACCCGGATGTCCATGACAACGTGCTGGTCCGTGTGGCCCGCCGCGCGCTGACCGTCACAAAGGACTACGAGGGCGGGCGGATGTTCACGCGCAGCGCCGGCCGTAGGGCAGTGACGCCCCTGTTTATTGTGCTGCTCGCAATCGGCAGCACCGACCTGCTGTTCGCGCTCGACTCAATCCCGGCTATTTTCGGTATTACCGCCGAACCGTATATTGTCTTCACCGCCAATGCCTTCGCCCTGCTAGGGCTGCGGGCCCTGTTCTTCCTCGTTAAGGGGCTTCTGGACCGCCTGGTCTACCTCTCCACAGGTCTGGCGCTTATTCTGGCATTCATCGGCGTGAAACTTGTTCTGCACTGGGGGCACGGCATCGATGGCCGCGTGCCGGAGATCAGCACCAACATCAGCCTCATCGTCATCGCAGTCATCCTGACAGTGACCACAGTCGCAAGCCTGATCAAGGTCCGCAGGGACCCCACCGCACGCGCCCACTCCGGCTCGCTGACAGCGGCGGACCCGTCCGATTCAGACCGGACCGGCTGACCAGGCACATGAACTTGTTGGTCATCGGCGGAACAGTTTAGCGGCCGGCTGACACTACGTGCCCTGCTCGAGCAGCCGAATCCGGCTGGCCCCTTTCCGTCTCCGAGGGAATTCATGACCCACCCAAACGCTGCCCTCACACCGCGCCACCGGCTAAAGGTCGCCCGCCTCGTCGTCGATGACGGTTGGCCGATCAGCGAAGTTGCCGCCCGATTCCAGGTCTTGTGGCCCACGGTCAAGAGATGGGTCGAGCGGTACCGAGTAGACCAGTCGATGCAGGACCGATCCTCGCGGCCACACCACTCGCCGAACAAAACCAGCGCGAAGACCAGTCGTCGATGCATCACCCTTCGTTTGCGTCTCCCCGAGGGGCCCGTTCAGTTGGCTTTCCGTTTGGGATTGCCCCGTCGACGGTTCACCGCATCCTCACCTCGGTTCACCTGAACCACCTGTCGCATGTCGCATGTCGACCGTGCTACCGGTGAACCGATCCGTCGATACGAGCATGACCACCCCGGCTCCATGATCCATGTAGATGTGAAAAAGCTCGGCAACATCCCCGACGGCGGAGGCTGGCGCTACGTTGGCCGCCGACAAGGCGAGAAGAACCGCGCCAAGACACCCGGCAAGCCGCGCAACAAACACAGTGACCCACTTCTGGGCTACGCCTACGTCCACACCGTCATCGACGACCATTCCCGCGTCGCCTACGCCGAAATCCATGATGACGAAACCGCCCAAACTGCCACAGCGGCGCTCGTTCGCGCTGTCGAGTGGTTCAACCAGCGGGGCATCACCGTCGAGCGCGTTCTGTCTGACAACGGTGGCGCCTACCGCTCACACGTGTGGCGGGACACCTGCGCCGAACTTGAAATCAAGCACAAGCGCACCCGCCCGTATCGCCCACAGACGAACGGCAAGATCGAGCGCTTCCACCGCACACTGGCCGACGGCTGGGCCTACGCCCGCTGCTATACCTCCAAGGCTGAGCGTCGTGGGGAGCTACATGGCTGGCTGCACTACTACAACCCTCACCGACCCCACACCGCATGCGGCAGCCAGCCGCCCTTCTCACGATTGATCAACGTGTCCGGTCAGTACATCTAGCTACCCCCGGCCGATGAACGGCATTCCCGCAGCAGTGATCACCACCGAGCCCACACTGGCCGACGACGGCATGCCGGCCATCAGGAGCACGGCTCGCGCGGCGTCCTGCACCGGGAAAGTGGGCTCCACCCTGCGGCTGCCGTCAGCCTGCAGGGCGCCGGAGTCCACGCCGATGGTGGACATGATGTCCGTGGCCGTGTTGCCGATGTCGATCTGGCCGCAGGTGATGCCGAAGCCCCTGCCGTCCAGCTCGATGCTTTTGGTCAGGCCCGTCATGGCGTGCTTGGTGACCGTGTAGGCCACCGTCCGCGGCCGCGGCGAATGCGCTGAAATGGACCCGTTGTTGATGATCCGGCCACCCTGCGGCTCCTGGGATTTCATGGCCCGTACGGCAGCGGCGGCGCAGAGCATGGAGCCGGTCAGGTTCACTGCCACCACCGCGTCCCAGTCGGCCGCGCTGATTTCATCCACCGACGCGGCCGGGCCGAACACGCCCGCGTTGTTGAACAGGACGTCAACTCTCCCCCACTTTCCGAGAGCCGCAGCGAAAAGGCGCTCGACGTCGTCGGGCATTGTCACGTCGCAGGGCACCGTCAGCGCCTGGCGGTGGCCGGCCGCGGACTCCAGCAGCGGAGCCTCACGGCGGCCGGCCAACACCACGCGGTACCCGTCGGCCAGCATGAGCCGCGCCACCGCCCTGCCAATCCCGGAGCCTGCACCGGTCACGACGGCGACCGGTGCCGGCCGGTGGGGATGTGCGGGCCGGTGGGTTGCAGTCATGGGTCGCTCCTTGAGTTGATGGCCGGGCTAAGGCGCAGCGGGCACGTCCGCTGCCGTTATTGGCCAGCCTATGACGGTCTTGGGCCGCGGGGTGGCGTAGGTCCGGACCTTTGAGGTGCTCAGCCGCAGCCGGACCAGCGATTCAGCGATGGTGACGGCAGCAGCCACGCCGTCCACCACGGGGACTCCGGCACGCTTCCGGATTTCCTCGTCCAGACCGGCCATGCCGCCGCACCCCAGGACAATGACTTCCGCCTTGTCCTCGCGGACAGCCAGCAGCGCCTGTTCGATGATGGCTTCCACAGCGCGCTCCGGCTCCTCCTCCAGTTCCAGGACGGCCATGCCGCTGGCCCGGACCGAGGCGCACCGGGCGTCTAGGCCGGCCAGCTTCAGCCGGTCCTCGATCAGCGGCACGGCCCGGTCCAGGGTGGTGATCACGGAGTACTTGTGGCCCAGGAACATCGCGGTGCTCGCGGCCGCCTCGGTGATGTCCACCACCGGAACGTCCAGGAGCTCCTGGAGCCCTTCGCGGCCGTGCTCGCCGTAGCCGGCCTGGATGACCGCGTCGAACGGCTCCGGATAGTTGACCACGGCGTCCATCACCGCGATCGCGGCGAGGTAACTCTCAAAGTTTCCCTCGCAGGAATCGGCACCAAAGCGGGGCGTGATTCCAATGATTTCCGTTCCGAGTGCCGCCACACTGCGGGCCGAGGCGGCGATGGAGTCGGTCATGGACTGTGTGGTGTTGACGTTGGCCACAAGGATGCGCATGGTGCTTTCCCCTTTCGGGACGGGTTGGTTAGTGGGTGCTGACGATGGCGATGGGCTCGCCGTCGACGTCGTCGAACTGCTGCCTGCGATCCGCAATCAGGTAGTACACCACTGCCGCGATGCCGGCTGCGAAGAACCAGGAGAACGGGGCGGCTCCCTCGAAGGCCGGGACAAAAGCGATCACGAGGGCGACGGTGGCAGCCGGTATCAGTGCCATGATCGCCTTAGGGTTGTAACCCTTTTTGTAGAAGTAGGCTCCCGTGGGCGACTCGATGTAGAGCTCCGGCACGTTGACCTTGCCGCGGCGCAGCAGCCAGTAGTCTGCCATGACCACGCCGAACAGGGGCCCCAGCAGCGCGCCCAATCCGCCGAGGAAGTACACAATGACCAAGGGGTTGTTGTAGAGGTTCCAGGGAAGGATGATGAGGCCGATCGTACCGCTGACCCAGGCCGCCTTGCGGAAGTTCAGGTGCTTGGGGAACAGGTTCGTCAGTGCATAGACGGGGGCCACGAAGTTGGCCATCAGGTTCACGGCGATGGTCAGGATCAGCAGGGCCAGGCAGGCCAGGACAAGAAAGAGCGTGTTCGGGATGGTCTGGACGATGTCCGAGGGGCTCTCGATGATCTTGCCGCTGATTTTGAACTGGCCGCCTGCCATGACGACCACGATGGCACCGAAGACCAGCATGTTGATGGGGATGCCCCAGAAGTTTCCGCGGACCACGGCCTTCTTGGAGACCGCCGAGCGTGTGAAGTCGCAGAAGTTCAGGACGAAGGTTCCGTAGATGGAGACCCACAGTGCGCCGCCGGCAAAGATGGTGCGCCACATGTCGGCGCCTTCGAGCGCATTGTCCGGTGCCCAGGCGATGGAGCCGCCGGCTTCCGCGAAGATCCAGATGGCGATGGCAGCCATGGTCACCAGGATGATGGGCCCGGCGAAGGCCTCATACTTGCGGATCATTTCCATGCCGAAACTGACGATGACCAGCTGGACGATCCACAGTGCAACGAAGGCAATCCAGCCGAGTGTGGACAGGCCCATAATGGAGTTGCCATCCAGCTCCTTGAGGGAGGGCACCATGGCCACGAGCATTACGCGGAGGACCACCGAGGCCAGGTACGTCTGGATCCCAAACCAGGCGATGGCGACGGCGCCGCGGAGCAGGCTGGAGATCTGGGCACCGCGGATACCGAAGCTGATCCGGCTCATGACCGGGAACGGTACACCGGTCTTGACCCCCATGAAGCCGGAGAAGTTGAGCAGGGCAAAGAGCAGCACGGCTCCGATGCCCAAGGCAAGGAGGATCTGCCAGCCTCCAAGCCCAAGGGCGAAGAGGCCGATGGCGAAGGCATAGTTGCCGAGGCTGTGGACGTCGTTGGCCCAGAGCGTGAAGATGCTATAGCCGGTCCACCGGCGGCCTTCACGCTTGGTGGGGGCAAGGTCTACGTTGTACAAGGTGGGGCTGATGGCCTGGCCTGAGACGGCGGTGGCTGAATCACAAAGCGCGTCGACACCCATAGAGGGGTGGGCCGCTTTGCCCAGGTCAGCTTCTGTCTCGGGTGCCGGGTCAACGCCGGTCAACGGTGGTGTTTGCATCGTTATCTCACTTCTTGAAGAGGTCTTCCATGCGTTCCGCAATGGGATTCGCGCCGGAAACTACCGGCAGGAGCGTCATTGCAATTTCCACAATGCGGAAGATGGGTATCGAGTAGTGAAATAACGGTATGACCTAGGTCACGCATCAGTCAAGGGGTCGCCGGATCACGGCCGGTCACAAACGGTCAGCAATGGTGTCAGCGGGAGGGAACCAGCCCTCCGTCCTTCAGACCCAGGTAGATCTTGTCCCGGCCGATCGGCAGCTCCGCGAACCGGACCCCCGTGGCGTTCCGGATCGCATTGGCCAGGGCCGGGGCCACCGGGTTGAACGGGCTTTCGCTCATGGACTTCGCCCCGAGCGGGCCCACCTGGTCGTTGGTGGAGGCGAAGTAGACCTCGCTGCGCGGCACGTCCGCGAAGGACGGGATGTGGTACTGCCGCAGGATGTCCGTGGTGACCCGGCCGGCGTCGTCCACCCGGACCTCCTCATACAGTGCAGCGCCCAGCGCCTGCGCGATGCCTCCCTCGATCTGGCCGCGGCACTGCCGCGGATTAACCACCACGCCGGCGTCGGCTGCCTGCACGCTCTGCAGGATCCGTAGCTCCCCCGTGCCGGTGTTGACCGCCACCCGGAACCCGTGGACGTTGAACGCGACCGATCGCGGGGTCCCGTCCCAGTTGCCCTCGACGGCGAGCTGCACGCCCTGGTGCCGCGCGGCGTCGTGGATGTCTGCGAGCGGAACCCGCCGCCCGGCACAGTCCACGCCGCCGTAGTCGAGCACGCACTCGGTCTCCGGAACGCCGGTCAGCGCCGCGGCGACGGTGACCATCCGGGAGGCCAGTTCGGTAGCCGCCATCAGGGTGGCCTTGCCGGCCACCACCGTCCCGGCCGAACCGAACGCACCGGTGTCGTGCTCCACCAGGTCGGTATCGGACTGCCGCACGGCCACCTTGCCCGCTGTGGTGGCGAGCGCCGTCGCGGCCAGCTGCGCGTGCACCGTGGTGGTGCCGTTGCCGAATTCGGCGGTCCCGACGTCGGCCGCGAACGTGCCGTCCGGGAGCAGGCTCACGCGGGTGTGGGCGAAGTGGCCGCGGGGCGGGACGGTGTCGATCATGGACAGCGCGGAACCTTCGCCGGTAACCCAGTCCGGACCGAGGTCATCGAGGCCGGCGTCGCGGTAGCGCTGCTTGCCGCGGTCCAAGGCATCACGCACCAGGGAGATGCACTGGTCCAGGCCGTAGCTGCCGTAGTGGACGTCCTCCTCGGGCTCGGGGTTGGTGGAGAGCATGTCATCGCCTTCGCGCACCATGTTCCGGCGCCGGAATTCCAGGGGATCCATGCCGATGCCGACAGCCAGTTCATCGATGGCCGACTCGATCGCGAAGATCATCTGGCTCAGCCCGTAGCCGCGGAAGGCCCCGGCTGGCACGGTGTTGGTGTAGACGGCATGCGCGTCCACTTTCTTGTTGGCGCACTTGTACACGGCCAGCGATTCGCCGCAGCCGTGGAACATCACACCGGGGGCGTGGTTGCCATAGGCGCCGGTGTTGGTGACCGCGTCCAGCTGCAGCGCGGTGAGGAGACCGTCCTTGCTGGCGCCGGCCTTGAGTTTGATGGTGAAGGGGTGCCGCGTGGTGGTGGCGGTGAACTGCTCCGTGCGGGTGAACTCCACCTGCACGGGCCGGCGCAGCGTGAGCGTGGCGAGGGCTACGAGGTCCTCGGTGAGCACTTCCTGCTTGCCGCCGAAGCCGCCGCCCACGCGGCCGGCCACCACGCGGATGCGCTCCTCCGGCAGGTCGAACACGCGGCCCAGTGTGCGCCGGACCAGGAACGGGACCTGGCTGGAGGTACGGACCACGAGGCGGTCTTCTTCATCGAGCCAGGCGATGGAGGAGTGCGTTTCCAGGGCGACGTGCTGCACGCGCTGAGTCCTGTACGTGTGCTCATGGATGAAGTCGGCAGCGGCGAAACCGCCCGCCACACTGCCCAGCTCCGAGTGCAGCTCGGCCACGACGTTCTGCCGCGGCCGCGAGATCCGGGCCTTCACGGCGTCCTTGTCCCCGTGCAGTGCCGGGGCGCCGGGGAGCATGGCGTCCTGCGGGCTGAAGACGGTGTCCAGCAGCTCGTATTCCACCTGCAGGGCGCGGGCCCCGGCCTCGGCGGCACTCACGGATTCGGCCACGACGGCGGCCACCCGCTGGCCGATGAACCGGACCACGTCATCGAGGACGCGGGTGTCGTCGGGATCGTCGGTGTAGAGCTCGTGCTGGGCGGTGGAGAAGTGCTGCGCCGGGGCGTCCTCGTGGGTGAAGACCGCGACGACGCCGGGCACCTGGAGTGCGGCCGTCCTGTCGATGGATACGATCCGCGCGTGCGCGTGGGGTGAGCGCAGCAGCTTCAGGTGCAGCAGGCCTTCTAGCTCGTCGGCGGGGACGTCCAGGGTGTAGCGGGCGGTGCCGGTGACGACGGCGAGGCCCGCCGGGGCAGGCACGTTGTCGCCGAGCTGCCCGGCGGGGGCTGCCGTGGTGCCGGCGGCGGTATTGCTCACTGCGGTGCCGGCGGCGGTGGTTCCGCCCGCGGAAGCCGGACGGACCGCGCCAGCTGCCGCGCCGCCGTCGTGATTGTGCTTGCCGTGGGTTCCGCACACTGCGTCCGCGATGGAACGGTAGCCGGTGCAGCGGCAGAGGTTGCCCTTGAGGCTGCGGGGCAGGTTGGCTTTCTGTTCGTCGTCGAAGGTGGCTGCGGTCATCATCATGCCGGCGGTGCAGAAGCCGCACTGGAAGCCCTGTTCGGCCAGGAACTGCTCCTGCACGGGGTGCAGCGCACCTCCCGCTGCACCGGACGTCCCGGTGAGCCCTTCGATGGTGGTGACCGCCTTGCCGTCGGCGCGGACGGCCGGGTAGATGCAGCTGTGTACGGGGGCGCCGTCCACGTGGACGGTGCAGGCACCGCAGTCGCCGCCGTCGCAGCCTTTCTTGACCCCGAAGTTGCCCTGTTCGCGCAGGAACGTGCGCAGGCACTGGCCCGGGCGGGGTGTGGCCGGGGCGGCGGTGCCGTTGATTTCGATTGCCATGCTCAGGCCTCCTTCTGCTGCTTGTTCTGCGCTGTGTCGGGTTGCGCGCTCGGCTGCGGCGAGGTGGCGTGCGGCCGGCCCGTCCAGAAATCGCCCGACACGGTGAGCCGTTCCTCCAGCAGTTCCGCACGGATCTCCTCGGCAAGCCGGAGGGTCATGTCCCGGCGCCACTCGGGCAGCCCGTGGATGTCGTCGTGGTACAGCTCCGCGGGAATGGCCTTCCCGACGGCGGCCGCCAGGGCGGCGGGGCCAGCCATCTTGGCAGCGGTGAACCGCAGCTGCACGGGGCGTTTGGTGGCGGCGGTGACTGTGATGACCAGGCCGCCGTCGGCGTCCCGCCGGCCGATCAGCAGGACTCCGGAACGGCCGAGGTTGCTGAGCGAGAGCCGCCGGAAGGCCACCTTCGCGGACAAGGCCGACGCCGGCAGATGGATGCTGCGCAGGAGCGCGCCGGGTGCCAGGCTGTTTTGCCCGTCCCCGGTGATGAACGTGGCCACCGGGACCGTGCGGCTGCTGCCGCCGGGGCCGAGGATGGTGGCGGTGGCGTCCAGCCCGGCGCAGAGCGAGATCATGGGCCCGGCCGGGAGCGAGGTGCACAGGTTGCCGCCCACGGTGGACATGTTCCAGACCTTGAACGATGCCACGAAGGAGTCGCAGCACGGACGGAACAGGTCCAGGCCCGGCCACTCCCTGCCGGCAACTTCGTCCGAACCCGGGAGGGCGTAGAGCTCCGCGACGGTGCACGTGGCGGCCAGTTCAATCCCTGCATCGCTCACGGTAACGGCGGGCCAACCCGCTTGGCCAAGGTCCAGCAGCCGCTTCAGGACCGTACTCCCGTAGGAGAACAGGACCGTGCCGCCAGCCAGCCAGGCATCGCCGTCGCGCCATTCGGCGGGGTCCGTCGTGGGCACGACGGCCTCGATGGTGTTCATGTCCATGGGTCCTCCTGGCGGGGTGCGTGGGTGGAGCGGGGTTCTGATGTGGGGTGGATGGGGCCGCTGACGTCCTTGAGCGAGGGCGCCTTGAGCGGCGCCGGCGTGGTGCTGCCCCGTCCTGCCCGGCCGCGGGAGGCGATAATCTCGGCCGTAATGGACACGGCGACCTCGGCAGGCGTGACCGCGCCAAGATCCAGGCCGATGGGCGAATGGAGCCGCTCCAGCGCTTCCGCCGGCGTGCCGTCCGCGAGCAGCGCGTCGATCCGCTGGCGGTGGCTGCGCCGCGAACCCATGGCGCCCACATAGGCGAGGCCCAGGCCAAGCGCGGTTTCCAGCAGCGGGATATCGAACTTGGGGTCGTGGGTCAGCACGCACACCACGCTCCGGCCGTCCACGCGTCCTGCGGCTGCTTCTGCGGCAAGGTAGCGGTGCGGCCAGTCCGTGACCACTTGGTCGGCGGCGAGAAAGCGACCCTGGTTCGAAAACGCCGGCCGGGCATCACACAGGGTGACGTCATAGCCCAGCAGTTTCCCGGCCGGGAGCAGCGCGGCGCCGAAGTCGTTGGCTCCGAAAATGAGCATGCGCGCGGCCGGGAGCCGGCTTTCCACGAACAGGGTGATGGGTTCGGGGTGGGTCTGGTCCCGGCTGTCGGAGCAGCCGTCGGGTGGTGCCACGCGGACCAAACCGGCGCGGCCGCCTTGGAGCAGCGGCTCGAGCTGGGCGGCTGCCGCGTAAACGGTAGCGGGATGATCACCCACCAGCCGGGCAAGTTCCGGGGACTCCATGGCGCGGAACCGCACAGGATCCTGCACGACGACGGCTCCCCCGCCGGCGTCGAGCCTGCGGATCAGCGCCAGGGCAGTGATGGAGTGGCGGCCCGCCAGGCTGTTCAGTATGGCGAAGTCCATGGCCTCCAGCGATGATCCGAGCGGCTGGATGTGGACTTCCAGCTCTCCTCCACAGGAGAGTCCGACGGCGAACGCGTCCTCGGCACTGTAGCCGAACGACTCAAGGCGGCTGCCGCCGTCGCGCATTACCGCAAGGGCGGCGTCCACTACGGCGCCCTCCACGCAGCCACCGGAGAGGCTGCCCAGGACGTCCCCGTGTTCCGACACAAGCATGGACGTGCCGAGCGGCCGGGGCACGGAGCCGCCCGCGGCCACGATGGTGGCGACGGCGCAGCGCTGGCCGGAGACCGCGGGCCGCCAGCCTCCCAGTGAAGGTATTAGGTCCAGCATGGCAACACGTCCTTTACCACTGAGGTCCCGGACGGGAAGCCTGTCCGGAACAGAGCGCGGTCTTGCCTCATAATCTCATTCCTTGCTGGTGTAGAGGGAAAGTCAGGGGAGTTGTTTGAGGGGACCGGGGCGGGGCCTCTAATCCCGCCCCGGTCCGTGACGGCCCAGCCGCACTCCACCGCCGCCCGCCGTCGTGGGTTCCGGTGCGGTGGACCACGGCGGCGGACGCCTACTCGATGCGGTGGGTGCGGATGGACCGCCGTTTAAGGCGCCCGAATGGGCGGTTGCGCCGGGACCTACGCGCCCAGAAGGGCGTTGATCGGCCCGCGGGCGAAGTAGATGATGAAGCCCGCGGTGACCACCCACATGAGCGGATGGACCTTCCTGGCCCGGCCGGACGCCGCACTGATGACCGCGAAGGAGATGAATCCGACGCCAATGCCGTTGGCGATCGAGTAGGTCAGCGGCATGGTGATGATGGTCAGGAAGGCCGGCAGTGCGATCGAGAACTTGCTGAACTTGATCTCGCGGATCTGTGCCATCATCATGGCACCCACCACCACCAGGGCGGCAGCCGCCACTTCGAGCGGCACCACCGAGGTCAGCGGCGTAAAGAACATCGAGCCCAGGAACAGCACTCCGGTGACCACGGAGGCCAGGCCGGTGCGGGCACCTTCGCCGATGCCGGCCGCGGAATCGATGTAGACGGTGTTGGACGAGCCGGACGTTCCGCCGCCCACCACTGCACCCATGCCTTCGACGATGAAGGCCGACTTCAGCCTGGGGAACGTGCCGTCCTTGTGCGCCACTCCGGCGCTCTTGGCGAGCCCGGTCATGGTGCCCATGGCGTCGAAGAAGTTGGTGAACACCAGGGTGAACACCAGCATGGTGGCCGCGAGGCCGCCGATCCTTGCGAACGAGCCGAAGAGATCGAACTGGCCCACCAGGCTGAAGTCCGGGGCGGAGACCAGCTGGCCGGCGAGCACGGGCACGTTAAGGTGCCAGCCGCCGGGGTTGTCGGCGCTGCCGGGTCCGATGTGCATAACGGCCTCGACGACGGCGGCGAGGGCGGTAGTGGCGACGATTCCGATCAGGAGGCCGCCCTGGATCTTGCGGGCCACGAGGATTCCCATGACCAGCAGGCCGACGATGAAGACGAGGGTGGGGATGGAGGTGATGGAGCCGTCGGTGCCGAGCTGGACCGGCGGGCCGCCTTTGGTGGGGCGGACAAAACCCGAGTCGACGAAGCCGATGAAGGCGATGAACAGGCCGATGCCGACGGTGATGGCGGCCTTGAGTTCTTTGGGGACTGCCTTGAAGATCGCCGTCCGGGCACCCGTGGCGCCGAAGAGGACAATCAGGATGCCGTTGATGACCACCAGGCCCATGGCTTCGGGCCAGGTGACGTCCTGGATGACGGCCACTGCCAGGAACGAGTTGATGCCCAGGCCCGCCGCGAGCCCGAACGGCAGGTTGGCGACGAGGCCGAACACGATGGTCATAACGCCGGCGGTGAGCCCGGTAACGGCCCCCACCTGCGCTGCCGAGAGCCAGCCGCCGGCGACGTCCGTGGGGGCGTTCTCGGCCGAGAAACCGCCGAGGATCAGCGGGTTGAGGATCACGATGTAGGCCATCGTGAAGAACGTGACAATGCCGCCGCGGAATTCGCGGGCCAGCGTGGAGCCACGCTTGGTGATCTGGAAGAAACTATCCAGGAAGGATTTCGACGCCGGGGGCCGGGGTGCCGCCGTGTGCTCTGCGCCTTCGGGCGCAGCCTGCTTTTCAGCTGCGGTTCGCATTTCTGCGGGGTCCAGGATTGTCATGTCAGCCACCGGATCCTAGTAGTCAATCCTGGAATCGAGCGTGTTCCAGGTGTTGAACGGTTCCAGGATGGCGGGAGCCTGGGGGTCGCCCAGTTCCAGCTTGGTGACCGGCATCAGTGCATCCCGGTCCTCGTTCTCGAAGTACTCGTAGAAGACGGCGTCGTCGAAGCCCACGGAGGCTGCGTCGTGCCGGTCGGCGGCGAAGACCACGTTGCCGATCCGGGCCCAGAGGGCCGAGGCCAGGCACATGGGGCAGGGCTCGCAGCTCGTGTAGAGGGTGGCTCCGCTGAGATCGAAGGTGCCGAGCTCGCGGCAGGCATTGCGGATGGCGGTGACCTCGGCGTGGGCCGTGGGGTCGTTCGTGGCGGTGACTCTGTTGACGCCTTCGAAGGCCCGGCCATCCGCGGTGACAACGACGGCGCCGAACGGGCCGCCGCTGTCCAGGACGTTGGCTGTTGCCAGATTTATGGATGCGGCCAGGAAATGTTCGGCCGTGACGGTTGTGCTCATTTTGCGACTTCCTTAGTGGCAAGGAAGCCCAGTAACCCTGAGTCGGGGACGCGCCAGTGATACGGCTACCAGGCTTCAGCATGTGCTTTTGAAGGTTCGCCTGGTAGATAGCTTCCCGGAGTCCGGGTGCCCGCCTTTGGCAAGATCGAGATTAGCACCGGATGTGTGAGCAGCGCCATAGTTTTCTGGAAACTTAATTTCGTGATGTGAAATTCAGGTTTCAAGCGGGTCACATTGACGCGCTTCCGCGTGCGTCCTACGCTGATTGCCACCGGCTACCCATGGGCAGACCGGCATCCTGGATCAGCAGACAGGGCATCACTGAGCTGGAACGCATTTGTTGCCGACCAGACAAGGAGCCATCCATGGCCCACCCGCACATCCCATCCCCAGTCCCGTCCACCGCCCCATCCCCGTCCAGGCTCTGGATCAAGAACCCGCTCGCCGCTTTCACCGCCAACGGGCTCGACGCCGGCGGCGGCATCGTGGTCAGTGGCGGCATCATCGCCGAGCTGGTTCCGGCCGGCGGGCAGCCGTCCGCACCCTGCTCCTCCGTCTTCGATGCTTCCGCGCATGTTCTGATGCCGGGCCTGATCAACACGCACCACCACTTCTACCAAACCCTCACGCGCGCCTGGGGTCCGGCGGCCAACTCCCCGCTGTTCCCCTGGCTGCAGAACCTCTACCCGGTCTGGGCGCGCCTGACTCCGGACAGCCTGGAACTCGCGGCGAAGGTGGCCCTGGCCGAGCTGCTGCTCTCCGGCTGCACCACGGCAGCCGACCACCACTACCTGTTCCCCGCGGGACTCGAGGGCGCAATCGACGTGGAGGTCGGCGTCGTACGCGAATTGGGCATGCGGGCCACGCTCACGCGCGGCTCCATGACGTTGGGAACGGACGACGGCGGCCTGCCGCCACAGTCCACCGTGCAGCGGCCGGAGGTCATCCTGGCGGACAGCGAACGCCTCATTTCGAAGTACCACGAGCGCGGCGACGGTGCCGTCATCCAGATTGCGCTGGCCCCGTGTTCGCCGTTCTCGGTGACCAAGGAGATCATGGCCGAGAGTGCCCTGATGGCCGAGCGGCTCGACGTCCGGCTGCACACGCACCTCGCCGAAACCGTCGACGAGGAAGACTTCTGCCACTCGATGTTTGGCTTACGAACCGTGGACTATCTGGAAAGCGTCGGCTGGCTGGGCAACCGCACCTGGCTGGGCCACGGCATCCACTTCAACGACGAGGAGATCGCCCGGCTGGGCGCCGCGGGCACAGCCGTCGCGCACTGCCCGACGTCGAACATGCGGCTCGCGTCAGGCACCGCGCGCGTGCTGGAACTCGAGGCAGCCGGGGTCCCGGTGGGGCTAGGAGTGGACGGATCGGCGTCGAACGATGCCTCCAACATGATCCTCGAGGCCCGGCAGGCGCTCTATCTGCAGCGGCTGCGCTACGGTGCGGACGTGCCGGTGGAGCGCGCTCTCGGCTGGGCGACGCGGGGCTCGGCAGCCGTGCTGGGGCGCTCCGATATCGGTCAACTGGCGCCAGGGATGCAGGCCGACCTGGCACTCTTCCGCCTCGACGAGCTGCGCTTCTCCGGGAGCCACGACCCCATTGCGGCACTGTTGCTGTGCGGCGCCGACCGCGCGGACCGGGTGATGGTGGGCGGGCAATGGCGCGTGGTGGACGGGCAGATCCTGGGCTTGGACGTCGCCGGGCTCATTGCGGAGCACTCGGCTGCGGCGCGGAAGCTCGTGAACGGCTAGGCCAGGGCAGGCTGCGGGCTGCGTCCGTTCCCGACGACGCGGAAATCGGCAGGCGACGCGCAGATGCCCTGTCGCTACCGGAATATCGGTAGCGACAGGGCATATCCGCATCATGGGGCCTTTCGCGCGTTCCACGGCGCACAGCCAGGGCCCGGCGGCGCAGACCACGGGGCACGCAAAAGCGGGCGGCACCTCCCCAGGTGCCACCCGCCCGTTGCTCTGTTGCGCAGAGTCCGCCCTGAACAGGGCCCACAGCCGCAGGGTTCCCTGTCCGAGCTTGCGAGGAGAGGGGCTGCTGGGGATGGAGCTCTTAGGGACGCTGCCGGCCGAATACCGGGAGCGCGCGCATCCAGCGGGAGAACCCGCCTGCACGGTCACAGTCGGCCGGAATATAGAAGTCGGGATCCGTGGCGCCGAACGGCAGGTACAGCTCCTGGCCGGGGGCCGGGAAATCCACGACGTTGTTCTTATCCTTCGAGTCCATCTGTTCCTCCTCGTTCTTGCTGTTTGGCTTTTCCGCACTTCGGAAAACTTTTATTGTTATGTGGAAATTCTATGAGCGCCCGGGATCCGCGTCAAGACCTCGGCCGCAGGGACGCGCCCCCGGCGGTCACAATCGGAAAGTACATAACAATTCCCAGGAGGTGATGTACACCACTGCCAGGAGTGGGCTACGCTTTTTTCACTTCGTGGCGCAGGTCACGTAACCTGGGAGCAGCAGGCAGGGTCGTAATGAGCTGGCATCAATGGATGCCGGCTCTTTTTTGTTGGGTCGGCTCCACCAGAAACGCGTTGGAAATACGCGCTTAATTTCGTTGGTGGACCGTAAAGGTTCCACCTCGCAGAAGTTGGGATATGACCATGAGCAACAAAATCGTCCTCGGCGACAACCAGTACGGCAAGGCAGAAGTCCGCGTCGTCAAAGTCACCCGCGACACCGACCGCCACCAGATCGAAGACCTGAACGTCACCTCGCAGCTGCGCGGCGATTTCGAGGCTGCGCACCTCAAAGGCGACAACGCCCACGTCGTCGCCACGGACACCCAGAAGAACACCATCTACGCCTTCGCCCGGGCGGGCGTCGGCTCCCCCGAAGCCTTCCTTCTTCGCCTCAGCGAGCACTTCACGTCAGGCTTCGACTGGGTTACGGGCGGCCGCTGGGAAGCCGAGTCCTACACCTGGGACCGCATCCAGTCGCACGGCTCCGAACACGACCACAGCTTTGTCCGGAACGGGCAGGAAGTCCGTACCGCCGTCGTGGTCCGGGACGGCAACACCACGCACCTGATCTCCGGGCTCAAGGACCTGACCGTCCTGAAGACCACCCAGTCCGGCTTTGTGGGCTACCCGCGAGACAAGTACACCACCCTGCCCGAGACCACGGACCGCATCCTGGCCACGGATGTTTCCGCCCGCTGGCGCTACAGCACGGGCCTGGACCACACGGCCACGGACTTCAACAAGAGCTACGAGGACATCAAGGCCCTGCTGCTCGAGGGCTTCACGGAGAACTACTCCCACGCCCTGCAGCAGACCCTGTTCGACATGGGCAAGAAGGTCCTGGAAGCACACGGCGAAGTGGACGAGATCAAGTTCTCGATGCCCAACAAGCACCACTTCCTGGTTGACCTCAGCCCGTTCGGGCTCGACAACCCCAACGAGGTCTTCTTCGCCGCGGACCGCCCCTACGGCCTGATCGAGGCCACGGTCCAGCGCGAAAACTCAGGCACGGCCCCCGCCGCCTGGAACGGCATCGCCGGCTTCTGCTGATCTGCCCACGCTGATTGAGCCCGTCGGGACCCTGGGTTTCGACGGGCTCAACCACCGGACAACCCCGGTGGTTGGGCACGTCTCCGGTGATTGAGCCCGTCGAAATCCCCCAAATTGTTAGCCAGACATTGTTAGCCAGACGAAGGCGTCTGCCATGAACCAAGAAAGTCTGCCATGAACAGCAAGAAGAATTCCCGGCCCGCGCCGACTAGTTCCGCGGCCCGCCCCGAGGACAAGCGCCTCTCCATCGGAAGCACGTTCGCGTACGGCTTCCAGCACGTATTGACCATGTATGGCGGCATCATCGCCCCGCCGCTCATCATCGGAGCCGCGGCCGGCATGTCCGCCACGGACATCGGCCTGCTCATCGCGGCCTGCCTGTTTGTGGGCGGCCTCGCCACCATCCTGCAGACCGTGGGCATCCCGTTCTTCGGATCGCAGCTGCCGCTGGTCCAGGGCGTCTCGTTCGCCGGCGTCTCCACCATGGTGGCCATCGTCCAGGGCGGCGGCGGCATCCAGGCCGTCTTCGGCTCCGTGATTGTGGCGTCCCTGATCGGCCTGGCCATCACGCCGCTCTTCTCCAGAATCATCAAGTTCTTCCCTCCCGTGGTCACCGGCACGGTCATCACCACGATCGGCCTGACCCTCATGCCGGTCGCCGCCAACTGGGCCATGGGCGGCAACGCCAAGGCCGAGAACTACGGGAGCGTGGCCAACATCGGCCTCGCCGCGGCCACCATGGGCATCGTCCTGCTACTGAGCAAGGTGGGCAACGCCGCCATCTCCCGCCTGTCCATCCTGCTGGCCATGGTGATCGGCACCGTGATCGCGCTGTTCACGGGCATGGCCGATTTCTCCAAAGTGGGCCAGGGCGACGTTGTCGCCTTCCCCACGCCGTTCGCCTTTGGCCTGCCGACCTTTGAGATCGCGGCGATCATTTCAATGCTGATTGTCATCCTGGTGACGCTCACCGAGACCTCGGCGGACATCATCGCCGTCGGCGAGATCGTGGACACCAAGGTGGACTCACGCCGCATCGGAGACGGCCTGCGTGCCGACATGCTCTCAAGCGCCATCTCGCCCCTGTTCAACTCCTTCACCCAGAGCGCCTTCGCCCAGAACGTGGGCCTCGTGGCCATCACGGGCATCAAGAGCCGCTTCGTGGTGAGCGCCGGCGGGCTCATCCTGGTGATCCTGGGCCTGCTGCCCATCCTTGGCCGGGTGGTTGCAGCGGTTCCGACACCCGTCCTGGGCGGTGCCGGCGTCGTACTCTTTGGAACTGTGGCCGCCAGCGGCATCCGCACGCTCGCCAAGGTGGAGTATAAAAACAACATGAACCTGGTCATCGTGGCCGCCTCCATCGGCTTTGGCATGATCCCGATTGCGGCCCCGAAGTTTTACGACCAGTTCCCGTCCTGGTTCTCCACCATCTTCCACTCGGGCATCAGCTCCGCCGCCGTCATGGCAATCCTGCTGAACCTGCTCTTCAACCACCTCAAGGCCGGAAACTCGGAGAACCAGTCAGTGTTTGTGGCCGGCACCGCCCGGGTGGTCACCGAAGCCGACTTGAAGATCCTGGCCGACGGCGACCGTTACGAAAGCGGCAAGCTGATCGACGCCGAAGGCAAGGAAGTCCCGGTGGAGTCGTCGTCGAAGTCTGACCACTGACGTCACCCCACCACCCACAACCCCAAGCGCGAACGGACACTTGGGGCCCAGAATCCGCAGATTCCAGGGCCCCAAGTGTCCGTTCGCGCTGTTGTGGTTAAGGGCTGACGACTGCGGGACGCATCAGTTCTGGTTGAGCTCCGCCGAGATCGCCATCGCGGCCTGGCGCAGCAGCGGCACGGCGCGGTCTGCAAAACTCTGGTCCACACGGCTAATCGGCCCGGAGACCGAGATGGCGGCAGGGGTGGGCGCGTTGGGCACGGCCATCGCGAAGCAGCGCACGCCAAGCTCCTGCTCTTCCTCGTCAATGGAGTAGCCGCGCTCACGGATCAGCTTGAGGTCCGCCAAGAGGGAATCTATGTCGCCGATGCTCTTGGCCGTGGGGGTGGGCATACCGGTACGGGCCACGATGCCACGCACCACGTCGTCGTCCAGCTGGGCCAGGATCGCCTTGCCGACGCCGGTGTCGTGCGTATGGGCGCGGCGGCCCACCTCGGTGAACATGCGCATGGAGTGCAGGGACGGCACCTGGGCCACGTAGATGACCATGTCCGAATCCAGCACGGCCATGTTGGAGGTTTCGCCGAGGCGCTCCACGAGGTTCTTCAGCTGCGGGCGGGCCACGGCTCCGAGCTGCTTGCTGGCGCCTTCGCCGAGCCGGATCAGCCGGGGGCCCAGTGCGTAGCGGCGGTTGGGCAGCTGGCGGATGTAGCCAAGCGAGACCAGCGTGCGGAGCAGGCGGTGGATGGTGGGCAGGGGCAGGTCCGTGGAGGAGGAGAGCTCGCTGAGCGTCACGTCTCCGCCGGCGTCCGTGATGAGTTCCAGCAGTTCGAAGACGCGCTCGACGGACTGCACGCCTCCGGAGGCTTTTTCAGCCATTCCGTTGCCTCCTTGGGGCTCAGATTCTGACAACTCTTATCCACATCGTGAAAAGAGTTGCTTAGAACACTCAACATACAGCACCGCCGGGCCGGACGCGATGCCCCCAAACATGACCGTCAGGGGGTTGCATTTCCACTTTGCAGATAATAATATCCATAATACGAAAACATTAGGTTGCATGAGTGGTCCGGGAACGGACCCCACGAGGAGGAAATTCAATGGCGAACCCGAGCCCCGGAAATTCGATCACCCTGCGCGTCGCGGCGCCGTCCAGCTTCACCGCCACGAGTGAACTCGCTGCCGCCGTCGGCGGAGCCGGTGCAGCCATCACGGCGCTTGACGTCACCGAATCCCACCACGACACCCTGGTTGTGGACGTCACCTGCAACACCACCGACGACGACCACGCCGCCCGCGTCAAGGACGCCCTGAACGCGCTCGACGGCGTCACGGTCCAGCACGTCTCGGACCGCACCTTCCTCATGCACCTCGGCGGCAAGCTCGAGGTGGTCCCCAAGGTAGCCCTGCGCAACCGCGACGACCTCTCCCGTGCCTACACGCCCGGCGTCGCCCGCGTCTGCCTCGCGATCGCCGAGGACCCGGCAGCGGCCCGCAACCTGACAGTCAAGCGCAACACCATCGCCGTCCTCACCGACGGTTCGGCCGTCCTGGGCCTGGGCAACATCGGCCCCTCCGCGGCGCTGCCCGTTATGGAAGGCAAGGCCGCGCTGTTCAAGCAGTTCGCCAACGTTGACGCCTGGCCGGTCTGCCTGGACACCCAGGACACCGAGGAAATCATCATGATCGCCAAGGCCATGGCGCCCGTCTACGGCGGCATCAACCTTGAGGACATCGCTGCGCCGCGCTGCTTTGAAATTGAGAAGCGCCTGCGCGATGAACTCGACATCCCCGTCTTCCACGATGACCAGCACGGTACGGCCATCGTCACCCTCGCGGCCCTCCACAACGCCCTGCGCGTGGTGGACAAGAAGCTCCCCGAGGTCCGCATTGTTGTCTCGGGCGTTGGCGCCGCCGGCTCGGCCATCATCCAGCTCCTCAAGGCCCAGGGCGCGCAGCACATCGTTGCCGCCGGCCGCTCCGGAGCCATCCACTCGGGCGAGCAGTACGACGACGAGCACCGCGCCTGGATTGCCGCGAACACCAACGAGGAAGGCTTCTCCGGAACCCTGCACGAGGCCATGACCGGCGCCGACGTCTTCATCGGCGTCAGCGCCCCGCACGTGATCGGCGAGGAGCAGGTCGCCGCCATGGCCGAGAATGCGATCGTCTTCGCCATGGCCAACCCGACGCCGGAGATCGACCCTGTCATCGCGTCCAAGTACGCCGCCGTGGTGGCCACGGGCCGCAGCGATTTCCCCAACCAGATCAACAACGTGCTGGCCTTCCCGGGCTTCTTCCGGGGGCTGCTCGACGCCGGTGCGAGCGACATCACGCCAGAGATGCTGGTGGCCGCCGCCGACGCCATCGCCAACCGGGTAGCTGACGACGAGCTCAACGCGAGCTACATTATCCCCAGCGTCTTCGATCCTCATGTAGCCGCCGATGTGGCTGCCGCAGTGGCAGGCGCCGCTCACGCCGCCCGCGCTCTCTAGAAAAGGACTTACGAATATGGCTATCACTGTTACCGACCGCCAGCCGGTCGCCCGCGCCGAAGAGATCCTCACGCCCAAGGCCCTGGCCTTCGTCGAGGAGCTGCACCGGCGCTTCGCCGGAACGCGCAACGAGCTGCTTGAGGCCCGCCAGGCCAAGCGCGACGGCGTCGCCCGCACCAGCCGCCTGGACTTCCTCCCGGAGACGCAGGGAATCCGCGACGGCGACTGGAAGGTCGCCGAGGCGCCCGCCGCGCTGCAGGACCGCCGTGTCGAGATGACCGGCCCGGCCACCCCGGCCAAGATGGCCATCAACGCCCTGAACTCCGGCGCCAAGGTATGGCTGGCGGACCTCGAGGACGCCAGCACGCCCACGTGGCCCAACGTCATCGACTCCATCCGGAACCTGCGCGACGCCGCAACCGGCACCCTGGCCTACACCTCGCCCGAAGGCAAGGAATACACGCTCCGCACCGACGCGCCGCTGGCCGTCGTCGTGGCCCGCCCCCGCGGCTGGCACATGCCGGAAAGGCACCTGCTGATCGACGGCGAACCCGCCGTGGGTGCGCTGGTGGACTTCGGCCTGCACTTCTTCCACACCGCCAAGCAGCTGCTGCTCAACGGCCACGGCCCGTACTACTACCTGCCCAAGATGGAATCGCACCTCGAGGCCCGCCTCTGGAACGAGGTCTTCGTGTTCGCCCAGGACTTCCTCGGCATCCCGCAGGGCAGCGTCCGCGCCACCATGCTGATCGAAACCATCCCGGCCGCCTTCGAAATGGACGAGTTCCTTTACGAACTCCGGGACCACGCCTCGGGCCTGAACGCCGGCCGCTGGGACTACCTGTTCAGCATCATCAAGTACTTCCGCGACGCCGGCGAGGAGTTTGTGCTCCCGGACCGAGCCTCGGTGGTTATGACTGCTCCATTCATGCGGGCCTACACCGAGCTGCTGGTGAAGACCTGCCACAAGCGCGGCGCCTTCGCCATGGGCGGCATGGCCGCCGTCATCCCCAACCGCCGGCACCCCGAGGTCACCGAGGCCGCCTTCGCCAAGGTCCGTGCGGACAAGTCCCGCGAGGCCAACGACGGGTTCGACGGCTCCTGGGTGGCCCACCCGGACCTGGTCCCCACCTGCCGCGAGGTGTTCGACGCCGTCCTCGGCGAGCGCCCCAACCAGCTGGACAAGCAGCGCCCCGAGGTTTCGGTTACCGCTGACCAGCTGATCGACATCGCCTCGGCTGACGGCCAGGTCACCGAGGGCGGGCTGCGCCTGAACCTGTATGTTGCCGTCGCCTATACCGCCGTCTGGCTCTCCGGCAACGGCGCCGTGGCCATCCACAACCTCATGGAGGACGCCGCCACGGCCGAGATCTCCCGCTCGCAGGTGTGGCAGCAGATCCGCAACAAGTCCGTCCTCGCCGACACCGGAAACACCGTCACCCGCGAACTGGTCGAAAAGATCCTGGGCGAGGAAACGGAACGGCTCCGGACCGAATTCGGCGACGAGGCCTTCCGCCTGTACTACCAGCCGGCCAGCAAGCTGATCGCCGAGATCTGCCTCTCCGAGGACTACACGGACTTCCTCACCACTCCGGCCTACGAACTGGTGGGCTGAGTCATGGCGGTCTCCCCCACGCCGTCGCTCTCCGCGGCGGACCTCGCCGCCATCGACGCACAGCTGGCCGCCACCGACCAGCTGCTGGAACGTAATTACCCGGGCGACGACGGCACCCGCCAGCCCGTGCACACCGTGTACGTGCCGGCGGACCGTTTCACGCCGTCGTTCGCGGCCGACTGGGGTGCCCAGGCGCTCACGACGGCGGAGGCTCACGGCGGGCTCGAGAAGCTCGGCGCGCTGCTGGGCCAGGAGCCGGAGCTGGCTGCCACCGTCGCCGCACGGGTCGGCGCGAAGCTGCGCACGGAACCGATCGAGGACCTTCGCCTCGACTTCGAGGATGGCTTCGGCGACCGCGGCAATGAGGCAGAGGACGTGGCAGCGGTCGCAGCGGCCAACGCTGTGGCCACCGCCGTCGCGGCCGGCACCGCGCCGCCGTTCATCGGCATCCGCTTCAAGTGCTTCGAGGCGCCCACCCGCGCCCGCGGCCTGAAGACACTGGACCTGTTCGTCTCCACGCTCGCCCAGGCCGGCGAACTTCCTGCCGGACTCATCCTGACCCTGCCCAAGGTCACCACCGTGGCCCAGGTCCAGGCGATGGACTTCGCCGTGTCCCGTCTGGAGGAAGTCCACGGGCTTCCCGCTGGCCGGCTCCGCTTCGAGGTCCAGGTGGAGACGCCGCAGCTGATCCTCGGACCGGAAGGCACCTCCCCCGTGGCGCAGTTGCCGCACGTGGTTCCGGGACGCATCAGCGCCCTGCACTACGGTACCTACGACTACTCCGCATCGCTGCAGATCTCGGCCGAGTACCAGTCCATGGAGCACCCGGTGGCGGACTTCGCCAAGGAAGTCATGCAGCTGGCCGTCGCCGGAACGGGCATCCGCCTCTCCGACGGCTCCACCAACATCATCCCCGTCGGCGACGCCGTCGAGGATGCCTGGAAGCTGCACGGACGCCTCGTCCGCCGCTCGCTGGAGCGCGGCTACTACCAGGGCTGGGACCTGCACGCAACCCAGCTGCCCAGCCGATTCGCCGCCACGTACGCGTTCTACCGGCAAGGGCTTCCCGCCGCCGCGGCACGCCTGCGCACCTACGTGGAACGAGATAACGCAGACGGCACCGAAGGCGGGGTCATGGACGAACCCGCCACCGCCCGGGCCCTGGCCGCCTTCGTCCTGCGCGGCGTCCAGTGCGGCGCAGTGGGGACCGAAGAGGTCCAGGCGCTCGCCGGCGTCGAACTTTCCCAGCTGACCGCACTGGCGCACCCGCGGCTGGCACACTCCACTTCAAAGTAAGGATCCAATGATGGGCAAGTACTACTACCCCCAGGGCGGGCTGCCGCCGCAGACGCACCTCACCACGGAGCGGGCCATCGTCACGGAGGCCTATACGGTCATCCCCAAGGGCGTTATGACCGACATCGTGACCAGCACCCTGCCGGGTTTCTCCAACACCCGCTCCTGGATCCTGGCCCGCCCGATCTCCGGGTTTGCCACCACGTTCTCGCAGCTGATCGTGGAGATTGGCCCCGGCGGCGGCGCTCCGAAGGCCGAGTTTGAGCCCGGCGTTGAGGGCGTTGTCTTTGTCACCAAGGGCAAGGTCAACCTGACCCTCGACGGCGAACTGCACCAGCTGGAGGAAGGCGGCTACGCCTACCTGGCCGCCGGCGCCACCTGGGGCCTGGAGAACGTCTCCGACGACATTGTGTCCTTCCAATGGATCCGCAAGGCCTACGAGCGGCTGGAGGGCTACGAGGCAAAGTCCTTCGTCACCAGTGATGCCGAGGTGGAACCCACGGCGATGCCGGATACCAACGGCGCCTGGAAGACCACCCGCTTCACGGATTCCAGCGACCTGGCCCACGACATGCAGGTGAACATCGTGACGTTCCAGCCGGGCGGGGTAATCCCGTTCCCGGAGACCCACGTTATGGAGCACGGCCTGTACGTACTGGAGGGCAAGGCCATGTACCTGCTCAACAACGACTGGGTCGAGGTGGAGGCCGGCGACTTCATGTGGCTGCGCGCCTTCTGCCCGCAGGCCTGCTACGCGGGTGGCCCGGGCGAGTTCCGCTACCTGCTCTACAAGGACATGAACCGCCAGATCAAGCTGACCTAGGCCGCCGCTTACCGGCCGCCGCTTACCGGCTGGCTCTACCGGCTGGCCGCAGAAATCGCTGGAACCATACCGGGTCGCTGCAAATTTGCGACCCGGACATGGTTCCGGCGATTTCGCGTTAACGGCCCATTCCCACCCCGCGGAAAATAAATTCCCACGCCATGGGAACTTTTTAATGCCGTCTGTGATTCCAGCCACTAACGTCGCTCTTATGCGTACAGATCCGAGCCAGTCCGTGATATCGGAAGGCAACGCCTCGCGGTTCGTCGACATCCTGCTCGAATTCGCGCGGCACCGGACTCTGACTGCAGCCCAGATCAGCAAAACAACGGGCATCCCCGCCAGCGCCGTGTACCGGCACCTGACACTGCTGGTGCAGTCCGGGCTGGTGACGCAGGCCAGGCGCCGCGGCCAGTACAGCGCCGGCCCGGAAACCCTGCGCCTCGCCGCCAACTTCCACCAGGAGGCCATGGTCAAGGGCCGCATCTCGGAGCAGCTACAGCTGCTCTCGGATGAAACCCAGGAGCTGGCCGCCTATCTGGTGGTCCGCGGTGCGGAAGCACTGTGCGTGGATGCCATCGAAGGCCCGCAGATTCTGCGCTGCAGTTATTCGCCGGGCCGCTCGCTCCCCCTGCTGAAGGGCGCCAGCGCCATGGCCCTGCTCGCACACCTGGACCCCCAGGAGCAGAGCAGGATCGTGGCCGGGCTCGGACTCAGCTCCGAGGACGCAGACAACCTGAACCACGAGCTCCAGCTCGTCCAGGGCCGCGGCTTCGGCCTCAGCTACGGGGCGGTGGATGCGGGCGTCTGGGGCGTCAGTTTCCCCGTGTTCGACGACGGCGGACGGCTTTTGGGTGCCGTCAGCACCATGGCTCCGGCGGACCGGGCGGTCCGGCGCGAAAAGCAACTCATAGCAAGCACCCGTGACGCCGCATTGGCGCTCGGACACGGAGAAGGATCCCGATGACCAACCCCACCACCCAGCACACGTGGACGGGCCGCGACGACGGCCACGGCCCAGAGCACCGGCGCTGGCACCACGCAGTAAACACGGCCCAGGCCGGCACCACGGGAATCGCCATCCTTGGGTTCCGCAGCGATGAAGGCGTCCGCCGGAACAAAGGCCGGGTCGGCGCCGTCGACGGTCCCGCAAGCATCCGCTCCGCTCTGGCACCCATGGCGGCGCCGGCGGAACTCCTGGTCCACGACCTTGGCGACACCAGCGTTGTGGACGGAAACCTCGAGGACGGCCAGGAGCGCCTCGGTGCGGCCGTCCGCCAGGCCCTGGACGCGGGCCACCTGCCCGTCATCCTTGGCGGCGGCCACGAAACCGCCTTCGGCACGTACACGGGCCTCCGCGCCAGCCAGGTCACCGGTGGACGCCGGATCGGCATCCTCAACCTGGACGCGCATTTCGATCTCCGAGCGGAGGCCATCCCGTCCTCGGGAACACCGTTCCGGCAAGTGGCCGAAGCGGAGCAAGCCTTGGGCCACGGGTTCAGCTACACGGTGGTGGGCATCAGCCAGCCCGGCAACACCGAGGCCCTGTTCCAGACAGCCCGGGAGCTCGGCGTCACGTACCTCCTGGACGAGGAATGCACCGAGTCCAGGACTGAGCAGGTCCGGCAGTTCACGCAGGACTTCATCGACTCCGTGGACGTGGTCTACCTGACCATCGACCTCGACGTCCTCCCCGCGTACGTCGCCCCCGGTGTCAGCGCACCGGCGTCGTACGGGGTTCCGCTCTCCGTCGTCTTGGACGTATGCCGCCAGCTGGCCCGCTCCCCCAAGCTCGCCGTCGTCGACGTCGTCGAACTGAACCCCAGGTTCGACATCGACTCCCGCACGGCACGCACGGCCGCAAGACTCATCCACACGATCGCCGCAGAGCGATCCGGGCACCGGCATGCGTAGCCGCAAGCCCGCCTCCCCTCCCCAGAAACTCACGGTCAGGGCTCAGTAGCCGTCCGCGGTTCAGGTTCGATTGCCCATGCGACTTCGTGCAGGAGACTGGCCAGCCGCCGCTGGAAACGGGCCAGTCTCCTACGTGCGCGTCCGGCTTGTCGTGGTGCCACAACGGGGGCATCGGGCAGGGCACTGCGGCTGTCGTTGTTTATGAGGTGGATGACTGCCCAAGCCATCATCAGCGAATTATCCATGGTTCTCTTCTTGTTCGGTGGGGCTCTTTTGGTTTCGCACTTCCCTGGTGCGGATTGGCTACATTTGGCTGTGCGCGGCAATGGCGGGATCCCCGCCGGTGCGGGCGCCGGACTCCAGTTCCGTGATTTCGGCTACCTCCGCGGGCGTCAGCGACACGGCGGCAGCGCCCAGGTTTTCCCGCATGCGTGCGGCCTGGACCGACTTCGGGATGACGATGGTGCCCTGGCTCAGATGCCACGCGAGCACAATCTGGGCAGGTGTGGCACCGTATTTCGCGGCAAGGGACTTCACGGTGGCCGCTGCCAGATCGGCACCCTGCCCCAACGGGCTGTATGCCTCCACCGCAATGCCTAGGGAGCGGTTCTTGGCCGCCAGTTCCTGCTGCTGGAAGGCGGGGTGGATTTCGATCTGGTTGACGGCCGGGACAATATCCGCCGCCGGCAGGAGCATGTCCAGGTGGGCAGCCAGGAAGTTCGAAACGCCGATGGCGCGGATCTGGTTGTTTTGCGTACAGCTGTTCCATGGCCTTCCAAGCCTCCGTGAAGAGTCCCTGTGCGGGCACAGGCCAATGGATCAGGTAGAGGTCCAGGTACTCCGGTACGCCGCGGCAGTGTCGATGTGGCGGTAGCCGGCTTCGAGGGCGTCCTCGACGATGCGCTGCGTTTCTTCCGGCGGGACCTGGAATACGCCGAAGCCGAGTTGCGGGATCTGGACGCCGTTGTTGAGGGTCACGGTGGGGATGGTAATTTCCTGTGGCTGGGACATCATGAGTTCTTCCGGTGGTTGTGTTGTTTGCTCGAACAGCCCTGCACGGGCGGGGTTATGCATTCAACGCTAGGCACGCCGGCAGGCCGTGTCAGCAGATATGCCATTCCCTCCTTTTCCTAGGACTGGCAGTCCTACCTTCGTCACTGGAAAGCGGGGACGCCGGCTTGGACAATGGAAGGCATGGGTCAGAGCGCGGAGTTTGGAAAGTTCCTGAAGGCAATGCGGTCGCGGCTGACGCCGGAGCAGGCCGGGATAGCCGCGACCACCGGTGGCAGGCGCGTCCCCGGGCTGCGACGCGAGGAAATCGCGCGCCTTGCGGACGTGAGCACCGACTACTACACCCGGCTCGAACAAGGCCGGAACATCCACCCGTCCCGGGCGGTGATGGATTCAGTGGCGCGGGCCCTGCGCCTGGATCCTGGCGAGCAGGCGCACATGTTCGACCTTCTGGAGAACTGCGCGAAGTCCCAGCATTCACCCATTCCGGAACAGGTTGTTCGGCCGGCTCTCCGCCAACTCCTGGACGCCGTGGGCAACGTTCCCGCCCTGATCCTGGGCCGCCGCACAGATGTTCTGGCCGGCAACCGCCTGGCGTTCCTTCTGCTTGCGGAATTCCCGGCCATGCCAGCGGCGGAGCGGAACCTCACCCGCTGGATCTTCCTCGATCCGCGCTCCCACGATCTCTTCCGGGACTGGGAGACCGTGGCGGCCGAAGCCGTCGGGACCCTGCGCGCGGATATCGGCCGGCACCCCAACGACCCCCAGGCCAATCAACTCGTCGGCGAACTCGCAGTACACAGCGAACGCTTCCGGCATTGGTGGGCCGGACACCGGCTGGCAACGGGGTCCGCAGGCAGTGTTCGGCTGCACCATCCCGTCGTCGGGGACCTGGAACTGAACTTCGAAGACCTGACGCTTCCCGACGATTCAGACCAGGTGCTGCGGGTGTATTCAGCGAAGCCGGACTCGCCGTCGGCCGATTCCCTGACCCTGCTCGGCAGCTTCGGTGCCGAAGTGCCGGCCGCCGCGGCAGCCCCTCTGGCCACAGAAGACAGGGACGCGTCCGGCGCCGGCAAGGCGCCCTGACTTCCGGGAAGGACAGCGAGTCACATCCTGCGGTGGGCATCTGTGACAAGACCTGCCACCGGCCCCCGTGGTAGTCGTCGTAGGTCCGCACCGGGCTCGCCGGTGAGGATCTACACGACCCGAAGGATGGAAATGCGCAGCGCCACAGTAATGACCAGGAAGTCTTTGATAGTTGGATCCGGGCTGGGGCTGCCGGCACTTGTCACCGGCTGCAGCAGGTCCGCCGCCGGGGCCGCGGCACCCTCGCCGTCCGCCTCCGCAGCTCCCCATGCCTGGTCCTACGACGGCGCCGAGGGTCCCGAACACTGGGGCGCCTTAAGTTCCGATTTCGGCTCCTGCTCGTCCGGCACCGCCCAGTCCCCCATCGACGTCGGCGGCGGTTCGGGCCTTTCCCCGGCACCGCTCGCCGTCGACTTTTCCGCCTCGGAAGGCGAGGTCACTGACAACGGTCACACCACCGAGCTGCACGCCCTATCGGGCCAGGGCATCACGGTTGGCGGCAAGCAGTACGCCTTCAAGCAGATGCATTTCCACGCCCCGTCCGAGCACACTCTGGGCGGTGTGCGGCACGAAGCGGAGTTCCACTTCGTCCACCAGGCCGACGACGGCGGGCTGGCCGTCGTCGGGATCCTCGCCACGGTGGGGGCTACCAATGCGGCGTGGACGCCGTTTACGGACGGCGTCCCCGCCGCAGCCGGAGGGCAGAGGGTGGCGGCCGGCGTCGTGGACTTCCCGGCTCTGTTCCCGGCGTCGCTGGATCATTTCGCGTATGACGGCAGCCTGACCACTCCGCCCTGTTCGGAAGGCGTGCGCTGGCTGCTCCTCGAGACCCCCATTGAGCTGGGAGCCGGACAGCTCGCCACACTGCACGCGGCGCACGCGGGCAACAGCCGGCCGGTCCAGCCGCTCAACGGGAGGGACGTCGTCGCGGCGGACCAGTAGAATCTCAGACCGTGGCGGGGTCCGTGTTGGCGCCACAGAGGATCACGGCCACGCGTTCGCCGTCGGCCGGGACGTAGGCGCCGGCGTGCAGGGCGGCGAAAGCCGTGGCCGCGCCGTGCTCCACGATGATGCGGTACTCCTCCCACAGCAGGGAGCGGGCGGACACGATGTCCTCGTCGGAGACCAGCACGGCGCGGACACCGGTACGGACGGCCACGTCGAAGCCGATCCGGCCGATCTGCCGGGCCCCCAGGGAGTCCGCGGCGATCCCGGAGACGGCCACGTCCACGGGGGTCCCGGCCGCGAGCGCGGCGTGCAGGGTGGGCGTTGATTGGGACTCAACGCCCACCACTTTGGCCCGGCCTTCCACGGCGGCCGCGACGCCCGCCATGAGCCCGCCGCCACCCACGGCCACCACCACGGTGTCCACGTCGCCCAGCTGCTCCAGCAGCTCGGTTCCGATGGTGCCGGCGCCGGCGGCGATCTCGGGCTGGTCGTAGGCGTGGCAGTAGACCGCGCCCGTCTCGGCGGCGTAGGCCATCGCGGCGTCGTAGGCCTCGGAGTATTCGGCGCCGCGCTGGACCACGTTGGCGCCGATGTCCCAGAGCTTCTTGACCTTCACGGCCGGGGCGGTCTCGGGCACGAACACCGTGGCCGGGACCCCCACTTCCGTGGCCGCGTAGGCGTTGGCGAGCCCGGCGTTGCCGCCGGAGGCCACCACAATGCCGACGTCGTCCTTGAGTTCGCCGCGCTCCCGGCAGGCCAGGACCCGGTTGAACGCACCCCGCGCCTTGAAGGTGCCGGTGTGCTGCATGAACTCGCATTTGAGCCACACCTCGCCGGGGAATTGGCCTCGGTCAGCCGCCAGCACGGGCGTGACGCGGATCCTCCCCGCAATCCGGGCAGCGGCTTCGTCGACGTCGGTGCGTGTGATCATGGGGATATCCTCGTTCCGGGGTGGGGCTGGGTTCAACGTTCAGGCTATCGCCCGCGTGGTGTCGCCGTCGTTCCGTCCCAGTGGCTCGGCGCAAAAGCGTCCCAAGAGAGAAATGGGCCGCTTGCGCGGGCCGGGTTCGCGGCATGCCGGATTACCGGCCCTGCTGCCGGTCGTGTTCCCAGGGCCGCTTGAATTTGTTAACCGATGAAGGTGACGAGGTCTTCGCAGAAGTCGCGTCCTGCCGTGTCCGCTTGCCTGTGACTGGCCGTCTCGCCGAGGTCCCTAATGAACTCGTCGTCGGAGGGGTCAGCAGGTGTGCCGCCGTGATCCATGAGGATCGCGAACCTGAAGGTACCCGTGTCCATGAAGAGACGCGTACCGTCCGGGCCGTAGACCTTCTGGACGCCGGAGACAGCGATCTCGACGGTCAGGGTGCCATCGCCGTTGTCGGTGATTTTGTGGTCCCGTGCCTGGCCTGACTCCGTGATCGTGAAGGTCTGCTCGTTCAGGGTGTTTGTCCACACATCGGTTGAGCGGATCGGGCCCCCTCCGTATGCGAGGCCGTCGCCGTGATGAACGAAGAGGAACATCCCCTCGGCATGCCTGTCGTGTCGCACCGGGAAGTCTACGATCCCGGCGCAGAATCCGGGGAATTCTTCCTGTGCAATGGCGCTGCTGGACTCCGTAAAGTGGTCGTGCTCGAGCGGCCGCGTGGCCAACGCAGGGGCAGCCGATGCGACCGAGATTCCGATCGCGGAGATCACCGCTCCCACGGTGGCGAGTACCTTGTGCTTCATTTCATCCTCCTCGATTGGTGGCCCGCAGCAGCGAGCCAGAGATCATCTGTTCGTTGCTTGGGTGGGGATCGACGTAGAGCAGGCAACCACGGCCAGGGAATTCAGAAGCGTCACGCACAAGACAATGAGTTTGAGATTCGGCTGTGATGCCGCTCCGCCACTTTTCACAAGGGGCACCTCCACACCAAGAATGTGTCCGGAGCCCAGATCAGCGGAGTTTTCTGATGGGGAAAACGCTACTCTCAGGGCGCCGTTGGCACCAGAGTTCAACACAAGAGACACATTCCAGTTCCGTCCTCGATTCAGGCTCATGCTGTCACTTAGCGAACGCATGAATCACAGAGGAGAAGTCCCCTTGCTCGTCGGATACATGCCGGCCCTCGCAGGGCGTAACGAACGAAATATCCCTGCGGGCGCCGGTGTTGCCCCGGATATGACAACCATCGGAATCATCGGCGCAGGACACATTGGCAGCCAGGTTGCCCGCAAAGCGGTGGAACTCGGCTACGACGTGGTGATCAGCAATTCCCGCGGCCCCGAAACGCTGGCCGCACTCGTGGCAGAACTGGGACCCCGCGCCCGGGCCACGACGCCGGCCGAAGCGGCAGCGGCGGGCGATTTCGCCGTCGTGACTATTCCTTTCAGGAGCCTCGGCAGCATCCCCGTGGAGCCGCTCGCGGGGAAGATTGTGATCGATACCGGCAACTACTACTGGAAGCGCGGCGGCCATGTTCCGGCCCTCGACGCCGGTGAAACCACGTCTTCCGCACTGATCCAGGAACACCTGCCCAGGTCCAAGGTGGCGAAGGGGTTCAACCACATCCGGTACAGCGAGATCACCATGGACGGCACGCCTCCCGGCACCCCTAACCGCCGTGCCCTGGCCACCGCGAGCGACTACGCCGAGGCCAGCGAGCTCGTGACGAAGCTGTATGACGAGTTCGGCTTCGACACGGTGAACCTCGGCCCGCTCTCAGAGAGCTGGCGCGCGGAGCCGGGCCGTCCGGCGAATGTGGTGCGGCAGAACGCTGCTGAACTCAGCGAGACCCTGGCCAAGGCGCCGCGGACCGTCTGACGCTTGGCGGGAGGTGCCGGCCTGGCAGTGCGGCTCTGGTCACCCGCCCGACGACGGCTGGTTGTCTGGAGGCCGTCCGCCGGCGTCGGCGTCGCTGAAGGCCAGGACTCAGCCGCGGGACCGATACCAGAACTACCTCGATCCCCCGCATTCCCGCAGATCTTTTGGGCTGCCGACCGGTCCGTGGCGGTCATTCCTTTCTACAATTTAAGTGGCGGCATAGGCGGCAATCAGCCGAACCAGCCGCACCACAAGGAGGACCGCAATGGGTTTGGGTGACAGGATCCACAACGCCGCGGAGAGGCTTCACGGCAAGGGAAAGAAGGCCGCCGGTGAGGTCAGCGGAAGCGACCGCATGAGGGCGGAAGGCAAGGCCCGCGCAGTCCGGGCCGACCTCAAGCAAGCCGGCGAAAAGATCAGGCACGCCTTCAAGCGGCACTGAATACGATCAAACGAACGGGCGGCTCTGCCAGGAGCCGCCCGTTCTTTATGCCCGGTCGGGAAGAGTTTGCTGCCCCCACTCCCTCCCAACCCACACACCCCCTTGACTCGGGCCCCCACCTTCCCTAAACTTTTCATAAAGCAGAATCTAAATTCCACAAAGCGGAAACTCGAGAAGAGCCAGGCAAGCGGAAGATGGATCAAAGCCCTCCTCGGAAGGACCTACGATGACGTACACAGTGAACTGCTCCATCCTCTTGACGGAGCTTCCCCTGCTCGAGCGCCCCGCAGCCGCAAAAGCTGCCGGCTTTGACGCCGTCGAGTTCTGGTGGCCCTTCGACACCTCCGTCCCCACGGACGCCCAGGTCACCGGGTTTGAGAACGCCATCAAGGATGCCGGCGTCCAGCTCACGGGCCTGAACTTCAACGCCGGCAACATGCCGGGCGGTGACCGCGGCCTGGTCTCTTGGCCCGCACGTTCCACCGAATTCCTGGACAACATCGACGTCGTTGCCGGTATCGGCGAGCGCCTCGGCTGCAAGGCGTTCAACGCCCTCTATGGCAACCGCGTCGACGGCGAATCGGCGGAGAAGCAGGACGCCATCGGCGCCGAAAACCTCGCCGCGGCAGCTGCCGGCGTCGCGGGCATCGGCGGCACTGTCCTCCTCGAACCCGTCAGCGGCGCCCCCAAGTACCCGCTCCTCACGGCAGCGGACGCCCTTAAGGTGATTGCCCGCGTCAAGGAAGAATCCGGCGCAGAGAACGTTAAGCTCCTCGCGGACTTCTACCACCTGGCAGTCAACGGGGACGACGTCGCAGCCGTCATCGAAAACCATGCCAAGGACTTCGGCCACATCCAGATTGCCGACAACCCCGGCCGCGGGGCTCCCGGAACCGGCGACCTTCCCCTCGGCGAATGGATCGCCCGCAGCCGCGAACTCGGCTACGACGGCTACATCGGCCTCGAATACAAGGAACCGGCGGAAACCGCCTTCAGCTGGGCCATCCGCCAGCGCGCCAGCCGCTAGGTTTCGACAAGCTCAACCACCGGTGATCGAGCCTGTCGAGATCCAGGGTTTCGACAAGCTCAACCACCGGTATCCGCACCACCAACAGACTTTCAGTAAAGGAACCACAATGAGCAACGTTGCAGTCATCGGCCTCGGAATCATGGGCCTGCCCATGGCCATCAACCTCGTCAAGGCCGGCCACACCGTCACCGGCTTCAACCGCAGCCAGGACAAGATCGACAAGCTCGTCTCCGAGGGCGGCCAGGGTGCCACGAGCATCGCCGACGCCGTCAAGGACGCCGACGTCGTCATCACCATGGTGCCGGACTCCCCCGACGTCGAAGGCGTAGTCAGCGGCAAGGACGGCGTCTTCGCCAACGCCAAGAAGGGCACCCTCTGGATCGACGCGTCCAGCATCCGCCCGGACGTTGCCAAGCGCCTCTCCGACGATGCCAAAGAAGCCGGCATCCGCCCCCTCGACGCCCCGGTCTCCGGCGGCGAACAGGGCGCCATCAACGCCGCACTCTCCATCATGGTGGGCGGCGAGGCAGCCGACTTCGAGGCAGCACCGGACGTCCTGAACGCAGTCGGCAAGACCATCGTCCACGTCGGCCCCTCCGGCTCCGGCCAGACCGTCAAGGCAGCCAACCAGCTGATCGTGGCCGTCAACATCCAGGTCCTCGGCGAAGCAATCGCCTTCCTTGAGGCCTACGGCGTGGACACCGACGCCGCCCTCAAGGTCCTCGGCGGCGGCCTGGCCGGCTCCAAGGTCCTCGACCAGAAGGGTCAAAAGATGCTCGACCGCAACTTCGACCCCGGCTTCCGCCTGGCCCTCCACCACAAGGACCTCGGCATCGTCACCTCGGCAGCCCGCGAAGCCAACGTCGCCGTCCCCCTCGGCGCTGTCGTCGCACAGCTCGTCGCCGCAACCGTCAACCAGGGCGACGGCGGCCTCGACCACTCCGGCCTCTTCAAGCAGGTCCTGCAGCTCAGCGGCCGCAAGTAGGCTTCGCTCCCCGGTGATCGAGCCTGTCGAGATCCAGGTTTCGACAGGCTCGGTTTCGACAGGCTCAACCACCGGTTTCGCCGGGCCTCCCTTCAGCACACCCAAAAACAGACTTTTCAAGGAGTACACAATGACTAAGATGCGCACCGTTGACGCTGCCGTCGCGATCCTGGTTAAGGAAGGCGCCATTGAGGCGTTCGGCCTGCCAGGGGCGGCAATCAACCCGTTCTACTCGGCAATGCGGAAGAACGGCGGCGTCCGCCACACGCTGGCCCGCCACGTAGAAGGCGCCAGCCATATGGCGGACGGCTACTCCCGGGCCAAGGATGGCAACATCGGCATCTGTATCGGCACTTCGGGCCCTGCCGGCACGGACATGATCACCGGCCTGTACGCGGCCTGGGCGGATTCCATCCCCATGCTCTGCATCACCGGCCAGGCCCCCGTGGCCAAGCTGCACAAGGAAGACTTCCAGGCCGTGGACATCCAGACCATCGCCGCCCCCGTGACCAAGATGGCCATGACCATCATGGAGCCCGGCCAGGTTCCGGGCGCCTTCCAGAAGGCCTTCCAGCTGATGCGTTCCGGCCGTCCGGGCCCGGTCCTGCTGGACCTGCCGTTCGACGTGCAGATGGCCGAGATCGAATTCGACATCGACACCTACGAGCCCATCGTTGTCCAGAAGCCCACGGCCAGTCGCAAGCAGCTGGAAAAGGCCCTGGACATGCTGACCGCAGCCGAGCGCCCGCTGATCGTAGCCGGTGGCGGCATCATCAACGCCGGCGCCTCCGCGCAGCTGGTGGAACTGGCCGAACTGCTGAACGTTCCGGTCATCCCCACCCTGATGGGCTGGGGCACCATCCCGGACGACCACGTGCTGATGGCCGGCATGGTGGGGCTGCAGACCAGCCACCGCTACGGCAACGAGACCATGCTGGCCTCCGACTTCGTGATCGGCATCGGCAACCGCTGGGCCAACCGCCACACCGGCGGCCTGGACACCTACACGGCCGGCCGCAAGTTCGTGCACATCGACATCGAGCCCACCCAGATCGGCCGCGTGTTCTCACCGGACCTGGGCATCGCGTCCGACGCCGGTGCGGCGCTGGACGGGCTGATTGAGCTGGCACGCGAGCGCCAGGCAGCGAAGTCCCTGCCGGACTACGCCGGCTGGGTTGCCGAGTGCACCGCACGCAAGGGCTCCCTGCAGCGCAAGACGCACTTCGAGAATGTGCCGATCAAGCCGCAGCGTGTGTACGAGGAGATGAACAAGGCGTTCGGCAAGGACACCACGTACGTGTCCACCATCGGCCTGTCGCAGATCGCCGGCGCGCAGCTGCTGCACGTGTTCGGCCCGCGCCAGTGGATCAACGCCGGCCAGGCGGGCCCTCTGGGCTGGACCGCCCCGGCCGCCCTGGGCGTGGTCCGCGGCAAGCCGGACGAGACCGTGGTTGCCCTGTCCGGTGACTACGACTTCCAGTTCATGATCGAGGAGCTGGCCGTGGGCGCGCAGTTCAACCTGCCGTACATCCACGTGGTGGTGAACAACTCTTACCTGGGCCTGATCCGCCAGTCGCAGCGCGGCTTCGAGATGGAACAGAACGTGTCCCTGGCGTTCGAGAACATCAACAGCCCGGAAACCAACGGCTACGGCGTGGACCACGTCAAGGTGGCCGAGGGCCTGGGCTGCAAGGCCATCCGTGTGGAAAACCCCTCCGATCTGCCGGCGGCCTTCGACAAGGCCAAGGCACTGATGGGCGAGTTCAAGGTTCCCGTGGTGGTTGAGGTGATCCTGGAGAAGATCACCAACATCTCCATGGGCGTTGAGATCAACGCCGTGAACGAGTTCGAGGAGCTGGCCGCCCGCGGCGCGGACGCCCCCACTTCGATCATCGCCCTGCTGGATTAGTAAGAAACAGAGAGGAGGTACCGGAATGCGTGTGGTCATCGCCCCGGACAAGTTCAAGGGCTCGCTGTCCGCCCCCGACGTCGCCGCCCGCCTGAGCGCGGGACTGCAGTCAGCTGTGGCGGACCTTGAGACCACACTCATTCCGGTGGCCGACGGCGGCGAGGGAACCCTCGACGCCGCCGTCGGCTCCGGCTTCACCCGCCGGACCGCCACGGTCACCGGCCCCACGGGCCAGCCGGTCCGCGCCGACTTCGCGGTCCGCGGCCGGGAGGCCGTGATCGAAATGGCCGCGGCATCCGGGCTCGCGCTGCTGCCCTCTGTCATCCACGGCGGCGGCCCGGACTCCGGAACGGCCACCACCGCCACCAGCCTGGGCACCGGAGAACTCATCCGTGCCGCCCTGGACCTGGGCTGCCGGCAGATCATCCTGGGCGTTGGCGGCAGCGCCAACACCGACGGCGGCGCCGGCGTCCTGCAGGGCCTCGGCGCGGTCTTCCTCGACAATGAGGGCAACGAGCTCCCCGGCGGCGGGGCCGCCCTGGCCCGCCTGGACCGGATCGAATTCTCCGGCCTGGACGTCCGGCTGGAGGACGCCCGCTTCACTCTGGCGTCCGACGTCGACAATCCCCTGCTGGGGTCCAGCGGCGCCGCCGCGATCTTCGGACCGCAGAAAGGCGCGACCCCGAGTGACGTCGTCGCCCTCGACGCCGCCCTGGCGAACTTCGTCTCGGTCCTCGCCGGCGAGATCGGCACCCGCGCCGAGCGGGCCGCCGTCGCACCCGGTGCGGGAGCAGCCGGCGGCGTCGGCTACATTGCCATCGCGGCGCTGGCCGCGGCACGCAGGCCCGGCATCGACGTCGTCCTCGAATTCACTGGACTGGAGCAGCGGCTGGCCGGCGCGGACCTGGTGATCACCGGCGAAGGAAGCCTGGACGAGCAGAGCCTGCTCGGCAAAACGCCCATGGGTGTGGCACGCGCGGCGGCACGTGCCGGAATCCCTGTGATTGCCGTCTGCGGCCGCAGTACGCTGAGCCCGGAACAACTCACCCAAGCCGGATTCAAAGCCGTTCACGCCCTGACCGATCTTGAGTCCAATGTAGAAAAATGTATGGCCGAAGCAGGCCCGCTGCTTGAACAATTAGGTAAGCACATCGGCGTGCACTTGCCTACGAGTGCAGCGCGTACCGACACCAAGGAGAACGTCCATGTCTGAAGAAACCACCCCGGCGGCCGGCTCGTTTGACCTCGTCATCCGCGGCCAGCGCATCCTCACCACCGCCGGCATCACCGCCCGCGAAGTCGGCATCCGCGGCGGCGTGATCGTCGCCATCGAACCTTTCGGCAACGGCCTCACCGGCACGCAGGTCATTGACCTGGCCGACGACGAAACGCTCATCCCCGGCCTCGTGGACACGCACGTCCATGTCAACGAGCCCGGCCGCACCGAGTGGGAGGGCTTCGCCTCCGCCACGCGTGCCGCCGCCGCCGGCGGTGTCACCACCATCATCGACATGCCGCTGAACTCCATCCCGCCCACCACCACGGTGGAAGGCCTCAAGCTCAAGCGCGAGGTTGCCGAGGACCAGGCGTTTGTGGACGTCGGATTCTGGGGCGGCGCCGTACCGGGCAACAAGAAGGACCTCCGCGGCCTGCATGACGAGGGCGTGTTCGGCTTCAAGTGCTTCCTGCTGCACTCCGGCGTGGACGAGTTCCCGCACCTCGAAGCGGACGAGATGGAGGAGGACATGGCCGAGCTCAAGTCCTTCGACTCGCTCATGATCGTCCACGCCGAGGACTCCCACGCGATCGACCGCGCCCCGCACCCCGGCGGCGACCACTACGAAACGTTCCTGGCCTCCCGTCCCCGCGGCGCCGAGAACAAGGCCATTGCCGAGGTCATCGAGCGCGCCCGCTGGACCGGCGCCCGCGCCCACATCCTGCACCTCTCGTCCTCCGATGCGCTGCCCATGATCGCGAGCGCAAAGCGCGACGGCGTCCACCTCACCGTGGAGACGTGCCCGCACTACCTCACCCTGATGGCCGAGGAAATCCCCGACGGCGCCACGGCGTACAAGTGCTGCCCGCCGATCCGTGAGGCCTCCAACCGCGAGCTGCTCTGGAAGGGCCTGCAGGACGGCACCATTGACTGCATCGTCTCGGACCACTCCCCCTCCACCCTGGATCTGAAGGATCTGGAAAACGGCGACTTCGCCGTGGCCTGGGGCGGCGTCTCCTCACTGCAGCTGGGGCTGTCCCTGATCTGGACCGAGGCCCGGCACCGCGGCATTACCCTGGAACAGGTGGTTTCCTGGATGGCTGAGAAGCCGGCCGCGCTTGCCCGCCTGCACAACAAGGGCCAGCTTGCCCTCGGCTACGACGCGGACTTCTCCATCTTCGCGCCGGACGACGCGTTCGTCGTCGACGTCACCAAGCTCAAGCACAAGAACCCCATCACGCCCTACGACGGCAAGGCACTCTCCGGCGTCGTACGCAAAACGTTCCTTCGCGGCAACGAGATCGACGGCCGCACGCCCAGCGGCAAGCTGATCCGCCGCGGCGGCGTCTGAGGCGCAGCGCGATGGCCGTCAACGTCCATGCCCCGCGGCCGCGGCTTCAGCCGCGCGGCCTGGCGGTATGGCTCCAGCCCTGTGAAGGCGACGACATCGACCCGGCGGTCTGGGCCGAAGCCGCCAAGGCGGTCCTGGCGCGTGCCCGCCGGCTTGCTCCGGAAGCCGAAGTCCACGTGTGGAGTGCGGCCGGAACGGCCGGCGCTGATGTTCCGGAAACGACGTCCGACGCCGGAAACGGCACCGCCGCCGTCGTCGCCCCGCCAGTCTCCCTGGCCGGGCGGCGGAGCATCGTGGCCGTGGATCTTGCCGCGGACACCGTCCTTCTGGATGGTGTCCCGGTCAGCTTCACCCACATGGAATTCAGCCTCCTGAGGTACCTCGTGGAAAACCAGTCGCGGACGATTCAACGTGAAGAACTGCAACGCGTCCTCGAGTCCCTGGACTGCCCCGGCGCGGCATTCCGCTCCATCGACGTGTATGTTGGACGCGTCCGGCGCAAGCTGGGATCGGCCCGCCACGCCATCGCAACAGTGCGCGGCGGCGGCTACCAGTTTGTGCCCGGACCGGGCAGCACGGTCCGCGGACCCGCGGAATACTGCATCTAGGCAGCCCGTTGCACCCATAGATTGATCGCCTGCCATGGCGGTTGCCCCACAAGTCAAGGATCGAAACATGACCCAGAAACTCCTCGCCGGAACCCAGGCCCCCGATTTCGCCCTGCTCAACGCCGACGGCCAGAAGGTCTCCCTGTCCGATTACCGCGGACGCAACGTCATTGTGTACTTCTACCCGGAAGCCGCCACCCCCGGCTGCACCACCGAGGCCTGCGACTTCCGCGACAACCTCGCCAGCCTGCAGTCCTCAGGCTACGAGGTCCTGGGCATCTCCCCGGACTCGCCGGAGAAGCTGGCAGCCTTCACCGGCGACTTCGCCCTGACATTCCCGCTGCTCTCCGACGAAAACCACGCAGTGGCGCTGGCCTACGGCGCCTGGGGCGAAAAGCTCGTCAACGGCGAAGTGGTTGACGGCCTGGTCCGTTCCACCGTGGTGCTCGACGCCGAAGGCAACGTCACGCTCACGCAGTACCAGATCAAGGCCCAGGGCCACGTCGCAGCACTTAAGGCAGAGCTCGGCATCTAAAGAAACCTGCGCGAACGGACACTTGCGGCCCTAGCCGAGCGGACGCACGACGGCGGGACCTCCCCCGTCGTAGCTGCTTCTTGCGGGTTATTTGTTGCGTCCGCGTGCAGCCACGCGCCAGCGGTCCACGATTTCGCCGCCGCTGACCACGGTGACTTCGTCGACGAGATTCATGGCAATGCAGACGTGATTGGGGACCACACGCAGCCGGTCTCCGAGAGCCGGCAGCGTTGCCTCCGCCGGCCAGACGACGGTGGCGTGGTGTTCTGACAGTGCGCTGATTCGCGCTTCCGGGTGGTCAAGGAGCCGCCCGAAGCCGGTGGCCCAGCCGGGCCTGTCCCCGCCGAGGATTTTGCTGCCGGAGTCCAGGATGACCCTTCGCGGTATGAGGTCGGTGCCTTCATGCCGGCTGACGACTGTTGCCGCGATGGTCAGTGCGATGTCTTCTGCCGCACAGCGATCCAGTTCCAGTTGTTGGGCATCCCCGAAGACGTACACGCCAGGCCGGACTTCTGTCGCTCCGGACGTGCCGGTGAGGGTGGCAGTGGGCGTGGACCCGCCGCTGCGGTGGGTAATGGGGAAACCTGCGGCCTCAAGCAGGTCGGCGGCATTGCCGAGGGCCAACCGTTCCTCATCCGCAGCCTTTAGCGGCATGCCGGGAGCATAGCTGTGTCCCGGAAACGTGAAAATTCCCGTTACGCTCAGCCCTGCCCGCGCTGCGGCCTGGGCAACGTCGACAGCGGCGTCCGGTGCTATCCCGCTGCGGTGGTGGCCGCTGTCGATCTCCAGCAGCACTTCAATCTCACCGATGGCATCGCCCAGGGACGCCGCCATGGTTTCGGCTGCTTCCCTCGAGTCCAGACCTACTGCGATCCTGGCTTTTGTTGCAAGGCGCTGGAGCCGTTCAGCCTGTCGGGGACCGACCCAGAGTGGATACGCGATGAAGATGTCTTTGGCCCCGTGCTCCGCAAAGACCTCGGCCTCTCCGAGCGTGGCCACTGTCAGCCCGACGGCTCCGGCTGCCAGCTGCATTTCAGCGATTTCGGGCACTTTGTGCGTCTTGACATGTGGCCGAAGGTGCAGGCCCTTGGCCCGGACCGCAGTTGCCATGCGGTCGATGTTTCGCTGGAGCACGTCCCGGTCGATGATGATCTCGGGTGTGTCGATTTCCGCTGGGATGGTCATCTTTACACTTTATGCGACAGGCGCCCTCGCATACTCTATGTATACAACACCACCCGTCGGGGGGACTGAAGGAGATGCAATGCGCAAACCAGAGCTGGAGTTCCACGAACCGCTCGTCGGCTGGCGGAAGGCAAACGGCGACGCGGAACACGGAATTTGGGAACAGATCCTCGCTGCGGACCCGACCAGCGGAGACTCGACCCTGCTCCAGCTATGAGCCCGGCGCCGACACCATAGCCAGCGGCGTGATTGTCCACGACTACTGGGAGGAGGTCATGATTCTCTCGGGCGAACTCACTGATGTGACACTCGGGAAGACGTTTACCACCGGCATGTATGCGTGCCGTCCACCGGGCATGCGTCACGGACCCTACCTCAGCGGCGCCGGCTGCAGCATGCTCGTTGTTGTTCGTCCGCAGCCAGATACACGTGTGTGAGATCTGGCTCCATGGTTGTGGTGTGACGGCTGTTGGCATCACCGCCGGAACCCTGCGCGAACGGACACTTGGGCCCCTGGTCGACCGGACGCACGACGGCGGGACCTCCCGCCGTCGTCCGCTTTCGTTAATGCCCCAACGGGGTCCGCAACGGAAAAGACAGCGGACCAAGTTCAGCCGAGTGGGGTGGGTTTGCCCCTGGCTTGGAGCAGGTGATCGCCGCGGCGCGGTTAGCGTGGGCGGCGAGCCCGTGCAGTTCATCGCGGGATAGGCTCTGGAGCCTGTCCCGCGCGCCGGCCCCGAGCGCTGCGAGCTGGTCCAGACCGGAGATGAGCGCGGCCATGAAGGAGTCGCCGGCGCCCACGGTGTCTGCCACGGAGACGGGTTCGGCTGCCATTTCCGCCCTCCCCTGGCGGGCAAGAATGACCGGGCCTGATGCGCCGCGCGTCAGGGCTACGAGTGCCGGTCCGAGTTCAAGCCAGGCTGCCAGGCTTTCCTCCGACGTCCGGTGCGGATAGAGCCAGGCGAGGTCCTCATCGCTGGCCTTGACGATGTCGCTCACGGCGACGAAACGCTCCGCCTGCGTGCGGGCCGCGGCCACATCGGGGCAAATCGCCGGCCGACAGTTGGGGTCGAAACTGGTCGTCGCCCGCTCGCGGGCGGCCTCCAGCAGTCCAAGCGTGGCCTTTTCACCGGGCGCCAGCACGGCCGCGATCGATCCCGTGTGGACGTGGGTGGAACCTTGGACCGCGGCCAAGGCCGGAAGCGACGCCCCATTGATGTCCCAGCTGATGTTGAAGGCATAGATGGCCGCCCCATCCGGACCGAGCGTGGCGGCCGCCGTTGACGTGGGCGAACTGCCGCCCCGGACCACACTCACGCCATTGGCCTTCAGGTGCCCCTCGATCATGTCCCCATGCGGATCACCGGCATAGTGCGTCACAAGGCTCGTCGCCAAGCCCAGCCGGGCCACGCCCACAGCCACGTTGAGGGGACTACCTCCCGGGTGGGGCTGGACCACCCCCGGCCGGCGGGGGTCGCTGATGATGTCCACGAGCGATTCGCCGATAACGGTGATCATGTTCAACGGCCCGGGTAGACGACGGCTTTGAGCTGGCCGGTCTGCTTGCCCGCTTTCAGGGCTTCTTCGGACTCGGCGAGGGTGAATTTCCCGGTGACGAGGATATCCAGATCCACCTTTCCATCGGCGATCAGTTGGATCGCCAGCGGCCAGGTGTTGGTGTAGCGGAACACACCGGAGAGCCAGATTTCCCGGTTCTGGATGTATGAGACTGGAAGCTCGACGTCGTCCGCCCCCAAACCGACAAGGATGACCCTGCCGGCCGGCCCGACGGCCTTGATCCCTGAACGGACAGCCTGCGATGCGCCGGAAGCGTCAATGAACGCGTCGACGTCGAGCCCTTCCACACTGTCCGTCTTGGCGTTGAGCGCGTGCGTTGCGCCGTGTTCGAGCGCGAAGGCGAGCCGGTCCTCGGCGATGTCAGTGATGTAGATTTCGGTGGCGCCGAACGCGCGTGCGGCCTGGGCGGCGATGATGCCGATCGGGCCGGCGCCGGCGATCAGGACCCGGCTGCCCGGTTTGATTTCCGCTCGCTCGCAGGCCCACAGCCCCACGGAAAGGGGTTCGATGAGGGCGGCCGCCTCGTCGCTGACACTGTCCGGGATGTCGTAGGCGAAGTCGCTCTGGATGGTGACGTATTCGGCGAAGGCGCCGTCGATCGGCGGAGTGGCGTAGAACTCGATGTCCGGGCACAGGTTGTAGCGGCCGGCCTTGCACTGTTTGCAGGTGCGGCAGGGGCGCTGGGGTTCGACGGCGACGCGGTTGCCGATGCGGGCGGGGTCAACGTCGCTTCCGACGGCGGCGATCCGGCCGGAGAGTTCGTGGCCCAGGATCAGCGGGTGGTCCACCACGTAGTCGCCGATCCGGCCGTGTTCGTAGTAGTGGACGTCGCTGCCGCAGATGCCGACGGCGGCCACCTGCACCAGGACCTGGTCGGCGTCGAGCTGCGGCAGGGGCAGCGTTTCCATGATCATGTCACCTTGGCGCTTCAGAACGGAGGCGCGCATGGTGGCTGGCAGTTCGGCGGGGGCCAGGATGGTGGACTGGGCGGTTGATGCTGTCATCGAAGTGGTCCTTTCGGGAATTCGGAAATGGAAGGCCGGGTGCCGGGCGGCGTTATTTCACGGCGCCGAGGGAGAGACCCTGGACGAGCTTGTCCTGGGCGGCGAAGCCGGCGAACAGCACGGGAAGGGAGATCACGACGGCGGCGGCGCAGACCTTGGCGAGGAAGAGGCCCTGGCTGGAGACAAACCCGGTGAGGAAGACCGGCGCGGTTCCGGCCATGACGCCGGTGAGGACACGGGCCAGCAGCAGTTCGTTCCAGCTAAAGATGAAGCAGATTAGTGCCGTCGCGGCGATGCCGGGCATGGCGACGGGCGCAATGATCTTCCGCAGCGTCAGGAGCAGGCCGGCGCCGTCGATCTGGGCGGCTTCCAGCATTTCCACCGGCACTTCGGCGAGGAAGGAGCGCATCATCCAGACCGCAATGGGCAGGTTCATTGACGTGTACATCAGGATCAGGAACCAGATGTTGTCCAGCGCGCCCACCGTCTTGGCGAACAGGAACAGCGGCAGTATCGCCGCGACCACCGGCATCATTTTCGTGGAGAGGAAGAAGAACATCACGTCGGTCCACTTCTTGACCGGCCTGATGGACAGTGCGTACGCCGCGGGGATGGCCAGGGCCAGGACAACGACCGTGGACAGGATGGATGCAGTTGCCGAGTTGATCAGCGGCGGCCAGGGGCTCACCCCGGAGCTTGCGCCAAAGAACTCCGCGTAGGCGTCCAGGGTCAGGTTCGCCGCGACAGACGGCGGGTTCGTGGCGGCGTCCGTTTCGGAGTGGAACGACGTCAGGATCATCCACAGGACTGGGGCGGCGAACAGCAGGGCGAGCAGCCAGGCGGCGAGGCCGGCGGCGGTGTTGTTGCGGGTGGGGTCCATGCGGGACTTGCCGCGCCGCCGGGGCCCGACGTTCAGTGCGGTGGGGCCAGCGGGCGTGTTGCGGGGTGCGGCAGGGGTGAGGGTGCTCATCGTGCTGCCTCCTTCTTGAAGAGCGAAAAGACGGTGCGGAGGGCGAAGGTCGCCACGATGATGGTGCCGATGACCACCACGACACCGGCGGCTGAGGCCAGGCCGTATTCGTTGGCGAAGTAGAAGGTCTGGTAGATGGCGTAGGGCAGGTTGGCGGTGCCCAGGCCGCCAGACGTAAGCGTGAACACTGCGTCGAAGTTCTGCACGATGTAGATGGCTCCGAGCAGGCCGCCGAGTTCCAGGTACTGGCGCAGGTGCGGCAGCGTGAGGTGGCGGAAGATCGCCCAGGGCGTGGCGCCGTCCATCTGGGCGGCTTCCACGGTGTCCATGGGCCGGGACTGAAGGCCCGCGAGCAGGATGAGCATCATGAACGGCGTCCACTGCCAGACCAGTGAGACGATCACAGCCATCAAGGGCGTTTGCGAGAGCAGGTCCGGCTGCGGCGGTGTGTCGCTGCCGAACAGTAACCAGATCCAGGTCAGGGTGCCGTTGATCAGGCCGTACGTGGGGTTGAGCAGGGCGTGCTTCCAGATGAGGGCCGCGGCTACGGGAACCACCAGGAACGGTGCAATCAGCAACGTGCGGGCGAGACCGCGCCCAATGAACTTCTTGTCCAGCAGCAGTGCCAGCCCCAGCCCGATGAGCAGGCTGGCCAGGACGACGGAGACGGTGAGCACGATGGTTGTGAAGATGGCCTGGCGCAGGTCCGCGTTAGTGAGGACCTGGATGTAGTTGTCGAACCCGGCGAACCCGGTCTGGTCCGGACGCAGGCTGTTCCAGTTGAGGAAGGAAATGATCAGGGTCACCACGAACGGCAGCTGGGTGACGATGATGAGGAAAATCAGGGCCGGCAGCAGCGGCGCACGCCGAGCCCAGGCCAGGGCGCGTTCACGGGACCTGGCGTTCTTGGAAGGTTTCGTTGCGCTGTGCCCGGTGCGGGCGGTGCGCGCTGTTGCGGTAGTCATGGTGTTCTCCTGCGGTTCTGTGGCCCGCCCTCAGGCGGGCCACAGATCCGGTTGTGGGGTGGTTACTTCTTGTACTTGTCGCCGATTTTCTGGGCGGCTTCCTGGCCCTTGGCCAGTGCGTCAGCCACGGTGCCCTGGCCGGCGATGGCCGAGCTCACACCCTGGGAGACAGTGGTGCCCAGGTCGGCGAACTCGGGGATGCCGACGAACTGGATGCCAACCACGGGGCGTTCCTGAACGCCTGGATTCTTCGGGTCGGCGTTTTCAATGGCGGAGCGTTCTGCCTCGAAGAACGGGGCGGCCTTTTGGAAGTCGGCGTTCTCGTAGGTGGAGATGCGCTTGCCGGACGGAACCTTGGCCCAGCCCAGTTTTGACGCCACCAGTTCCTCGTACTCCTTCGAGCTTGCCCAGGCAATGAACTTGCCTGCTGCGTCCTGCTTCTTGGACGCAGCCTGGACGCCCCATGACCATGTCCACAGCCAGCCGGAGGAGTCAGTCTTCTTCACGGGAGCCTGGGCGTAACCGATCTTGCCCTTCACCGGAGAAGCATCTGCTTCCAGGGCGCCGGCGGCTGACGTGGCGTCATACCACATGGCCACTTTGCTCTGGCTCATGTTGTTCAGGCACTCGGTGAATCCGGCCTGGGCAGCGCCTGCTTCACCGTGCTCGCGCACCAGTTTGGTATAGAACTCTGTGGCCTCGGTGAATTCGGGGGAGTTGACCTTGGCGTTCCAGTCCTTGTCGAACCAGGTGCCGCCGAAGGTGTTCACCACCGTGGTCAGCGGTGCGAAGACCTGGCCCCAGCCCGGCTGGCCACGGAGGCAGATGCCCTTCATTCCCGGGGCTGCGCCGTCGGCCTGTGCCGCTATCTCAGCCACCTCATCCCACGTGGGCTTCTCTGGCATCGTCAGGCCCTTGGCCTCCAGGATGTCCTTCCGATACATCAGGAAGGAGGATTCGCCGTAGAACGGTTCGCCATAGAGCTTGCCGTCCGTGCCGGTGAGGGAGGCCGTGTAGGCCGGCAGGATGTCGTCCTGGTCGAACTCCGCGTCGTTGGCCACGCTGTCAAGCGGCGCGAGCCACTTGTTCGCGGAGTAGAACGGGATCTCGTAGTTGGACAGGGATGCGACGTCGTACTGGCCCGCCTGGCTGGAAAACTCCTGGCTGATCTTGGCCCGGACATCGTTCTCCGGCAGGATCGTGTAATTGACCTTGATGCCGGTGTCCTTGGTGAAGTTGTCAGCGGTGAGCTTCTGCAGGTCCTCCATTTGGGGGTTGTTCACCATCAGGACGTTGATGCTGTTTTGGTCCCCGGCGGTGGTCCCACCGCCGGCTCCGGAGCAGGCGGACGCAGACAGTGCAAGACACAGGGCACCGGCGGCCAGCGAGGCAGCGCGCATTTTTGAGCGCATTAAGGACTCCTTTGTTCTTCATGGGGGTGCACAGTCACCTTGTTCCGGCTGCTTTGCCGAGGTAGGGACTGAAGCGGGGCACTGGATCTACAAGTTGGTGTCCCGCTGATGTTCCTCAACATTAGGCCTGTGGGATAGGGGACAACTAGCGTCCTGGTTGCCGATTTCTGATACTTATTTTCCGGTCCATTTCGAGGCAGTAGGCGTTAGTCTGGGGAAAGGCTGCCTAAAGCTGTCCATAATTCATAAGACCCAGTACGGAGATTCCCCATGACTGCCGCGGACACCGCCGACGGAGCAACGGCCAGGCTGGCCGAACGGCTGCTGGGCATGCGTGCCAGCAGGGAGGTCATCCCGGCGGACCCGAACCATTCCGTCCGGTGGCACGAGCATGACTACCCCACCGCGGCGGCCCGCTGGAACTACCATCCCGAGTACGAGATCCACCTGATCAGGAAGGGCACCGGCAAGTTCATCGTCGGGGACCACATCGGCACGTTCGAGGCCGGGCATGTGTCCCTGGTGGGATCAGGACTGCCCCACGACTGGGTTAGCGACCTCGAGCCCGGCGAGGTCATTGCCGGCAGGGACGCCCTGATCCAGTTCGATGGAAAGTGGGTGGAGCAGACTGCGGCCCTCGTCCCGGAGCTGGCCGAAATCGAACCCCTGCTGGAACAGTCCGCACGCGGCATCGAGTTTCTCGGGAGCACGGCACTGTCTGCGGCCGCATCCATCGAAGCGATGGGCACCGCCACCGGGCTGGGGCGTCTGCACCACCTGCTGGAACTCTTTGCCATCCTTGCGCGCTCACCGCAGGAGGACCGGCGCTACCTCGCTGACGAATGGTTCAGGCCGCAGCTGGACGGCCAGGCCGCGGCGGTGGTGGACATTGTCCTGGAGTACGTGTTCGGCAATCACGCCGGCACCGTCAAGATGTCCGAGGCGGCGGCCCTGGTAGGCATGTCCGAGCCGACCTTCTCGAAATACTTCAAGCGCGCCACCGGGCAGAACTTCAGCGATCTGGTCCGCAAACTCCGGCTGGCCCATGCACGGCGGCTGCTCGAGCGCAGCGACAAGCCCATCTCGGACATTTGCTACGAAGTCGGGTTCTCCAACCTGTCCAACTTCAACCGGCACTTCCTGAACGACGCCGGCGAAACGCCCCGGAACTACCGCCAACGAATGCAGGGGTGACCCACACCCAACGTGCCCTAAGCGGTCGGCGAGCTAGAGTGGAAGCCCACTTTCGAGGAGGCCATGCATGGAGAAGGAACCGATGCCGTCCGAGGCCAGGGATCCCGGGCCCTTCTACCACGGCACCAAAGCTGAACTGAAGCCAGGGGACTTGCTGAAACCCGGCTTTACGTCGAATTTCGGGGAGGGAAAGACGGCGAACTATATCTACCTGACCGCCACGTTGGATGCGGCTACCTGGGGAGCGGAGCTCGGGGTGGGCGAGGGACCAGGCAGGATCTACCGCGTGGAGCCCACGGGACCCTTTGAGGATGACCCCAATCTGACGGACAAAAGGTTCCCGGGCAACCCGACGAGGTCCTACCGCACGCAAGAGCCCTTGCGAGTGGTTGACGAGATCTTGGATTGGCAGCCCCATTCCCCCGAGGTGCTTCAGAACATGCGGAACCACCTTGAAGAACTCAAACGGCTGGGCATCGAGGCAATCAACTGAACTCCCGCCCCATCTGCTTGCCGAGCAGATTGGCTGAGTGCTCCAACCGGGCTGAGCGGCCATCTTCGTTACGCCAACGGAGCCGACGACGGCGGGACCTCCCGCCGTCGTCGGCTTCCCCAAGTAACACGGTGCTTTTGCGGCGATAAACTGCCGGATCCACTGGATGGTTTCCGGACGGTCCAGATGGAGGCCATGACCCGCGCCCGGGACCTTGACCTGCGTGGAGCGGCGAATGTGCTGGTGCAGTTGGACGGCGTTGGGCATGGGCGTCAGGGCATCGTCGGTGCCGTGGAGGATGAGGGTGGGCGCTTCCATGGAGCCGAGCCGGCTCCATGCGTCGTGGTCCCGGCTGGCGCGGAAGTGGCGTGCCTTGGCCCAGGCGGTTGCCCGTGAATTGAAGAAGGTGTGTGTTGCATCGGGGTAGCGCTTTGCCCATTCCGTAGCGAAGAACAGGGGCTCGAGGCGCCATGTCGCCGCTGACCAGGGCTTCCCATGGCGTCCTTGGTGGGCTCGGCGCCGTCGGGAGCCAGGGCAATCTTCACCGTGACGCTCTATCTTTACCCGCGGCCAGGCCGCTGCCGTGCAGGGCACGGCGGGCACACGCCGGGCCAGCCCGGAACGCCGTCCGGAGGGCCCTTAGTTTGCCACCACCCAGATGGCTTCTGCCGCGGAGGGGCCAAGATCAACGTCACGGTCCCCGACCCGAATCGTGGTCACGTCCGCATACGGGCGGTGTGCCAATACTTGAAGCCGGGTGTCCGGTCCCAGCCCGAGCTGAGTGAAGTACCGAAGCATGTCCGGGTCCGCGTCCGAGATTCTTGTGATGGTGACCGTCCGTTCCGGTTCCACGGATGTCAGGGGATCCCCTTGCGGGGGGTGCGGTAGCCCATTTGCCGAGGGAATCGGGTCGCCGTGTGGATCCCTGGTGGGGAAGCCAAGCTTCTCGTCGATGCGCTGGATCATGGTGTCGGAAACGGCGTGTTCGAGGATCTCGGCCTCGTCGTGTACCTCGTCCCAGCCGTATCCCAGAACCTGCACGAGGAATGTTTCCAGGAGGCGGTGCCTGCGCACCATTTCGACGGCGTGTGCCCGGCCGGCGGGCGTCAGTTCGATGCTGCCGTAGGGGGCGTGGGTGACCAGGCCCTGCTTTGCCAGCCGACGGATGCCGTCCGAAACGGTGGACGGTTTGACCGCCATCCGCTCGGCCATGGCGCCAACAGTGATGGGGGCCTCGGCCCATTCCGTTGAGGACCAGATCATCTTCAGGTAGTCCTGCGCGGAAGCTGTCAGCTCGGAGACGGTCATATCCCCATATTACCAGCCGAACATGAATGTTAGACTGGCCTAACAAAAGTGTTTGATCAATGGAGATGAAATGGACGGCACGCCGAAAAACGAAGGAAAGACGATGCCGACGCGGCGTGCCATGCTCGCAGGAGCGGCGGCTTTCGCCGCGGCGCCTGCGCTTGCCGGCTGGGTGCCGTTGGATTCCAAGGATCCCGGGCACCACGCCGGACACGGCGGCACGATGTCCGGTCAGGCAGCGAAGGCCTCCACGGACGGTTCCTCAGCGGCGGCCGCTGGTTCGCCCCGCACCGACGCTGGCCACATGGCGAACCATGCCGGTCACGCTGGCTTCGCCGGCGGTTCGGTCCCGCCGGACCGCGCCGGGATCGACCCGACCGCCATCCTGCACGATTTCGATCGAGGCAAAACCAGCACTCTTCCGGACGGCCGCACCCTTCGGGAGTGGGACATCGTCGCAGTGGATATGGACTTCGAGATCGCCCCGGGGGTGACGTTCCCGGGCTGGAGCTACAACGGCCGGATCCCCGGTCCGACGCTCTGGGCGCAGGAAGGCGACGCCCTGCGGATCCACTTCACCAACGCCGGAGCGCACCCCCACACCATCCACTTCCACGGGATCCACCGGGCCGAGATGGACGGCACGCCGGGGATCGGCGCCGGGTCCATCGCTCCGGGCCAAAGCTTCACCTACGAATTTGATGCCACACCATTCGGCACACACCTCTACCACTGCCACCAGTCACCACTGGCGCCCCACATCGCCAAGGGCCTCTACGGCGGCTTCATCATCGAACCCAAAGAAGGCCGGCCGAAAGCCGACAACGAAATGGTCATGGTGATGAACGGCTACAACACCGACGGCGGCGACGACAACGAGTTCTACTCCGTCAACGGCCTGCCCTTCCATTTCATGGACTTCCCTGTCCAGGTCAGGCAGAACGAGCTGGTCAGGATCCACCTGATCAACGTCCTCGAGTACGACCCCATCAATTCCTTCCACGTGCACGGGAACTTCTTCCACTACTACCCCACCGGGACCATGCTGACGCCCAGTGAATACACCGACACCATCTCCCAGGTGCAGGGCCAGCGCGGCATTGTGGAGCTCCGCTTCCCGTACCCGGGCAAGTACATGTTCCACGCCCACAAGACCGAGTTCGCGGAACTGGGCTGGATGGGCTTCTTCGAGGTGAGCGCATCATGAGCCTTGATGAAAAGTCAGCCGCCGCCCTGGCGGCATCACCCCACCGCCGGCCGCCGGTCCCAAGGTGGCTGCTCGGCATTGGCCCGCTGGTCCTGATCGCGATCCTGCTCGGCCTGTTCACCCTGCTCAACGCACCTGGCCTCAACAAACTCTCCGAGGGCGTTCCGCCGAAGGAGGAGGTCGCCGTCGAAGACGTCCGCCTGACGGCCGGCCAGATCACCATTACCGTCCGCAACGAAGGACCGGACCCGGTATCAGTCGCCCAGGTGAACGTCTCGGATTACTACGCCTTGTTCACGCAGACCCGGGAAACCATGGCGCCGCTGGAGTCCACCACCCTCACCATCATCTACAACTGGGTGGAAGGGGATCCCTACGAGGTGGCGCTGGTGACCTCGAACGGCGGCAAGATCCCAGCGGTTATTGACGCGGCCGCCCTGAGTCCGGAGCGCGGCAGCTCCTTCTTCGGACTCATGTTGCTCATGGGGATCTATGTGGGCGTGATACCCGTGGCCTTGGGAATGCTGTGGATGCCGTTCGTGCGCCGTTCGTCCGCGTCCTGGGTCCGCGTCCTCTTGGGAGTCACCGTCGGGCTGCTGGCCTTCCTGGCCTTCGACGCGACCCTCGAAGCCGTGGGACTCGTGGCTGGCAACGGCGCGTTCGGCGGCCCCATGGTCGTCTTCCTCGGCGCCGTGACCGCCTACCTCATCCTCGAGGGAACGGATGCGTGGATGCGCCGGCACCAGAACCCGACCACCGCGGGCAAGCCGGCAGCCCTGCCGCCCCAACGCCTGGCGCTGCTGATCGCCATCAGCATCGGCCTGCACAACTTCGGCGAAGGCCTCGCCATCGGATCCGCGTACGCGGTGGGTTCACTCGCCTTGGGCGCGTCCCTGATCGTCGGCTTCGCCATCCACAACACCACCGAGGGCCTGGCGATCGTCACCCCGCTCGCCAAACAGCCCCCCGGCCTGGGCCGCCTGGCAATCCTGGGACTCATCGCAGGAGCGCCCGCGGCCGCCGGAGCCCTCCTCGGAGCGACCGTGTACCAGCCGGCCCTTGCGGCCTTCCTGCTCGGCATCGGAGCCGGAGCCGTCGCCCAAGTGGCCGTCAAACTCCTGCCAATGCTCAAGGACACCGCGGGCAAGACCTTCACCCCGCTCACCGGCGCAGGCATCGTCCTGGGAATGGGACTGATGTTCGCCACCGGCCTGCTCGTCCAGGCGTAGGCCAGGAAACGGACGACGGCGGGACCTCCCGCCGTCGTGCTCTGGCGCTTAGTCAGGCTCCCCCGATCTTTTTCGCCCCACCTATTGCCCAGGGGCCTTCGCTTCAGGCACACTGGCTACAGATCCGCAGGAACAAATGCTTCCGCCGATCCAGCCCGCCGGACAATTCGGCCGGCCACCGCCCCATCAGAGATGCCGGGCAAACCCTCTGGAACCACCGCTTTCCGCCTCCCCGGGTACGCCCGGCCCCCGGAAGCCTGTGCCCACCCAGAGTCCCGGGATCCCGCCGAGAAAGAGACCACCATGATCAAGCGCCACTCTGACCTCGTCCTGGCAATCACAGCCCACGATCCTGACACCGTCGAAAACGACCTCAACACCGCCGTGGAAATGGCCCGCGAACACGCCATGAGGGAAAGCCGCCACGGCATCCTGGTCACACAGCACAGCTACACCAGCTACACGGTCGCCGTCAGCCGCGATGTCCCTTACGGGCAGACACACGAACGACGCGATCTCCCCGCGTAGCACTAACGTAAGCGGACGACGGCGGAACCTCCCGCCGTCGTCCGTTTCCGTTTGGAGCCTGCGGGAACGGGCACTTAAGCCCCATCGGGGCGCGGTAGTTTGGTGGCATGACGGAAACCTATCGGTACGGCGTGGAGGTCCTGCATCTCCTGGTGTCGCCGGCGCACGCCTACTTCGGCCGGGCCCGCGAGGGTGCCGCGGATGTCCCCACGACGGATGCCGGGCGGGTGGAGTTCGTGGCGGGCAAGGGCATCGTCGGTGATCGGTTCTTCGGCAAGGCCGCGCATATGGACGCCGCTGTCACCGTGTTTGCCATCGAGTCACTCGAGGCCATCGCTGCGGAGTTGGGGACCGCACAGCTGGACCCGCTCCTGACCCGGCGCAATGTTGTGCTCCGGGGCGCCCACTTGGCTCCGCTCCTGGGGCACGACTTTGCCCTGGAATCCCGAGGAGACCTGGTGCGCCTCACGGCCGGGCGGCCCGCCCACCCCTGCGTGTGGATGGATGAGATGCTCGCCCCGGGCGCCCACAAAGCGATGCGCGGCCGGGGCGGCGTGCGGTGCCGGGTACTTTCCGACGGAGTCCTGCACCGCGGGCCGGCGGTGCTGGTCAGCCCTGTGCCGCTGGAGCCCGAACGGGCTGGCGAGGCCACGGTACTTCGGGCGTCGCGGCTGCCCTAGGTCGCGGCTGCCCTAGCGACGTGGCCCCTCGCAGGTTAGACGTGCTGATCGACGAGCACCGGGTTGCCGTCCGGATCAACGACGATAAAGCTCCCCGGACCAGTGGTGGCCTCATCCGCCTCGGACACGAACTCCGTGCCCGCGGCTTTGAGTTCCCGCTGGAGGTCGCGCACATCGGTGAAGGAGTCCAGCGCTTCCGCGTTCTGGCTCCAGCCCGGGTTGAACGTCAGCATGTTCTTCTCAAACATCCCCTGGAAGAGGCCGATGACCGTCTCACCATTCTTGAGGATCAGCCAGTTCTGCGTGATGTCGCCGCCGAAACTCGTGAAGCCCAGTTTCTCGTAGAACGCAGCCGACGCCGCGATGTCCTTGACGGTGAGGCTGATCGAAAAAGCGCCGAGCTGCATGGGTAACTCCACTCTCAAAGGGACGGGTGTTCCGATGATACCCACAAGCCGCAAGCGGACGACGGCGGGAGGTCCCGCCGTCGTCCGCTCCCGGTCAGCCCCGCTCGAGTCGGGCGGCGGCGGAGCTGTAGTCCCGCTGGTGCAGCCGGTCGATGCCGTCGAGGAGCAGGTCCAGGGCGAACTCGAATTCAAACTGGTCGTCACAGCCGCTGCCGACTACCGAGCCGTCATCGTGGCTGGCAGCAGTCGCAACTTGCAGGACGTTCGGGTAGCTGGCGGACATTTCCTGGAACATGGCGGCCTGGACTTCCGGTGCCACCGGAGCGGGAGCGTCGCCATCGGAAGTGGCCGTGGAGTCGAACAGTTCCTGCGTGAAACCCCACATCCGGCTTCCGATGGCATGCATCACGTGGTGCGTGAGGTCTACGGAAAAGCCCCCGGCGAAGAACATGCCGATGAACGAGTCCATGTAGCCAAGGACGGCGGGGGTCGGGTTGGTGCGGGTTTCCAGGACGCGCCTGGCCCACTGGTGGCGCTGGAGCACCCGCCTCGCAGAGAGCACCCGCAGCCGCACCATGCTCTTCCAGTCAGAACCGGCAACGGGAGGGTCAATCTCGCCGATGACCACGTCCACCATGCCGTCGAGGAGCTCCTCCTTGTTGGCCACGTGTTTGTAGAGCGCCATGGGCACCACGTCCAGTTCTTGGGCGAGGCGGCGCATGCTCAGCGGGCCGATCCCCACCTCATCAGCCAGGGAGACGGCCGCCTGCAGCACACGATCCCGGTTCAACCGCGGCCGGCGCTCCACGGCAATCTGCTGAGTCACTGTTCCCTGCTTCCGACGCTGCAAACATCTTCCATTGACAAGTGTACTAAGTACACCTAATGTCAGTCCCATCAGATAGGTGTACGTCGTACACCTCACGGAAAATCGAGGAGCCAAACCATGAACCCAAGCCAGCCGGCGGCCGCTACAGCCGCGGGATCACGGACCATGAAAGCCGCGACCTACCGCCGGTTCGGCGGGCCGGACGTGGTCCGCGTCGAGGAGATCGCACAGCCCGCTCCGCGCGCCGGAGAGGTGCTCATCAAAGTCATGGCCAGCACGGTCAGCGTCGCCGACCACCGCGTCCGCAGCCGCAATGTCCCCAAGGGGCTCGTGGCTTTGACGGCGCTGGCCCTCGGCGTTTTCCGCCCGCGGACCCCGGTCCTCGGCATGGACGTGGCCGGCGTAGTGGAGTCCGTCGGACCGGGCGTGACCGCCTTCCAGGCCGGCGACGAGGTTATTGCGATGCTCGGCGCAGGGTTCGGCGGCCACGCGGAGTACGTGTCCGTTCCGGCGAATGGGCCCATCGCCGCCAAGCCGCGGAACATGGGCTTTGAGGAGGCCGTCACGCTGCTCTTCGGCGGACTCACGGCGAAATCCTTCCTGGGCATGGCGGCTATCAAGGCCGGCGACACGGTTCTGATCAACGGCGCCTCGGGAGCGGTGGGAACGGCCGCCGTCCAGCTGGCCAAGCACCTCGGCGCCCACGTCACCGCCGTGAGCAGCGGGGCCAACCAGGAACTGGTGGAATCACTCGGCGCGGACAGCTTCATCGACTACACCGCAGCGGATTTCACCGCAGACGGCACAACGTACGACGTCGTTATGGACTGCGTGGGGAACGCCCCGTTCGCGAGGGTGCAAGGGAGCATCGCCCCGGGAGGTGCCTTGCTTCTGGTCATCGCCGACCTCAAAGGCATGCTCGGCGCGCGGGGACAAAGCCGCCGAAGCGGCAAGCTGGTCACTTTTGGCGGCCTCAAGCTCACGTACACCGCCGACGATGTTGCCTACCTTGTGGGCCTCGCGGAGGAAGGCAAGTACCGGGCAGTCATCGACAGGACCTACGACCTGGCCGACGTCGTCGAGGCCCACCGCTTCGTGGACACCGGACGCAAGCGAGGCAACGTGGTCCTGCGCATCCGTTAGCCCGGGGTTTTCATGAGGGTGGCGCCCGCCGGGTGTGTTAAAGCGACGAAAGGTGCTTCTGAGCTGGGAAAATA